>JBIIED010000053.1:0-14521 GCA_044237995.1 Rubrivivax sp. | reverse complement strand
CCTGCTGCGCCTCGTGCGCGTTGCGCGTGGTGAAGGCGTGGCGCACGCCCGCGTACGACAAGGCGAGCCGGGCCGTCACGCCGTCGTCGTGCCGTTCGAGCACCTCGGCAAGTTCGCACCATGGCAGAAAGCGCGGGTAGTCCTCCACGGCGGTCACGAGGTCGTACATCTCGCGCGCCGAGTACCACAGCAGGACGGAGCGGCGCAGGTGCTTCATACAATGAGCCGATTGTAGGTACCCCCCAGATGCCCGACATTGCCGAGAACCGCCGCGCCCGCTTCGACTACCACGTGGAGGAGCGGCACGAGGCTGGCCTCGTCCTGGAGGGCTGGGAGGTCAAGGCGATCCGCGCCGGCCAGGTGCAACTCACCGATGGCTACGTGCTCATCCGCAACGGCGAGCTGTTCCTGATCGGCTGCCGCATCGACCCGCTGCGTGCGGCTTCCACCCACGTCCATCCCCAGGCAGACCGCACGCGCAAGCTGCTCATGCACCGGGAGGAAATCCGGCGCCTGATCGGCAAGGTCGAGCAGCGCGGATTCACCCTCGTGCCCCTGAATCTGCACTACAAGGGCGGTCGGGTGAAGGTCGAAGTCGCGCTCGCACGCGGCAAGGCGCAGCACGACAAGCGCGAGACCGAGAAGAAGCGCGACTGGGAGCGCGAGAAGCAGCGCCTGATGCGCCACAAGGTTTCGTCCTCGGCTTAGCGTCGCCGCGCGTGCGGCGGCGGGAGACCCGTTCAGCCGAAGGCCCGGTTCAGTGCCGCCTGGAGGTCGGCCCGAAGGTCTTCCACCGCTTCCAGCCCGATCGAGAAGCGCACGAGGCGGCCGGGGTGGCGGCTCGCGCCGCTGCGCATGGCGTCGAGGTCGTAGGGCACGGCCAGGCTCATGGGGCCACCCCACGAATAGCCGATTCCGAAGAGCGTCAACGCATCGACGAAGGCGTCGACGCGCTCTTGGCCCACAGAGTCGTCGAAGAGCACAGAAAACAGCCCCGCTGCCGCACGGCAGTGGCGCGCCCAGTGGGCGTGGCCGGGAGAGCCCGGCAATGCGGGGTGCAGCACCTGCCGCACGACCGACTGTGTGCCGAGCCAGGCGGCAAGTTCACGGGCGCTGCGGTCGTGCGCCTCATAGCGCACGCCAATCGTCGGCAGCGCCCGCAGCACCATTTCGGCATCGTTGGCCGCCACGCCGATACCGAGCATCCCGTGCGCGTGCAGCAGGCGATGAAAGAGGGACTCGTCGCGCGTCACGACGGAGCCCATCAGCACATCGGCGCCGCCCGAGGGGTACTTGGTGGCAGCCTGCATGGAGATGTCCACGCCAAGCTCGAAGGGCCGGAAGGCCAGGCCCGCGCCCCAGGTGTTGTCCAGGGCCGCCACGGCACCATGCCCGCGCACGATCTCCACCAATGAAGATAGGTCCGGAAACTCCATCGTCACCGAACCCGGTGCCTCGAGCCACACCAGTCGTGTGGCCGGGGTCAGTGCCGCCTGCAGAGAGGCCGGCTCCATCGGGTCGTACAGCCCGTGGCTGATGCCCCAGTGCGCCAGAAGCGAAACGGCCTGCTCGCGCGAGGGGCCGTAGACGTTGTGCGGCAGCAGCAGATGGTCACCCGAGCGCAGCAGCGCGAGGTTGACGTTGGTGATGGCAGCCAGACCGCTCGGGGCCAGCACGCAGTGCGCCCCGCCTTCGAGCTCGGCCAGACGCTGCTCGAGCGTGAAGGTGGTCGGCGTGCCGTGCAGCCCGTAGGTGTAGCCGGCGCGGCTCTTCCAGGTGCGCTGTCGCAGGGCGGCCACGTCCCGGAACATCACGGTGGAGGCCTTGTGCACGGCGGGCGGGAAGGCCATGAAGCCTTCGGGCGGCTCGTACGGGTGGTGGATCTGGCGGGTGATGGGGTCCTGGGATGTGGTCACGGCAGCGCTCGTGGAGCCCCCCGGAGCTGATTCCGGAAAAGGGCGGTAGAGGAGGATCTAGACGGGCTCGGCCACGAGATCGTGACCCTGGGTGGCGACGACGCGCACACGCGTGAACTCGCCGGTCTTGAAGGTACGCGAGGCGCGCGCAGGCGGCAGGAGATGCACCACACCGTCGATCTCGGGCGCGTCGGCGTAGCTGCGGCCGCGGCCACCTCGGCGACCCAGGGCGGGAGCATGGTCCACCAGTACCTGCATGGTGGCGCCCACGCGCTGCTTCAGCCGCCGGGCCGAGACTTCCTCCGCCACCGCCATGAAGCTCGCGCGCCGTGCCTCGCGCTCGCCAGCCGGCAACTGCCCCGGCAGGTCGTTGGCGGCGGCGCCGTCCACGGGCGAATAGGCGAAGCAACCGGCACGGTCGATCCCAGCCTCGCGCACGAAGTTCAGCAAGGCCTCGAACTCCTCCTCGGTCTCGCCCGGAAAGCCAGCGATGAAGGTGGAGCGCACGACGAGCTCGGGACAGGCGGCGCGCCAGCGATGCAGCCGCTCGAGGTTGCGCTCTCCACTGGCCGGGCGCCGCATGCGGCGCAGCACATCGGGATGCGCATGCTGGAAGGGTACGTCCAGGTAAGGCAGGATCAGCCCGTCGGCCATCAGCGGCAGCAGCTCGTCCACATGGGGATAGGGGTAGACGTAGTGAAGCCGCACCCAGGCTCCATGCACTCGCGCGAGTTCGCCCAGGCGCTCGCACAGCTCGGTGAGGCGGGTCTTGACCGGCCTGCCATCCCAGAAGCCCGTCCGGTATTGCAGGTCCACGCCGTAGGCGCTGGTGTCCTGGCTCACGACGAGAAGCTCCTTCACGCCCGACTCGAACAGCGCACGCGCCTCGTTGAGCACGTCGCCCACGGGCCGTGAGGCCAGATCACCACGCATGCTCGGGATGATGCAGAAGGTGCAGCGGTGGTTGCAGCCCTCGCTGATCTTGAGATACGCGTAGTGACGCGGCGTGAGCTTGATTCCTGCTGGCGGAAGCAGATCGACGAAGGGATCGTGGGGCTTGGGCAGGTGCTCGTGCACCGCCTGCATCACCTCGTCGGTGGCGTGCGGGCCGGTGACGGCGAGCACTTTGGGATGCACGGTCCGCACGAGATTGGAGCCATCGGCCCCGGCCTTCGCGCCCAGGCAGCCCGTCACGATCACGCGCCCGTTGGCAGACAGCGCCTCGCCGATGGTGTCCAGGCTCTCCTTGACCGCGTCGTCGATGAAGCCGCAGGTGTTGACGATGACGAGGTCGGCCCCCTGGAAGCTGCGCGCGGTGCGATAGCCCTCTGCGCTCAGCCTCGTGAGGATGAGTTCCGAGTCGGTCAGCGCCTTCGGGCAGCCCAGGCTGACGAAGCCCACCGTCGGCGTGCCGGGCGCACCAGGCGCCGTCTCGGGCAGTGTGGACATGGGCAGTGGCTCAGCGCCCCGGGCCGCCCCGGGCGGGCATCATCGCCTCGGCCTGACGGGCCATCTGCTGCTGCATCTGCTCCAGCAGGGCTCGCGACTGCTCCAGGTACCCGGTGAACAGGCCCTGCACGAGCGGGGCCTGGCCGGTGAGCATCTGCGCCCAGCCCTCAGGCGTGAAGGCCTGGGCATCGATCGTGGCTGCGCCACCCGGCATCAGGCGGCGCTGCATCTCGACGAAGGTCTGCAGGTTCTTCTCCAGGTAAGCCCCCATCATCCCTTGCATGGCGTGCCCGTAGAAGCGGATCAGCTGCGACAGCATGTCGGTGGAGAACATCGGCACACCGCCAGTCTCCTCTTCCAGAATGATCTGCAGCAGGATGCTGCGCGTCAGGTCTTCGCCTGAGCGAGCGTCGCGCACCTCGAAGGGCTCGGCGCGCATCACCATCTGCTTGACGTCCGCCAGCGTGATGTATCCGCTCGTGCGCGTGTCGTACAGCCGGCGATTGGGGTACTTCTTGAGCACGCGCCTCTCACCAGACTGCCCTGCACCCGGCTCGGCCGCGGACTTTGCACGGCGTGTGGTGGGCATTCGCGCGTCTCCTTGGGCCTGGGGCCGAGGTGCCAGTGCCTGGCACGCGCACGACTGGCGTGCGTGGTAGGCGCGATTGGACTCGAACCAACGACCCCCACCATGTCAAGGTGGTGCTCTAACCAGCTGAGCTACGCGCCTGTTAAGCCTTGCAGTGTATCACCCGAAGCCGGGCTGCTGGCATCACTGCCCTTGTGCACGGCCGCGCTCAGGCTCGCCGCGCGTGTCGAACCCCTGGCACCTGCGCAATGGCGCGCAGCACTGCGGCGAGCCGGCTCACGTCACTCACCTCGGCCGTGAAGGTCATGCGCGCCGAGCGGCCGTGCGCGTCGGAGACGCTCTGCGTGCGCACCCCTGTGACGTTGATGCGAGCCTTGGCGAAGGCCTCGGACACATCGCGAAGCAGCCCTTGCCGGTCGGCTGCCTCCACCGCGATGTCCACCGGGTACAGGCTCGTCTCGCCTCGAGCCGGCGGCAGCCCCCACTCCACCGGGATCACGCGTTCGGGCATGGCCTGCGCCATGTGGCGAAAGTTGGAACAGCCTTCACGGTGCACGGCCACCCCCTTGCCCCGCGTCACGAACCCACCAATGGCGTCGGGCGGCGCAGGCCGGCAGCACTTCGACAGGGAGGTCAGCAGGGACTCCACGCCCACCACCAGCACCCCGCCGGGCGAAGCGCTGCGAGGCGCGCGAAGCACCGGGGCATCGTCCACGGGCTCCTGGGCCGGCGGCGGACGCAGCAGCTGCTCGAGGTTTCGCAGCGAGTACTCATCCTTGCCCACCGCCTCGAAGAGCCGCTCGGCATCGGCAAATCCCAGCCGCGAAGCCAGCTCATCGAGCTTGATGGCAGTGCGCCCCTCGCGCTGCAGCCAGCGCTCCACGGACTCGCGCCCCCTGGCGATGGTCTCCTGCGCCGCCTGGGCGTTGAACCAGGCCCTCACCTTGGCCCGAGCGCGCGGGCTCTGGAGGTAGCCGAGCTCCGGATTGAGCCAGTCACGCGAGGGCCCGCCCTCTCGGGCAGCCGTGACTTCCACCGTCTGCCCGCTCGCCAGCGGCGTCGTCAACGGGACGAGCACGCCATCCACCCGTGCACCTCGACAACGGTGCCCAAGATCGGTGTGCAGGCTGTAGGCGAAGTCCACCGGGGTGGCACCCGCGGGCAGTTCCACGACAGCCGCCTGTGGCGTGAGCACGTAGATGCGCTCCTCCGGCGCTCCAGCCTCGTCGCGGGGCTGCTGACTGTGGGCCGACTCACTGACATCGCGCTCCCAGGCCAGAAGCTGGCGCATCACTGCCTGGCGCGCCTGCATCACCGAGCCCGCCGCGCGCTCGTCGACGCTCACCCCCGCATACCCGCGTGCGCCGGCCTCCTTGTAGGCCCAGTGCGCAGCAGCCCCGTGCTCGGCCCGCTCGTGCATGGCCAGGGTGCGGATCTGCACCTCCACCGGCTGGCCGTCGTCGCCCTCGACAACCGTGTGGAGCGACTGGTACCCGTTGGCCTTGGGCCGTGCGATGTAGTCGTCGAACTGGCCCGGCCGCGCGCGGTAGCGCGCATGCACCGCCGATAGTGCGGCGTAGCAGGCCGGCACGTCGTCGACGATCACCCGCAGCGCGCGCAGGTCCAGAACGTCGTCGAAGGCCAGGTTCTTGCCGCGCATCTTCTTCCAGATGCTGTAGAGGTGCTTGGCGCGGCCTTCGACGCGCCCTTCCACGCCGGCCTGGCGCAGCACGCCTTCGAGCTGGTGCCGGGCGAACGCGAGTGCGAGCTCGCGCGCGCTGCGCCGCTCGTCGAGCTGCCTGGCTACAGCGTGGTATTCGGCCGGCTGAAGCAGGCGAAAGGCGAGGTCTTCCAGCTCCCACTTGAGCTGCCAGATGCCCAGCCGGTTGGCCAGAGGCGCGAAAACCTCCAACGACTCGCGGGCCAGCTCGGGCGGGCAGGCCCGGCGTGAGGCGGCGTGCCAGCGCAGTGTCTGCAGGCGCGAAGCCAGGCGCAGCAGCACGACGCGAAGGTCCCGCGAGAAGGCCAGCAGCATCTTGCGCACGCGCTCGACCTGCTGGGTGCGCAACTGCGCGCCCACCTCCGCCTCTCGCGCCGCGCGCTGAATGGACACGAGCCGGCGCGTCAACCCCACCAGCGACCCGTAGGACGCACCGAATGCGCGCGAGACGGTCTCCTCTGGCCGCTGCAGCGGCTCGGCGCTGTAGACCAGGAACACGGCAGCCTGAAGCGAGGGATCGGCTCCGATTCCGGCCAGGATGGCGGCGACCTCGCGGGCGTGGGTCCAGGCGTCTTCCCCGGTGTCCAGGGTGCGCCCGGTCAGCAGGGGTTCAGCAAAGGCGTACGCCCGCTGGAGCGTCCCCGACACGCTCTCGGCCAGGGCACCCGCCCCGGCCTCGCGCGCAGCAGAATCGCCGAAAGCGGCGGCCAGGATGATCGGTGCACCCTCGGTCGGGGTGTCGTTGGGCAGAGTCTTCATGCGCGCTCCCGCGCCCGCTTCAGGCTGCCAGCAGGAATTCGCGCACGACCTGCCGCTGATCGGCCTGCACGAGCGTGGGCGCGTGCCCCACCCCCTCGAACTCATGCAGCCGCGCACGTGGCCCGCGCTGCGTCATCGCCCTCGCTGTGTCGGGTGAGAGCAGGTCCGACTGCGCACCGCGCAGCAGCAGCGTGGGCAGGCGCAGGCTGTCGTAGGCGTGCCAGAGCGCGGCTTCCCCGAATGCCGCGAGCTCGGGCGTGATCGCCCGGAACGGCACGGCGATCGAGGGGTCATACCGGAACACGAAAGCGCCGCTGCCATCTGGCTTGAGGAGCGGGCGCGTGAGCGCGAGCCACTGCTCGGGCGTGTGTGGCCCGAAGCCCTGGGAGATGGCCCAGATGGCCTGGGCCGCCTGCTGCTCGTCGGAAAACCGAGCCGGCTGGCCGAGGTAGGCTCCGATTCGGCGCAATGCCTCCGCCTGGATGCGCGGTCCGACGTCGTTGAGCACGAGACGCCGCAGGGGTGATCCCTTCAGTGCGGCCACGCCGATGCCGATCAGACCGCCCATTGACGTGCCCACCCAGTCGACCTGCTCGGCATCCAGCCGGGCGAGCAAGGTCACCATGTCGGCCACGTAGGCCGGCACGTTGTACCCGGTCGGATCGGCCAGCCAGTCGGAGCGGCCGCGCCCGACAACGTCCGGGCACACGACCCGGCGGCCGGCGGCCACGAGATCAGCTGCCAGGGCGTCGAAGTCGCGCCCCTGCCGGGTGAGGCCGTGCACGCAGACCACCACATCGGGCTGCGAGGGCTCACCCCATTCCCAGTAGGCCATCCGGTGCAGGCCCTGGGCATCCAGGCACGCGACGTGCCGCAGTCGGGGAGTAGGACTCATGGGGTCACCTGGGGCGGCGTCAGCCGAAAACAATCAGCCTGCGGATAATCCGTCATCGTACGCTGCAACTTCGCACCCTTGCCCGCACCGAAGAGGAGAAAACACCCATGCTCACCGGCAGGACCGCACTGATCACAGGCTCGACCTCGGGCATCGGCCTGGGAGTTGCAACCACACTGGCGCAGCATGGCGCCAACGTCGTGCTCAACGGCTTTGGCGATGCACAGAGCGCGATCGCGCGCCTGAAGGAGTACGACGGCATGGTGGGCTACCACGCGGCCGACATGTCCAAGCCCGACGAGATCGCCGCCATGGTGCGCTACGCGGAAACTGAAATGGGCGGCGTGGACATTCTCGTCAACAACGCGGGCATCCAGCACGTCAGCCCGATCGAGAGCTTCCCGGCCGAGCGCTGGGATGCCGTGATCGCGGTCAACCTGTCTTCCGCGTTCCATGCCATGCAGCAGGTGCTGCCGCACATGCGGGCGCGCCGCTGGGGCCGCATCATCAACATCGCCTCCGTCCACGGCCTCGTGGCGTCGGTGAACAAGGCGGCCTACGTGGCGGCCAAGCACGGTCTGGTGGGCCTGACCAAGGTCGCCGCACTCGAGACCGCCACCACGGGCATCACGGTCAATGCGATCTGCCCGGGCTGGGTGCTCACGCCCCTTGTGCAGAAGCAGGTTGATGCGCGTGCAGCCGCTGGCGGCCTGAGCAACGAGGAGGCCAAGCGACAGCTGCTGGCTGAAAAGCAGCCTTCCCTGCAGTTCACCACCCCGGACCAGCTGGGCGAGCTGGCGGTCTTCCTGTGCTCGCCTGCCGCGGACAACATCCGCGGCGCCAGCTTCAACGTGGACGGCGGCTGGGCCGCCCAGTGAGGCAGGCGCTCAGCGAGTCATCAGCACGCTGCCGCTGACCGTGGTCGTCACGGTCGCCCGGCCAGCTTCCACCGGAACGGGCTGCTCATCCGACGGGCGTGCCTGGCTCGCGGCGGCGCGCATGGCAGGCATGGGCGCAAAAATGGGCGCCTCGGGGCTTCCCACCTGAACCTCGCGGACCACGTAGCCGCTGAAGCCGAAGGCCTGGGCGTGCTGCTGCGCACGCTCCCGAAACCGGGCGATAGCCTGACCCGACACTTCGGCTTCCGTCTTCTCGCGCAGCTCGCGCGAGAGGCTGAAACTCGCCCGCGCCACCGTCAGCCCCTGCATGCGTCCGGCCAGCCGAGACACGGCCGCGGCATCGCGGCCCTCGATCACGAGCTCGGCTCGCCCCTGCCAACCGGCGATCCCGCCGCGCGGGGCGTAGCGCGGCCCGACCGAAAAGGCGCCGGTGCGCACCTCCACCTGTCCCGCTCGGGCGCCCGCCCGGGCCGCCGACAGCGCCGCCTCGACCAGGCCCGACAGCTGCGACTGGACCTCGGCGGCATCACTGCCCTCGCGCGTGGCCGCAAGGGTGATCGACAGCGTGTCCATCGTCACCTCGGTGGCGGCCGAGGCCGACAGCGCCAGAACGTTGCGAACCGGCTCGACCGGTTGGGCGGCGGCCGCCGCGCAGAGCACCCAGGCGGCTGCAGCCAAGCTCGTGTCTGCGATCCTCATCTTTGTCTCCTCATCGTCTTGCGCTGGTGGCCGCGCGCGCACGATGCCTGCGCGCCCTCGGCAAGGCTTGGGCTCAGCAAAACCCCGGTAGAAGTTGTAACACGTTGCCCTGCCTCACACCCGATTTGCGCATCAGGCGCAGAATAGATGTAACAGGCGCCACCGCGTGCAACCTGCCTATGAACTCCGCCTCACCCCGCCCGGACCGCCTTCTCGTCGTCGATGACGATGCCCGCATTCGCGACCTCCTGCGTCGCTACCTGAGCCAGGAGGGGTTCGAGGTCCTCCTGGCCGAGGACGCCAAGGCCATGGGCCGGGTGATGCAGCGCGAGACGGTGGACCTCATCGTGCTTGACCTGATGCTGCCTGGTGAAGACGGCCTCTCGGTGTGCCGCAGGCTTCGCGCAGGCAACGACGCAACGCCAGTCATCATGCTCACGGCAAAGGGCGAGGACGTGGACCGGATCGTCGGCCTGGAGGTGGGAGCAGACGACTACCTCCCCAAGCCCTTCAACCCTCGCGAACTGCTGGCGCGCATCCACGCCGTGCTGCGGCGCAGGCCCCAGCAGGAGGCGCCTGGGGCGCCGTCGCGCGAGGCGCTTTCGGTCTCGTTCGGGCCGTTCGAGTTTGACCTTGCCGCGCGGCGTCTCTCGCGCAACGGAGAGCCTGTTCCGCTCACGACGGGTGAGTTCTCGATGCTCAAGGCCCTGGTACGCCACCCGCGCCAGCCGATGTCGCGCGACAAGCTCGCCCAGCTCGCACGCGGGCGCGACTTCGAGCCCTACGACCGCAGCCTGGATGTGCAGGTTTCGCGGCTGCGAAAGCTCATCGAGCCCGACCCCACGCAACCCCGCTACATCCAGACGGTCTGGGGCGTGGGCTACGTTTTCGTGCCAGACGGCCAGGGCGCAACCGCCTGATACTGCCTGCATCCCGTCAGACCCCCGTCTCCCGTATTCGGGCCGTGGCACGGCCGGGTAACCACGCTGCGCCCTGGGCCTGGAACCACCGCCACGGCCTCCTGCGTCGGCACCGCTCGTCGGGCATGATGGTGGCCCGGATCTCTTTCGTCTCGTCGACATCGTGAGCCTCTTCTGGCGAACCTTCTCGCTGCTTGCGCTCCTGCTGGCCGCTTGTCTGCTTGCCTGGGGGGCCGTGGTGCAAGCGCTCGAGCTCGAGCCGCGGGCTGTCCAGCAGGCCAGGCAGCTCGCCAGCCTCGTGCACCTGGCTCGCACCTCGCTGCGCCAGACCGACGGCATCAACCGGGTGGCGCTGCTGAAGTCACTCGATCAGGGCACGCCCACACGGGTGCGGCCGCGCGAACCGGCCGACCGCGTGGAGGCGCTGGACGAGGATCGGTTCAACCGTCGGGTGCTGACCGAACTGCGCGTCAAGCTGGGGCAAGACGTGACCGTGGCGCGCGCCGTCAACGGCGAGCCAGGCCTGTGGGTGGACTTCGCCATCGAAGGAGACCGCTACTGGCTGCAGGCCGCGCCCGCAGGCGTGGGCCCGGGCGGCCCGACCCTGGCTATCTGGATGGGGCTGGGGCTGCTCGCCACGCTGGCAGGTTCGGTGGGGGTGGCACGGCTGATCAACCGACCCTTGAAGGAGCTCTCCTTTGCCGCGAGCCGCATCCGTGAGGGTGACCTCGAGTCACATCTGGACGAGGACACGGTGACCCAGGAGGTGCGCGAGGTCAACCAGGGCTTCAACCGCATGGTGCGCGAGCTGGCCCGTGTCGAGCGGGACCGGGCCCTGATGCTCGCCGGCATCAGCCACGATCTGCGCACGCCGTTGGCGCGGCTGCGCCTGGAGATCGAGATGAGCGTGCAGGACGAGCAGGCACGCCGGCACATGGCTGGCGACATCGAGCAGCTCGACGCCATCGTCGGCAAGTTCACGGACTACGCGCGTGCGCCGGTGGTGCGGCTCGAGCCGGTGTTCCTCGCTGTTCTCGTGGACCGCGCGGTGGCGGGCTTTCGCAACCGCAGCGAGATCCTCATCGACGCACGCGTGGCGATCGACCTGATGGTCATCGCCGACGAGGTGGCCCTGGATCGGGTGTTCCTCAACTTGCTCGAGAACGCGCGCCGCTACGGGCGCACGGCATCCACCGGGGTGGCACAGGTCACGATCGCCTCCACGCGGCAGGGGCCATGGGCCGAGATCGTGCTGCGCGACCACGGCCCGGGCGCCCCCGAATCGTCGCTCGAGCAGCTCACCACGCCCTTCGTACGCGGCGAGGCGGCGCGCACGGCCGACTCTGGAACGGGGCTGGGGTTGGCGCTCGTCTCGCGCGCCATGGCAGCCATGGGCGGATCGATGGAGATCGGCAACGCCCCCGGGGGCGGCTTCGTCGTGACGCTGCGGCTGCGTCGAGCGGCCTGAGCCGCAGGGGCGATCAACCTCGCCCCCGGGCGGCCTGCTGCGCCACAGCAGCCGGTTCAGGGGCTCGCCCGTGCAACCAGCAGGCACACGGCCCGTGCCTCGATCGCCTCTCCTGCACCGACCGGGCCCATGCGCTCGGCCGTCTTCGCCTTCACGTTGACCGCCCCCCGCGGCACCTCGAGCACCTGAGCGATGCGCTCACACATGGCATCGATGTGGGGGGCCAGTCGAGGGGCCTGCGCAACCACCGTGGTGTCCACGTTCACGATCTCCCACCCGGCCGAACGCACCCGCTGCGCCGCCAGGGCCAGCAGCCGGGCCGAATCCGCGCCTGCGAGGGCGGGATCGGTGTCGGGGAAGTGGCGCCCGATGTCACCCAGCCCGGCTGCGCCAAGCAAGGCGTCGGTGATGGCATGCAGCAGGGCATCGGCGTCCGAGTGACCGAGCAGCCCGCGCTCATGGGGAATCACGATGCCGCCCAGCACGAGGGGCCGGCCCGCCACCAGGGCGTGGATGTCCCACCCCTCGCCGATGCGAAGCGCGCCGTTCATGAAGCAGCCCGCCCGGCCGGATGCTCGTCTTCGGCCACACGCTGGCCGGCGGTGCCGTGCACACGGCTCGCGAGCAGGCGCTCGGCAAGGGCGAAGTCTGCTGGATACGTCACCTTCAGGTTCTCCAATTCACCGGTCACCAGCCGAGGGGCCAGCCCGAGCGCCTCGATGGCGCCTGACTCGTCGGTCACGACGCCCGCGCTCCCCCGCAAGGCCCGCTCGAGCAGCCCGATGCGAAACATCTGCGGCGTCTGCGCGGCCCACTTGTCGGTGCGCGCGACCGTGGCTTGCACCCTTTGGCCCTGTGCCTGCTTGAGGGTGTCGGCCAGTGGCAAGGCGAGCAGCCCGCCAACCGGGTCGTCCAGGCAGGCATCGATGAGTCGATCCACCCACTGCGGCTGCAACAGGCAGCGCGCGGCGTCGTGTACCAGCACCCAGTCGTCATCACCGGCGCCATGGGTGCGCAGCACAGCCAGCCCGGCGGCGACGGTTTCGGCGCGCGTGGCCCCGCCACACCGCGCCACCCAGCGCGCGGGGGCGACGAATCCCGGCACGGCTTGCTCGAAGGAAATGTCCTCAGGTGCCAGCACCACGAGCAAGCCGCTGAGGCGGCCCACGCGTACCAGCGCGTCCAGGGTGTGGGCCACGACGCTGCGCGCAGCCAGCGCCACGTACTGTTTGGGCCGTCCGGCACCCGCGCGCTCGCCCGTGCCCGCGCACGGGACGAGTGCAAACAGCCGGGGTTGGCCTCGCTGCGTCATGGCGCGATTCTAGAATCCGGTCCATGGCCCGCACCGAGCAGCCCGCGCTGCGATGTGCGGGCGCTTTGCTTTGACCACCCCATGCAACTGCCCTCCGTAGCGCCCGGCAGGCGCCTGACCGTGCCCCGCCCGTTCGCATCGGGCGACGCCTTGTTGCTCGCGCGATGGGCCAGTGCGCGCCGTGCAGAGGGCCGGGTCGTAGCCGTCGTGACCGCGGATCCGTCCGACACGCAGCGCCTGGCCGACGAGCTCGTCTTCTTCGAGCCGGGCCTGCGCGTGGCGATCTTCCCGGACTGGGAGACCCTGCCCTACGACAGCTTCAGCCCGCATCAGGATCTGGTGTCCGAGCGCCTGGCCACGCTCTGGCGCGTGGTGCAGCGAGACGTCGACGTGCTCCTGGCGCCGGCCTCGACTGCCTGCACCCGCATCGCCCCGCCCTCCTTCCTGGCTGGCACGACCTTCCATTTCCGGCAAAAGGCGAAGCTGGACGCGCAGGCGCTCAAGGCGCAGCTCACGCTGGCGGGGTACCAGCACGTGAGCCAGGTGGTGGCGCCTGGCGAGTACGCGGTACGCGGCAGCCTGATCGACCTCTTCCCGATGGGCTCGCCTGTGCCCTACCGGGTGGACCTCTTCGACGACGAGGTCGACTCGATCCGTACCTTCGACCCCGACACGCAGCGCAGCCTGTTTCCCGTGCCCGAGGTGCGCCTGCTTCCCGGGCGCGAGTTCCCGATGGACGAGGCTGCGCGCACGCGCTTTCGTGCCCGCTGGCGCGAGCAGATCGAAGGCGACCCCACCCGCGCGCGGGTCTACAAGGACATTGCCCAGGGCATCGCCAGTGGCGGCATCGAGTACTACCTGCCCCTCTTCTTCGACGAACCCGGGACGCTGCTGGGCTACCTGCGCGAGGACGACTGCGTGGTGCTGCACGGCGAGGTCGACGAAGCCCTGGCCGCCTTCTGGACCGACACGCGCGAGCGCCACCGCTTCCTGCAGCACGACCCCGAGCGCCCCCTGCTGCCCCCGGAGGCGATCTTCCTGCGGCCGGAAGCCTTCTTTGCGGCCACGCATCCCCACGCCACGCTGAGCGTACGTGGATCGGGCGAGGTGCCCTGGGCGCGCCCGGTGCCCGACGTGGCCGTCGACCGCGGCGCGACCGAGCCGCTGGCGGCGCTGGAACGCCACCTGGGCCAGTCCCCGGCCCGGGTGCTTCTGGTGGCTGAAAGCCAGGGCCGGCGCGAAAGCCTGCTGGAGATGCTGCGGGACCACCGTATCTCTGTCCCCGAGACTGCTTCGCTGCAGGCCTTCCTGGCCTCGACGGAGAAGGTCGCGATCGTCGCAGCCGCGCTCGCCTCGGGATTTCACTGGCACGAGCCCGATGAGGGCCTGTCGGTGCAGTTCGTCACCGAGACCGAGCTGTTCGCCACGACGCCGCAGGTACGGCGTCGTCGCAAGCAGGAGCAGACCAGCAGCGTGGAGGCCCTGATCAAGGACCTCTCGGAGCTCAAGATCGGTGACCCGGTGGTGCACACGCAACACGGTATCGGCCGCTACCGGGGGCTCGTGCACATCGACCTCGGGGAAGGGTCCACCGAGTTCCTGCACCTGGAGTACGCCGACAAAGCCACGCTCTACGTACCGGTGGATCAGCTCCACCTCATCGGGCGCTACACGGGCGTGGGTGCCGACGAGGCGCCGCTGCACCGCCTGGGCTCGTCGCAGTGGGAAAAGGCACGGCGCAAGGCAGCCGAGCAGGTTCGCGACACCGCCGCCGAGCTGCTGAACCTGTACGCGCTGCGCGCCGCGCGCGAAGGCCTCACGCACCGCTTCTCGGTGCATGACTACGAGGCCTTCGCGGCGAGCTTCGGCTTCGAGGAGACGCCCGACCAGCGCGC
>JBIIED010000052.1:0-14526 GCA_044237995.1 Rubrivivax sp. | reverse complement strand
TGGCCGTCGGGCTGACGCTGGCGGGCGTGTCGCGCGCCTACAGCGTCGACCGCATCGAGCAGGCCGCGCGCGAGCGCGGCGGAGAGACGGCGCGCATGGTGCAGGAGATGCAGCAACTCGTGGGCAGTCTGGCCGGCGCCGACGAGCTCGTCCAGCAGGAGCAGACGAACCTCTTCTACAACCGCAAGATCCGCTACATCTCCGACATGCGGCTGTACCAGCAGGTGGACTACTGGGCAAGCCCCCTGGAGACCTTCTTCCACGGTCGCGGCGACTGCGAGGACTACGCCATCGCCAAGCTCTTCACGCTGCTGGCCGAAGGCGTGCAGCCCTCCAAGCTGCGCATGGTCATCGTGAAGGTCGATCTCCCGGCCACCTCCACGCGGCCGGCCGAGTCGGTGGGCCACATGGTGCTGGCCTACTACCCGCAGCCCGACGCCGACCCGCTCATCCTGGACAACCTCACGGACGAGATGCGCCAGGCCTCGCAGCGCCCGGACCTCAAGCCGGTCTACAGCTTCAGCACCGAGGGCCTGTGGGACGGCCTGAGCGCGCGCAGCCTGGGCGACCCGATGGTGCGCATCGCCAAGTGGCGCGACGTGATGAGCCGCATCCGGGCGGACGGCTTCTGATGGATCCCGTGCCAGGGCGTCTGTCTCTGCCCGGCGCTGCGGCGCAGCCGCGCGCGGCTGAGGCCGCGTGCGCTTCACGCGTAGACTGAAGTCCGACTTCCACCCGACCGCGAAGGGGCTGCGCCTTGTCGATGATCCGCCAGATCGGGCTGTTGCTGACGATGGTGGTGCTGCTGGCCTTCGGCGGCAGTGCGGCCGTGGGCACCTGGATCTTCAAGCAGTCCATGGAGTCGCAGTGGCAGGCTCGCAACGGCGACGCCGCCACCTTGCTCGCCCAGCGGCTCAACCGCGAGGGCGGGGACCTGAAGATGATCCAGCTCGTGCTGCAGGCGCAGTTCGATGCCGGGCACTACCGCCGCATCCGCCTGGCCGGGCTGGATGGCTCGGTCGTCATCAACTTCGAGGGTCCGGAAAACGTGGGCACCGCGCCGACCTGGTTCATCCGGGCGCTGCCGCTGCAGGCGCCTCCCGGCGAGGCCCTGGTGATCGACGGCTGGCGCCAGATCGGGCGGCTGTCGGTGGAGAGCCACGGCGCCTGGGCCTACAACGCCCTGTGGAACGGGATGCTGCGCTTCCTCTTCACGCTGCTCGTGATCGGTGCGGCCGCGCTGGTGGTGGCCTTCACCTTCGTGCGCGACTGGAGACGCTCGCTCGAGGGCATGGTGGCGCAGGCCAAGGGGGTCGAGGAGGCCCGCTTCAACCTGATCGCGGTGCCCCGCACGCTCGAGCTCGAGGCGCTGGCCAAGGGCATGAATTCGATGGTGCGGCGCGTCAAGTTGCTGTTCGAGAACCAGGCGAGCCAGCTCGACACGATGCGCCTGCAGCTGCAGCGAGACAGCGTCTCGGGCGTGAGCAACCGTGCGCACTTCCTGTCGCAGCTCGAGCGCACCCTGGGCAGCAGTTCCACCGCGAGCACCGTGTCGCGGCGCGGCAGCCTGATCCTGCTGCGCGTGCAGCTGCTCAATGCCATCAACCGGCGCGTGGGCCGCAACGTCGCCGACAAGCTGCTGGCCGACATCGGCGGGCGCCTCACCGAGTACGCCGGCCGCGTCGAGGGCAGCCTGTGCGGGCGCCTGAACGGCTCGGACTTCGCGCTCTACGTGCCCGTCAACGGTGTGGCCAAGGTGGTGGCCGAGGAGCTCGCCGCGGCGATGCGCCCGATCTTCCAGCGCGCCGACCCCGAGGCGGAGTTCCATATCGGTGCGCTCGATGGGCTGGCCACCGGCGCCGTCGGCAAGACGCTGTCCAAGGCCGACCAGGCGCTGGCGCAGGCCGAGAGCGCGGGCCCCTTCACGGTGGAGGTACGCCCCGGCAGCGAAGGCGAGGTGATGGGCGAGCAGGAATGGCGCCGCCGCGTCACGGAGGCGCTGCAGCTCGGCCGCACGCGCCTCATGGAGTTCCCGCTCATCCGGCCCGATGGCGCGCTGGTGCACCTGGAGTGCCCGCTGCGCCTGCAGCTCGAGCCCGATGGCCCCTTCTACAGCTCCGCGCACTGGCTGCCCATGGCCATCCGGGCGCAGCTCGTGCAGCAGGCCGACCTCATGGCCACGCGCATGGCACTCGACGCCATCGCCCGTGACGGGCTGGCGCGCAGCGTCTACATGTCGGCCACCGCGCTGGCCGACGCGCAGTTCGTGCAGGCCGTCAGCACGCTGCTGGCCAAGCAGCCGCAGGCGGCGCTCAAGCTCGTGGTGGAGGCCACCGAGTCAGCGGCGCATCCGGAGCAGGCCTGGCCGGCTGCGGCCGCACTGTGGAAGCCGATGGGTGTGCGCTTCGGGCTGGGCGGCGCCAAGGAGTCGCTGCAGACGCTGCTGGAGGCCAAGGGCAAGGGCCTGGACTTCCTGAAGGTCGATGGCCGCTTCTTGCGCGGCATCCACCAGGACGCCAGGCTCGCCGATTACGCCGGGCAGTTGCTGGCCACCGCGCGCAGCATCGGCGTGACGCTGTACGCCGAGGGGATTTCCCAGCCGGAAGACCTGCCGGCGCTTTGGAGACTGGGGTTCGACGGTGCGACCGGACCGGCGATCAAGCGGCCGCTCACCTGAGGCGCGCTGCGCCCTGGGCAGGTGGCGCGGCCGCGACGGCGCGCCCCGCACGGCGGCGTTGCGCGACCCTGGCCACGAGTGCCAGGCCGGCGGCCATCATGAGCCAGGTCGAGGGCTCGTGGACCGGTGGTGGCGGGGGGGGCGTGAACGGCGGAAAGGGTTCATTGGGCGGCCCCGTCGGGGGTGGGGGGCCGAGGTCGGGCACGATTTCCGGCAGCGGCGGCGGCTCCGGGGAACCGGGGGGCGGATCCAGCTGCAGCCTGCGCATGACCAGTGGCTCGGGGTCGTCGACGAAGCGCTGGCCCCCGAGCACCTGCGGGGTTTCTTCCGGCGGGCCGACTGCCGTCTCGAAATCCAGAGGGGTGTCGGGCGTGACGCGGCTCACGTTGCGGCACACGGTGGGCACGATCAGGCAGTGCTCGCCCTCGCAGTACACGAGCCCGCGCTCCGTCGCATCGGGCAGCCACTTGGTGCGGGTGACTGCTCGGCAGATGCGGCCGTTGCCGAAGTGCATGTCGCGCAGGTTCGAGTAGCTGCGCTTTCCCTCGATCCTGTCGCGCGTGATGGCAGCCACGTCATCGTAGGCGCGCGTGCGCATCCGCGCCTTGAGGCGTTCGCGCACCTCGATGGGGATGTCGCGGTAGCGGTCCACGGCCGCCTCCATGCTGCCCATGTAGGGATCCGCACCCGGCTTGTCCCAGGAACAGGACGGCAAGGTGACCGTGGCGGCCACCAGCACGGTGGAGAGGGTGAGAGACATAAGCAGACTGCCGGGCCCTGGTCAAGGGAATAGTTGGCAATCTACTCAAATACGTGCCCCTAAACAGGTGTTCTTCCCCCTCAGGCAGGGGGTGGACAACGCCCCTTGGCGCTGCCCTCTTCAGCTGCCCCGTGCCGCGTTGAGGGCTGAGCGGGCGAGCCTGGCGGCCTCGCGCGCCGCGTCGGCGAAGTCCGCGCCGGCCGAGGCGTACAGGATCGCGCGCGAGGAGTTGACGACGATGGGTCCGGTGGTCTGCTCGACGCGGCCTTGCGCGTCGAGCCGGCCGCGCCAGGCCGCGCGCACGGTGGCCGCCGCATCCCCGCCCTGCGCGCCCACGCCCGGGATGAGCAGCGGCAGCGTCGGGGCGAGCGCACGCACGCGCTCGAGCTCGCGCGGATAGGTGGCGCCCACCACCAGGCCGAGCTCGCCGTTGCGGTTCCACTCTCCGGCGGCCAGCCGCGCGATGCGCTCGTACAGCCGCTCGCCGCCTTCGAGCACCAGCGACTGCAGATCGTCCCCGCCAGGGTTGGAGGTGCGGCACAGCACGATCACGCCCTTGCCGCTGTGGCGCAGGAAGGGCTCCAGCGAATCCAGGCCCATGAAGGGAGACAGCGTCACGGCATCGGCGCCGTAGCGCTCGAAGGCCTCGCGCGCGTACTGCTCGGCCGTCGACCCGATGTCCCCGCGCTTGGCGTCCAGGATCACCGGCACGCCCGGGGCGCGCGCGCGGATGTGGCGCATGAGCCGCTCGAGCTGGTCTTCCGCGCCGTGTGCGGCGAAGTAGGCGATCTGCGGCTTGAAGGCGATCACGAGGTCGGCCGTGGCCTCGACGATGGCGGCGCAGAAATCGAAGATGCGCGAGGCATCGCCCTTCCACGCGCCGGGAAAGCGCGCGGGCTCGGGATCCAGCCCCACGCACAGCATCGAGTCGTGCGTGCGCTCGGCGGCCAGCAGCTGCGTGCAAAAGCTCATGGTTTCTGGCCGGGTTGGGGCGCGCTGCGGGCTCAGACCCGCCGGGCCAGGCTCGCGGCCAGCCCGGTGTAGGTAGAGGGCGTGAGCGCCAGCAGCCGCTGGCGCTGCGGCTCGGGCAGCGGCAGCCCGGCGATGAAGCGCTGCATCAGCTCGCGCGTGATGGGCTGGCCGCGCGTGAAGGCCTTGAGCTGCTCGTAGGGCTCGGGCAGGCCGTGGCGACGCATCACCGTCTGCACCGCCTCGGCCAGCACTTCCCAGGCGTCGTCCAGGTCGGCCGCGAGCGTGGCCTCGTCGAGCTGCAGCTTGGCCAGCCCCTTGAGCAGGCTGTCGTGGGCGAGCACGGTGTAGCCGAAGGCCACGCCCATGTTGCGCAGCACGGTGGAGTCGGTGAGGTCACGCTGCCAGCGGCTCACCGGCAGCTTGTGGCTCATGTGCGCCAGCAGCGCGTTGGCCAGCCCGTAATTGCCTTCGGCGTTCTCGAAGTCGATCGGGTTGACCTTGTGCGGCATGGTGCTGGAGCCCACCTCGCCTGCGCGCGTCTTCTGACGGAAGTAGCCCAGGCTGATGTAGCCCCAGATGTCGCGCGCGAGATCCACCAGGATGGTGTTGCAGCGCGCCATGGCATCGAAGAGCTCGGCCATGCCGTCGTGCGGCTCGATCTGGATCGTGTAGGGGTTGAAGACCAGGCCCAGGCGCTCCTGCACCACGTGGCGGCTGAATGCCTCCCAGTCGAAGTCGGGCCAGGCGGCCAGGTGGGCGTTGTAGTTGCCCACCGCGCCGTTCATCTTGGCCGGCAGCCGGACCTCCGCGATGCGCGCGCGCGCCGTGCGCAGCCGCGCCACGACGTTGGCCAGCTCCTTGCCCACGGTCGTCGGACTGGCGGTCTGGCCGTGGGTGCGGCTGAGCATCGGCACCTCGGCCTGCGCGTGCGCCAGGCTCGTGAGCGTGCCGATGAGCTGGTCCAGCGTGGGCAGCAGCACCTCGGCGCGCGCAGCGCCGAGCATCAGGGCGTGGCTCGTGTTGTTGATGTCCTCGCTCGTGCAGGCGAAGTGCATGAACTCGCCCGATCGCGCGAGCGCCGGCCGCTCGGCCAGGCGCGCCTTGAGCCAGTACTCCACCGCCTTGACGTCGTGGTTGGTGCGCCGCTCGATGTCCTTGATGGCCTGCGCGTCGGCCTCGCTGAAGCTGCTGGCCAGGGCGCGCAGGAAGTCGCGGTCGTCCGCCGCCAGCGGAGCCAGCTCCACGAAGCCCGCCTCGGTAAGCGCGATGAACCACTCCACCTCGACCTGCACGCGCCGGTGCATGAGGGCGTACTCGCTGAGCAGCGGACGCAGCGCCGCCAGGCGCGGGGCGTAGCGGCCGTCCAGTGGCGACAGGGCAGACAGGGTCGAGGAGCTCATGCGGGCGGGGGGAGGGTGCCGGGCCGCGGGCGGCTGGCCCAAGCGCACGGATTCTAGGCGTGCGCCGCGCTTGCGCCCGCGGCGCGTGCCCCCTCGGCCGGGTGCTGGCGGCCCGACGGCCCAGCCCCCACGGGCGACTCCGGATGCCGGCCCGGATGTTGCATGGCCTAATCCGGTGTCCGCGCCTGCCGGCCGTTCCGCCCGCCCCGATCGTCCTGGTCGTCCAGATCGTCTCGATTGGCCCGCAGGCTCCGAACCGGCCCGTCAGCACGTCCGCCGCCCCCACCCACCCGATTGAGGAGTTCTCTGCCATGTCGTCCCTTCGTCGTCCCGTCCTGGCCACGCTTGCGGCCGCCGCGCTGCTGGCCGTTGCCGGCCCTTCGTTCGCGCAGGCCAAGCTCAAGGTCGCTGCGATCTACACCGTGCCGGTGGAGCAGCAGTGGGTCAGCCGCATCGACAAGGCCCTCAAGGCCGCCGCCGCGCGCGGGGAGATCGAGTACGAGTTCAGCGAGAAGGTGGCCAACGCCGACTACGAGCGCGTGATGCGACAGTACGCCGAGAAGGGCAACACGCTCATCGTGGGCGAGTCCTTCGCGGTGGAGGCCGCCGCGCGCAAGGTGGCCAAGGAGTACCCGAAGGTGAGCTTCCTGATGGGCAGCTCGGGCAAGCCGCAGGCGCCCAACTTCAGCGTCTTCGACAACTACATCCAGGAGCCGGCCTACCTCAGCGGCCTGATCGCCGGCGCGATGAGCAAGAGCGGCAAGATCGGCATGGTCGGCGGCTACTCGATTCCCGAGGTGAACCGGCTCATGAACGCCTTCATGGCCGGCGCCAAGGAGACCAACCCGAAGGTCACCTTCATGGTCACCTTCATCAACAGCTGGTTCGACCCGCCCAAGGCCAAGGAGGCGGCCTTCGCGATGATCGACAAGGGCGCAGACGTGATGTATGCCGAGCGCTTCGGCGTGAGCGATGCGGCCAAGGAGCGCAAGGTGCTGGCCATCGGCAACGTCATCAACACGCAGAAGGACTACCCCGAGACGGTGGTGGCCTCGGCGCTGTGGAACATGGAGCCCACCATCGACCGCGCCCTCAAGGCGGTGAAGGAAGGCAAGTTCAAGGCCGAGGACTACGGGCAGTACTCGATGATGAAGTTCAAGGGCTCGGAGCTCTCGCCGCTGGGGACCTTCGAGGGCAAGGTGCCCAAGGCCGTGATGGACAAGGTCGCGCAGCGCCAGAAGGAGATCCTGGAGGGCAAGTTCACCGTCAAGATCGACGACAACGCGCCCAAGGCCACCGCCAAGTGACGCCGGCGCGATGACGCTCGGCGGCATCCGCGCCCTCGTCTTCGACGTCTTCGGCACGGTCGTCGACTGGCGCTCGACGGTCATCGCCGAAGGCCAGGCGCTCGGGGCGCGCATGGCGGTGTCCGGCCACAAGGGGCACGAGGCACAGGAGGCGGCCGCCCCGGGCGAGAGCTCGGCGGGGGGCGCCCTGGCCTGGTCGCAGGTCGACTGGGCGGCCTTCGCCGACGCATGGCGGGCGGGCTACCCGCTCGCGATGGACCGCGTGCGCCGGGGCGAGTGGCCCTGGGCGTCCATCGACGTGCTGCACCGGCGCATCCTGGACGAGCTGCTGGCCGAGCGCGCGCTGCGCCTGCCCGAGGACGAAGCGGCCGACTTCAACCGCGTCTGGCACCGCCTGGCGCCCTGGCCCGACAGCGTGCCAGGGCTCCTGCGCCTGAAGCGGCTGCACCCGGTGGCCACACTGTCCAACGGCAACGTCTCGCTGCTGCTGGCCATGGCGCGCCACGGCGGGCTGCCGTGGGACACCATCTTCTCGGCCGAGCTCTTCGGCCACTACAAGCCCGACCCGCAGTGCTACCAGGGCGCAGCGCGGCTGCTGGACCTGCCGCCTCAGCAGGTGCTGATGGTGGCCGCGCACCCGAGCGACCTGCGCGGGGCGGCGCGCGCGGGGCTGCGCACCGCCTACGTGCCGCGGCCGCTGGAGCGTGGGCCGGGCGGGCCGATGGAGCCGTGGACGCCGGGCGAGTTCGATCTGGTGGCCAGCGACTTCATCGACCTGGCGCGCCAGCTCGGCGGCTGAGGCCTGCCGCGCGCGTCACGGCCTGTCCCGTCTGCTCGCCTGCCTGGCTGACCACGTTCTTCCACCACCTTCCGTGCAAGAGCCGTCCCCCGTACTGAGGCTGTCGGGCATCACCAAGCGCTTTGGCGCGCTGGTGGCCAACGACGCGATCACGCTGGAGCTCGGCGCGGGCGAGGTGCTCGCCCTGCTGGGCGAGAACGGGGCGGGCAAGAGCACGCTTGTGTCCATCCTCTTCGGCCACTACCTGGCCGATGCGGGCTCCATCGAGGTCTTCGGCCGCGAGCTGCCGCCCGGGCAGCCGCGCGCGGCGCTGGAAGCGGGCATCGGCATGGTCCACCAGCACTTCACGCTGGCCGACAACCTGAGCGTGCTCGACAACGTGATGCTGGGCACCGAGAGCCTGTGGCAGCCTTTCTCGCGGCGGGGCCAGGCGCGCCGGGCACTCGAACAGGCCGCGCGCGACTTCGGGCTGGAGGTGGACCCCGACGCGCGCGTGGGCGAGCTCTCCGTGGGCGAGCGCCAGCGCGTGGAGATCCTCAAGGCGCTCGTGGCCTTCGGGCGCAAGCGCGGCGCACGCATCCTGATCCTGGACGAGCCCACGGCGGTGCTCACGCCCCAGGAAAGCGAGTCGCTCTTTGCCACCCTGGGCCAGATGGTGGCGCGCGGCCTGTCGGTGATCTTCATCAGCCACAAGCTCGACGAGGTGCTGCGCGTGTCGCATCGCATCGCCGTGCTGCGCGGGGGGCGCCTCGTGGCGCTGCGGCCGGCGGCGGGCACCAGCCGGGCCGAACTGGCCGAGGCCATGGTCGGGCGCGTGGTGACCAGCCCGGTGCGGCAACGCGAGGCGGCCGGTGGCCGTCCGCGCCAGGCTGTGCTGAGCCTGCACGGGGCCACCGTGCGGGGCAGCGGGCCGCGTGCGCTGCTGCAGGCACTGGACCTGGAGGTACGCGCCGGCGAGGTGGTGGCGATCGCCGGCGTGGCGGGCAACGGGCAGCAGGCACTGGCCGAGCTGCTCAGCGGCGAGCGCGCCCTGGATGCGGGCCAGCTCGAAGTGTGCGGGCGCTCACTGTCTGCAAAGCCATCATCTTTCATCGATGCTGATGTGGCGCGGATTCCCGAAGACCGTCAGGCCGTAGGTGTTGTCGGTGACCTGGCGCTGTGGGAGAACGCGGTGCTCGAGCGCCTGGGCACGCCGGCCTTTTCGCGCCTGGGGTGGCTGCGGCGGGCAGCCGCGCGGGCCCATGCGCAGGCCATCGTCGAGCGCTTCGATGTGCGCGGCACCGAAGGCCTGGGGGTGGACACACCCACCCGGGCGCTGTCGGGCGGGAACATGCAAAAGCTCATCCTCGGGCGCGCGTTGTCGGGCGCGCTGTTGGGCGCGCCAGGGCGTGCCGACGTGCCGCGCCTCATCGTTGCCAGCCAGCCCACCTGGGGCCTGGACGTGGGCGCGGTGGCCTATGTGCACCAGCAGCTGCTCGACGCCTGCGCCGGCGGCAGCGCGGTGCTGCTGATCAGCGAGGACCTCGACGAGATCTTCGCACTGGCCGACCGCATCGCGGTGATCCACCACGGCCGCCTCACGCCCGCCCGGCCCGTGGCGCAGTGGACGCTCACTACCATCGGCCTGGCGATGGCCGGCGGCGAGGAGGCCACCCATGCGGCTTGAGCGGCGCACCCGCAGCTCCGGCCTGCACCTGGCGGCGGCCACCCTCGGCGCCGTGGCCTTCACGCTGGCGGTGGCCTCGCTGCTCGTGGTGTGGGCCGGCGCGCCGGTGGGCCGGGCCTGGGTGCTGCTGCTCGAGGGGGGCTTCGGCTCGCGCTTCGCACTCACCGAGACCCTCACGCGTGCCACGCCGCTCATCCTCACGGGGCTGGCCGCGGCGGTGGCCTTTCGCGCGCAGCTCTACAACATCGGGGCCGAGGGCCAGCTCTATGCGGGCGCGCTGGCGGCCGTCGCGGTGGGCGGGCTGCATGGCGGCACCGGCCTGCAGTGGCCCGATGCGTGGCTGTTTGCCGCCATGATCGGTGCGGCGATGCTCGCCGGTGCGCTGCTGCTGCTCGGGCCGGCGCTGATGAAGGCGCGCCTGGGGGTGGACGAGGTGGTGACGACGCTGCTCATGAACTTCATCGTGCTGCTCTTCGTCTCGGCCATGCTCGACGGGCCGATGAAGGACCCCACTGCACTGGGCTGGCCGCAGAGCGTCGCGCTCAAGGACGAGCTGCAGCTGGACAAGCTCCTGGAGCGCAGCCGCGTCCACACCGGGCTGCTCGGGGCGCTGGCCCTGGCCGTGGCCGTGTGGGTGCTGCTGCGCTTCACCACCACGGGCTTTCAGATCCGCGCGGTGGGCTCGGGCGCGCGCGCGGCGGCTTTTTCCGGCATGCCGGTGGGCTGGGTGACGGTGAAGGTGGCGCTGCTCTCAGGCGCGCTGGCAGGCCTGGCCGGTGCGGTGGAGGTAGCCGGGCGCACGGCTTACGTGACGCTGGACATGAGCCCGGGCTACGGCTACAGCGGCATCGTGATCGCCATGCTGGCCATGCTCAACCCGCTGGCGGTGGTGGGCGCGGCGGTGTTCGTGGCCGGCATGCTGGTGGGGGCCGACTCGATGAGCCGCGCCGTCAACGTGCCCACCTACATCGCCGATGTAATCGTGGCGGTGGCCTTGATCGCGATGCTCGTGGCCACGATGCTCACGCAGTACCGGATCCGCCGCTGAGGCACCGAGAAGGACGCGCAGACGATGAGCGAGACCCTCGAGCTGCTGACCTCGGCCGCCTTCTGGGCTGCGGTGCTGCGCATCGCCACGCCGCTCATCCTGGGCACGCTCGGGGTGCTGCTGTGCGAGCGCGCAGGCGTACTGAACCTGGGCATCGAGGGGATCATGGTGGCCGGGGCGTTCGCGGGCTGGCTGGCCGTGTTCCAAGGAGCCTCGCTGTGGATGGGGGTGGGGGTGGCGGCGCTCACGGGCGCGGCCTTCGGCCTGCTGCACGGCCTGCTCACCGTCAAGCTCGCGCTGTCGCAGCATGTCTCGGGCCTGGGCATCACGCTGCTGGCCACGTCGCTGGCGAGCTACGCCTACCGGGTGAGCTTTCCGAAAGTGGAGCGTCCGCCCACGGTGCAGACCTTCCAGCCGATGGAGGGTCTGCCGATCCCGGTGCTCGACACGCAGACGCCCCTGACGTTGCTGGCCCTCGTGCTCGTGCCAGTGGTGGGCTGGGTGCTCATGCGCACGCCCGTGGGGCTGGCCGTGCGCATGGTGGGCGAGAACCCGGCGGCAGCCGAGGGGCAGGGCCTGAGCGTGGCGGGGCTGCGCATCGGCGCCATCTGCGCCGGCTCGGCGCTGATGGGCGTGGCGGGCTCCTTCCTGACGCTGTCGGCCTTCAACGCCTTCTTCTTCAACATGGCCAACGGGCGCGGCTGGGTGTGCGTGGCGCTCGTCGTCTTCGCCTCGTGGCGGCCCGGCAAGGCGCTGCTGGGGGCCCTGCTGTTCGCCTTCTTCGACGCGCTGCAGCTGCGCCTGCAGCAAGCCGGCGGCGGCGTGCTCGGCGTCGAGGTGCCCTACCAGTTCTACCTCATGCTGCCCTATGTGATGGCCATCGTCGCACTCGTGCTCGTGGCGCGGCGCGCGGCCTACCCGCAGGCGCTGATGAAGCCCTACCGGCCGGGCGAGCGCTGACGGCGCCGCGCCGGGCGGACCCGTCGCGCCTGCCTCACCGCGCCTGATCCGCTCGCCGGCGCTGGCGCCTGCACCGCCTCGAGAGTCGTGTCGCGTCGCGCGCGCATCATGCCGCGCCCGCGTCGTTCGGGGCGGCCTGGCCCCCCAGGCGCGCCAGCACCGGGCCCGGGTTGGCAGACGCGGGCGCCGCGTCGCCGATCTCGAAGGCCGCTGCGAGTTCCTGCAGCGCGTGGCCAGCCTGGACCTCGTCGGCGGCGTGCACCCAGGCGAGCGCCTGCCCGGCGCGCACGGGCGTGCCCGTTGCGAGCACCCCGGCCAGACCCACCCGCGGATCCACCGCGTCATCGGGCCGGCGCCTGCCCCCGCCGAGCGCGACCACCGCCAGACCGATGGCCCGCGTGTCGGTGCGCGCCAGCACGCCGTCGCGCGCGGCGCGCAGCGGGCGCACCACCTCGGCGCGGGGCAATCCGGCGCGGTGCAGCACGTCGGCGGGGCCGCCCAGCGCGGCCACCATGCGCGCGAAGCGCTCGGCAGCGGTGCCGTCGGCCAGGGTGCGGGCCGCCAGCACGCGGCCCTGCTCGACCGACGCCGCCAGCCCGCCGAGCTGCAGGGCCTGCCCGGCCAGGGCCAGCGTCACCTCCAGCAGCCGCTCGTCGCGCGCCGGGCGCTCGTGCCCGAAGCGGCCGCCGGCCGAGTCCGGCCACGCGCCAGTGAGGAAGGCCAGCGCCTCGGCGACTTCCAGCGCGTTGCCCGCCGTCGACCCGAGGACCTGGCTCATGTCGGTGATGAGCGCCACCGCAGGCAGGCCGGCTGCGCACGACACGCGCACCAGGCTCGCGGCCAGTGCGTGCGCCGCCTCGGTCGAGGGCGTGACCGCACCGTTGCCGACCTTCACGTCCAGGACGAGTGCCTGCAGCCCCGCGGCGAGCTTCTTGCTCAGGATGCTGGCCGTGATGAGGGGCAGGCTCTCGACGGTGGCGGTGACGTCGCGGATGGCGTAGAGCCGCCGGTCGGCCGGGGCCAGGCGCGCACTGGCGCCGACGATGGCGCAGCCGGCCGCGCGCAGCGTGGCCAGCATGCGTGCCTGCCCGGGATCGGTGGCGTAGCCGGCCAGCGCCTCGAGCTTGTCGAGCGTGCCGCCCGTGTGTCCCAGGCCGCGCCCGCTGACCATCGGCACCACCGCCCCGCAGGCGGCGAGCATGGGCGCGAGCATCAGGCTCACCTTGTCGCCCACCCCGCCCGTGGAGTGCTTGTCGAGCACCGGGCCCGGCAGCGCGGCCGCCTCCCAGTTCAGCACCTCGCCCGAGTGCGTCATCGCGTGGGTGAGCGCGGCCGTCTCGTCGGTATCCATGCCGCGCAGCACGATGGCCATCGCCATCGCCCCGGCCTGGGCGTCGGAGAAGCTGCCGTCGACCAGCCCGCGCACGAAGCTCTCGACCTGGGCACGCGTGAGCGCGGCGCCGTCGCGCTTGCAGCGGATGAGTTCCTGGGGCAGTTCCATGGCGGCGGCGATCCTTCAGCATGCCACAGCGGGTGATGTGAGGGCTGCGCGTGCGCCCCGGCCTTGCCGCCCCTTGCTTGCAGTAGGCTCACCGGATGACACCGCGCCTGGCGATCCGCACCGCGCTGGCCCTGGCCCTGGGGGCGGCGGTGTCGCTCGGGCTGGCGCGCTTTTCCTATGCCTTGCTGCTGCCGCCGATGCGCGCGGAGCTCGGCTGGAGCTACTTCACCGCCGGCGCGATGAACACGCTCAACGCGGCGGGCTACCTGATCGGGGCGCTGGCCATGCCGGCGTGGCTGCGCTGGCGTGGCGCACGCGCAGCGCAGCAGGCGCTCGTGGGCGGCAGCCTGTGCGCAGCCGCTGCGCTCGCCCTGCACGGGTTCACGGCCAGCGACGCGATGCTGGCCGCGCTGCGGGTGGCCGCCGGCGTGGCCAGCGCGGCGGTCTTCGTCAGCGGCGGGCTGCTGGCGGCGAGGCTTTCGGCCGAGCCGGGGGTGGAAGGGCGCGTCTCCAGCGGCCTGGTGCTGGGCCTGTACTACGGTGGCACGGGCCTGGGCATCGTGGCCTGTGCGCTGGTGCTGCCGCCCTTGCTTGAGCAGCCTGCGCGCTTGGAGGGGCTCTTCGGCGGGCATTTCGGCGGGCTTTTCGGCGAGGTCTCCGGCTGGCAGCGCGGCTGGCTTGTCCTGGCCGTGCTGGCCGCCACCGCGGCAGTGCCGATGGCGCTGCGCCTGCGCGCGTGGCAGCCGCCCGTTCCCGGGCCGGCTGCAGCCGGTACCGGGCGCTTCCGGCCGGGGCCGCTCGCCGCGGGGCTGGCGGGCTACGCCTGCTTCGGCCTGGGCTACATCGGCTACATGACCTTCATCGTCACGCTGCTGCGCGAGCAGGGCATGGCCCCCGCGACGGTGGCGGCCTTCTACGCGCTGCTGGGCGTGGGCGTGATGGTCTCGCCGTGGCTGTGGGCGCGGCTGCTGCAGCGTGCGCGCGGCGGCGGGGCGCTGGCCGTGCTCAATGCGCTGTTGGCGGTGGCGACGGCTCTGCCGGTGCTCGTGGTGCACCCGGTGGCGGCCTTCGTGTCCGGGGCGCTCTTCGGCGCGGTGTTCCTGTCGGTGGTGGCCTCCACCACGGCCATGGTGCGGCACAACCTCGACCCCTCACTGTGGCCCGCGGGCATCAGCGCCTTCACCATCGTGTTTGCTGCCGGTCAGATCGTCGGCCCGAGCCTGGTCGGTGAGCTGGCCGACGGGGCGGGCGGGCTGCGCATGGGCCTGGCGGTGTCGGCAGCGCTGCTGGCCGGGGGTGCGCTCGTGGCCTGTGCCCAGCGTACGCTGGCACGCTCGGCGCGATGAGCCAGCTGCTCCGACCCGGGCGAACCTTGCGTTCGCCCCAGGGCCGGTCTGCCTTCGGCGTGGCCTCGCTGGCAGGGGTTGGGCCCGTAG
>JBIIED010000051.1:0-14652 GCA_044237995.1 Rubrivivax sp. | reverse complement strand
TCGCCCTTCGGCATAGGCCGCCAGCGGCCAGAAGCGCGAGGAGTCGGGCGTGAGCACTTCGTCCATCAGCACGAGTTCGTCGCGCTCGTCCAGGCCGAACTCGAACTTGGTGTCGGCGATCACGATGTCGCGCGCCAGCGCGTGCGCGGCCGCGCGTGCGTAGAGAGCCAGCGACACCTCGCGGATGCGCCGCGCCAGCGCCGCGCCCACGGCCTGCTCCATCTGCGCGAACGTGATGTTCTCGTCGTGCTCACCCACGGCGGCCTTGGTGGCCGGGGTGAAGATCGGCTCGGGCAAGCGGCTGGCCAGGCGCAAGCCCGGCGGCAGCGCCACGCCACACACCGCGCCTTCGGCCTGGTAAGCCTTCCATCCCGAGCCCGCGAGGTAGCCGCGCACCACGGCCTCCACCGGCACCGGGCGCAGCCGCTTGACGAGCATCGAGCGGCCACGCACCTGCGCGACGTCCCCGGCGGCGACCACGCTCTCGGGAGCCTCGCCGGTCAGGTGGTTGGGCACGATGTCGGCGAGCAGCGCGAACCAGAACAGCGCCATGCGCGTGAGCACCACGCCCTTGCCGGGGACAGGTGCGGGCAGCACGCGGTCGAAGGCGCTGATGCGGTCGCTGGCCACCATCAGGATGCGGTCCTCGCCGACAGCGTAGTTGTCGCGCACCTTGCCGCGCGCCAGCAGCGGCAGCCCGTGCAGCCGGGTCTCGAAGACGGCCGGGACGTCCTGCAGCGCTGCGTCGCCGCCAGCGTGCATCACACCACCGTCTGCGCGAGCGCGCCGCTGGCGTAGGCGCGCGCCATCTCGTCCAGGCCCCGCGGCTGCAGGCGGCCGGCCTGGCCCTCGCAGCCGAACTGCAGGTAGCGCTCCTTGCACACCGCCTTGGCCGCCTCGCGTGCGGGCTTGAGCCACTCGCGCGCGTCGAACTTGTCGGGGTTCTCGGCCATGAACTTGCGCACCGCCCCCGTCATCGCCAGCCGGATGTCGGTGTCGATGTTGATCTTGCGCACGCCGTGCTTGATGGCTTCCTGGATCTCGGCAATCGGCACGCCGTAGGTCTGCTTCATCTTGCCGCCGTACTGGTTGATCACGTCCAGCAGTGCCTGCGGCACCGAGGACGAGCCGTGCATCACCAGGTGCGTGTTGGGGATGCGGGCGTGGATCTCCCTGACGCGCGAGATGGCCAGGATGTCGCCCGTGGGCGGGCGGCTGAACTTGTAGGCGCCGTGGCTGGTGCCGATGGCAATCGCCAGCGCGTCGAGCTGCGTGGCCTGGACGAACTGCGCGGCCTCCTCCGGGTCGGTCAGCATCTGGCTGTGGTCGAGCTTGCCTTCGGCGCCGATGCCGTCTTCCTCGCCCGCGTCGCCCGTCTCGAGGTTGCCCAGGCAGCCGAGCTCGCCTTCCACCGTCACGCCCACGCGGTGCGCCATCTCCACCACGCGGCGCGTCACGTCCGCGTTGTAGTCGAAGCTCGCCGGCGTCTTGCCGTCTTCCATGAGCGAGCCGTCCATCATGACGGAGCCAAAGCCCAGGCCGATGGCACCCTCGCAGACCTTGGGGCTGGTGCCGTGGTCCTGATGCATGACCAGCGGAATCCGCGGGTAGGCCTCCACGGCAGCCTGGATCAGGTGCTTGATGAAGGCCTCGCCTGCGTACTTGCGCGCGCCGGCGCTGGCCTGAAGGATGACTGGTGCCCCCACCTCGTCGGCCGCCGCCATCACGGCCTGCACCTGCTCGAGGTTGTTGACGTTGAAGGCCGGGATCCCATAGCCGTTTTCCGCGGCGTGGTCCAGCAGCTGGCGCATCGAGACGAGGGGCATGGTGGGCTCTCCGGGAGGCGCGTGAAACCGCCTTGTAACTGCGCTGGATTCTACCGACGCCCTCGTGGCCGACACCTGCCCCGGGTCAAGGCCGATGCGCCGCCGACGGGCTGCGGGCGGGCCGTGAACCCGCCGCCAGCCGTGCAGGCCCTCAGCCCACGCGGCAGACCTTGAGCATGTTGGTGCCCCCGGGGTAGCCCATGGGCTCGCCGCAGGTGATGGCGTAGGTGTCACCAGGCTTGAGCACGCCCTTCTCGCACAGCAGCCGCTCGGCCGCATCCAGCGCCTGGTCGCGGTCGTCGAAGGACGGCATCAGGATCGGGCGCACGTTGCGGTACAGCGTCATGCGCCGCTCGGTGGCGACCTTGGTGGTCAGGCCGTAGATCGGCACCTTGATGTTGTGCCGGCTCATCCACAGCGCGGTGGAGCCGCTCTCGGTGAGCGCGATGATCGCCTTGCAGCCCAGGTGGTGCGCGGTGAAGAGCGCACCCATGGCAATGCTCTGGTCGATGCGGCCGAACTGCTTGTTGACGAAGTCGGCCTCGAGCTGCACGTCCTCGGCGCGCTCGGCCTCCAGCGCGATGAGGTGCATCTGCTCGACCGTCTCCACCGGGTACTTGCCCGCAGCCGTCTCGGCGCTGAGCATCACGGCGTCGGTGCCGTCGAGCACGGCGTTGGCCACGTCGCTCACCTCCGCGCGCGTGGGCACGGGGGCCAGGATCATGCTCTCCATCATCTGCGTGGCCGTGATGACCACCTTGTCCATCTCGCGCGCCAGGCGGATCATGCGCTTTTGCAACGCCGGCACCGCCGCGTTCCCGACCTCCACGGCGAGGTCGCCGCGCGCCACCATGATGCCGTCGCTGGCCTTGAGGATCGCCTCGAGCTGCGGGATCGCCTCGCTGCGCTCGATCTTGGCGATCATGGCCGGCTTGTGGCGGTAGGCCTCGCCGGCCACGTTGGCGAGCTGCCGGGCCATCTCCATGTCGGTGGCGCTCTTGGGGAAGCTCACCGCCAGGTACTCGCACTGGAAGGACATCGCCGTCTTGATGTCCTCCATGTCCTTGGCGGTCAGCGCGGGCGCGGTCAGGCCGCCTCCGGCCTTGTTGATGCCCTTGTTGTTGGAGAGCTCGCCACCCACCTTGACGAGCGTGTGCACCTGCTCGCCGCGCACGGCCTGCACCGTGAGCACGATCAGTCCGTCGTTGAGCAGCAGCGAGTCCCCGGGCTTCACGTCGCGCGGCAGTTCCTTGTAGTCCAGCCCCACCGCGTGCACGTCGCCCGGCTCCGTGCGCTGCGCATCGAGCACGAAGGGCTGCCCCGGCTCGAGCATCACCTTGCCTTCGACGAACTTGCCCACGCGGATCTTCGGGCCCTGCAGGTCGGCCATCAGCGCCACGGGCTTGCCCACGCGCGCGGCCATCTCGCGCACGAGCGTGGCGCGGTCGATGTGGTCCTGGGCCTTGCCGTGGCTGAAGTTCAGCCGCACCACGTCCACGCCGGCGGTGAGCAGCCGCTCGAGCACCTGCGGATCGCTCGAGGCGGGGCCGAGCGTGGCGACGATCTTGGTCGCGCGCGTCATCGGGCCGACTCCGCTGCGTCAGCCACGGCCACGGCCGTCATGTTGACGACCCGCCGTACCGTGGAAGACGGCGTGAGGATGTGCACCGGCGCGGCCGCACCCAGCAGCATCGGGCCCACCGTGACGCCGCGGCTTCCCGCCTCCTTGAGGACGTTGAAGAGGATGTTGGCCGCATCGATGTTGGGCAGCACGAGCAGGTTGGCTGCGCCCGTGAGCGTCGAGTCGGGCAGGTAGGTGCGGCGCACCGACTCCGACAGCGCTGCATCGCCATGCATCTCCCCGTCGCACTCGATGTCCGGGGCGGCGCGCACGAAGAGGTCGCGCGCCTCACGCATACGCCGCGCCGACGGGCGGTTGGACGAACCGTAGATCGAGTGCGACAGGAACGCGACCTTGGGCGGCAAGCCGAAGCGGCGCACCTCGGCAGAGGCCATCTGCGCGATCTCGCTCAACTCCTGGGCGCTTGGCTGCTCGTTGACGAAGGTGTCGGTGATGAAGACCGTGAACTGGTCGAGCATGAGCGCGTTCATCGCCGCCATCACGTGCGTGCCCTCGCGCTGGCCGATGACGTTGCGCACGTGCTCGAGGTGCGCGTCGTAGCGGCCCACGAGGCCGCACAGCATCGCGTGCGCCTCGCCGCGCTTGACCATCAGGGAGGCAATCAGCGTGCTGGAGCGGCGCACCGCCGCCTTGGCCGCCTCGGGCGTGACGCCTTCGCGGCCCATGAGCTTGTGGTACGTCTCCCAGTAGGCCCGAAAGCGCGGGTCGTTCTCCGGGTCGACGAGCTCGAAGTCGCGCCCGGCGGCAATGCGCAGGTTCGCGCGCTCGATGCGCATGCGCACGACCTCGGGCCGGCCCACGAGGATGGGCCGCGCCATGCCTTCGTCGAGCACCACCTGCACCGCGCGCAGCACGCGCTCGTCCTCGCCTTCGGCGTAGACCACGCGCGCACCGCCCTCCTGACGGGCGTGGAAGGCCTTGGCCGCCGTGAAGACCGGGCGCATCAGCATGCCCGTCTGGTAGACGTGGCGCTGCAGCGAGGCGCGGTAGGCCTCCAGGTCGGCGATGGGGCGCGTGGCCACGCCGCTGTCGGCGGCGGCACGCGCCACGGCCGGGGCGATGCGCAGGATCAGCCGCGCATCAAAGGGCTTGGGGATCAGGTAGTCAGGCCCGAACTTGAGTTCCTGCCCCGCGTAGGCCGAAGCCACCTCGTCACTGATCTCGGCCTTGGCGAGGTCGGCGATCTCGCGCACGCAGGCGAGCTTCATGGCCTCGGTGATCTTCGTGGCGCCGCAGTCGAGCGCGCCGCGGAAGATGTAGGGAAAGCACAGGACGTTGTTGACCTGGTTGGGGTAGTCCGAGCGTCCGGTGGCGATGATGCAGTCGGGCCGCGCGGCCTTGGCCAGTTCGGGCCGGATCTCCGGCTCGGGGTTGGCCAGGGCCAGGATGATGGGCTGGCGCGCCATCGAGCGCACCATGTCGGCGGTCAGCACGCCGGCGGCGGAGCAGCCCAGGAACACGTCGGCATCCTTGACCACGTCGGCCAGCGAGCGTGCGTCGGTGGCCTGGCAGAAGCGGCGCTTGGATTCGTCGAGGGTGCCCTTCTTCGCGTCGTCGCGCTCGGTCTGGATGACGCCGCGCGAGTCGACCACGAAGATGTGCTCGCGCTTGACGCCCAGGCCCACCATCACGTCCAGGCAGGCAATCGCCGCCGCGCCCGCGCCCGAGGACACGACCTTGACCTCCCCGATGGTCTTGTCCACGAGCTCCAGCCCGTTGAGCAGCGCCGCCGCCGAGATGATCGCCGTGCCGTGCTGGTCGTCGTGGAAGACGGGGATCTTCATGCGCTCGCGCAGCTTGCTCTCGATGTAGAAGCACTCGGGCGCCTTGATGTCCTCCAGGTTGATGCCCCCGAGCGTGGGCTCGAGCGCAGCGATGATCTCCACGAGCTTGTCGGGATCCTTCTCCGCGAGTTCGATGTCGAAGACGTCGATGCCGGCGAACTTCTTGAACAGGCACCCCTTGCCCTCCATCACCGGCTTGCCCGCCAGCGGGCCGATGTCCCCCAGGCCCAGAACCGCGGTGCCGTTGGTGACCACGCCCACGAGGTTGGCGCGCGAGGTGTACTCGGCGGCCAGGGACGGATCGGCCTCGATGGCCAGGCAGGCGTAGGCCACACCGGGGCTGTAGGCCAGCGACAGGTCGCGCTGGTTGGACAGCGGCTTGGTGGGCGTGACGGCGATCTTGCCGCGCGAGGGCGAGCGGTGGTACTCGAGCGCGGCGTCGCGCAGCGCCTGCTCGGCCGCTGTGAGTTCGGGCTTCATGGGGTACGTCTCCTCTGTGCGCCTGTTCGTCGCGCCAGTTCGGCCGTGCGGCCCCTGGCGCCCTTCGGGCGAAGCGCGAGATTACGCCCGAAAAGGGCGCAACGGACGCGCAGCCGGATGAAATCGCCTCGTACCCGCTGGCACCTGCGGGCTCTCGCGGCAAGCCGCCGGGCTCAGCCCCGGGCGCGGCGCGCGAGGATCTCGAAGGCCGGCAGCGTCTTGCCCTCCAGCACCTCCAGGAAGGCGCCGCCGCCGGTGGAGATGTAGCCCACATCGCGCTCGATGCCGAACTGGGCGATCGCAGCCAGCGTGTCGCCGCCTCCTGCAATGCTGAAAGCCGCGCTGCGCGCCACCGCGCGCGCCACCGCCTCGGTGCCGTGCGAGAAGGCTTCGAACTCGAAGACGCCAAGCGGGCCGTTCCAGACGATCGTGCCCGCGGCCTCGAGCTGCTGCGCGAGCAGTTGCGCCGTGCGCGGGCCGATGTCCAGGATCATGTCCTCGCTCCCCACCTCGGCCGCCGGCTTGACGGTGGCCGGCGCATCGGCCGCAAAGCGCGGCGCCACCACGACGTCCAGTGGAATGGGCACCTGCGCGCCGCGCGCGGCCATGGCCTGCATCACCGCGCGCGCCTGGTCCACGAGATCGGGCTCGGCCAGGCTCTTGCCGATGGGCAGCCCCGCGGCGAGCATGAAGGTGTTGGCGATGCCCCCGCCGACGATCAGGCCGTCGACCTTGGCCGCCAGGCTTTGCAGGATGGTGAGCTTGGTGGAGACCTTGCTGCCGGCCACGATCGCCACCAGCGGCCGCCGCGGCGCGGCCAGCGCCTTGGTCAGCGCATCGATCTCGGCGCCCAGCAGCGGCCCGGCACAGGCCACCGGCGCGTACTGCGCGATGCCGTAGGTGGAGGCCTCGGCGCGGTGCGCGGTGCCGAAGGCATCGTGCACGAAAATGTCGCACAGCCGCGCCATCTTGCGCGCGAGCTCCGGCTCGTTCTTCTTCTCACCTTTGTTGAGCCGGCAGTTTTCCAGCAGCACCACCTCGCCGGGGGCGACTTCCACGCCGTCGACCCAGTTGGCCACCAGCCTCACCGGCCTGCCCAGCAGCTGCGACAGCCGCTCGGCCACCGGCGCGAGCGAATCCTCGGGCTTGAACTCGCCCTCCGTGGGGCGGCCCAGGTGAGAAGTGACCATCACCGCGGCGCCGGCGTCCAGCGCCATCTTCACGCAGGGCACGGAGGCGCGGATGCGCGTGTCCTCGGTGATGCGGCCGGCATCGTCCTGCGGCACGTTGAGATCGGCGCGTATGAAGACGCGCTTGCCGGCCACCTGGCCGTGCGCCACGAGATCGGCGAATCGAATGACGTCCATGCGTTCGATTCTAGGCGGGGGTGAACGCCCGGCGCGCTGCGCGGGCGCTACCAGCCCAGCCCCAGGCGCAACGCCAGGAACACGGCCGTGCCGCTGAGGATCGTGCCCAGGATGCCGCGGCGCCAGAAGTACCAGGCTGCCCCGACGATCGCCGCCCAGGGGCGTGCGTCGGCCAGCGTGGCAAGCAGTCGGCCCTGCTCGGTCAGCACGTCGGGCACGACGATGGCCGCCATCGCCCCCAGCGGCGCGTAGCGCAGGCCCTGGTTCAGCCATCCGGGCAGCGGCACCTCGCGCGGCAGCAGGAAGAACAGGCCCCGCGTGATCAGGGACAGCAGCGCCAGGCCGACAACGGCCACGAGCCCCTCGCCCAGGCTCATCGTGAGCCCCCCGGCGGCGCGGCCGGCGCGGGCAGCAGCCGCTCCACCGCCGCACCGGCCACCACCGCGGCGACGATCGCCACGACGATGTGCAGCTTCAGCGGCAGCGCGAAGGCGGCCACCGCCGCCGCACCGGAGACGGCCGCGGCCACCCAGGTCGGGCGGGGCCCGAGCAGCGAGCACATCAGGCCCAGGAGCGCGAGCGTGCCGGCAAAGCCCAGGCCCCAGTGCGCCGGCACCAGGTGCGCCCCGAAGATTCCGAGCAGCGATCCGAGCTGCCAGGCGCCCCAGTTCAGCGGCACCGTGCCCCACAGGTAGGCCACCTGCCCCGGCGCCGGCACGGGCTCGGGGTAGCGGCGCAGGAAGAGCACGAAGTTCATGTCAGCGGCGAAGTAGGCCAGCCGCAATCGCTGCGCCAGGGGCAGCAGGCGCAGGTAACGGGCCCAGGTGACGCTGAAGACGACGAAACGCAGGTTCACGCACAGCGCCGTGAGCCACACCACCCACAGCGGGGCGCCGGCGACGATCAGCGGCATCGTGGCCAGCTGCGCGCTGCCGGAAAAGACCAGCAGCGACATCGCCACGGCCAGCGGCAGCCCCATACCCGAGCCGGCCATCGCCACGCCGGTGACCACTCCCCAGGCGAAGATGCCTGGGGCGAGGTCGGACATGTCGCGCAGCCCGGCGCGGAAGTCAGCGTCGCGCCAGAGTGCGCCCGAGGCAGGCGGGTCAGGGGTGTCGCGGGGGCTGGGCGGGTGAAGCACCGGTGGATTGTCACCGCGCCGGCTGTTCGGGCGCCGGCCCCGCGCCGACTTCAGCTCGCTTCGGCGCGCCCAGCTGTCAGTGCTCAGCGCTCAGCGCTCAGCACTCAGCACTCAGCACTCAGCACTCAGCACTCAGCACTCAGCACTCAGCACTCAGCACTCAGCGCTCAGCGCTCAGCGCTTGGCAGCGGGGCGTGACGCGGCAGCCTCGCTCTCGCGGGCAGCCGGGCGCTCGGCGCCGAGCTGCGGCGCCACCTCGGGCACCTTGTTCTCGCGCATGTAGTCGCTCATTTCCTTCCAGCCAGCGTACACCGCCGCCTTGTCGGCCTTGCGGTTGAGCGAGAAGCAGTCCTCCAGCGCCCGGCCGGCGTGGCGGCAGGCGGCGCCCACCGCCTTGCCATCGGCCTCGCGGCGCTCGGCAACCGCCGAGGCGGGCTCGATACCCAGCAGGTCGCATCCCGCCAGGATCGGCGACACGGCCAGCAGCAGCCAGGGCAGCGGACGCAGGAGGGCAGATGCACGCATAGCCTCCGGGATATCGGCGCCCTAGTGCGCGGACTTGAGCCCCGCGGGCGGCAGTTCGAGCCGCACCCCGGCGCGCCAGCCTTCGCGCGCCACCGCCTGGCGCCAAGCCGTAAAGGCTACGCGCACACCGCCGGCGCGCTGGACTTCCAGCGGCTCCAGCGCCCCGCGCCCGCACGCCACCGCCAGCCGCCCGCCCTCCAGCGCCACGAGGGTGCCGGGCTCGGCCGCGACCGGCTGCGGCCAGGCGCTCGCGCGCCAGAGCTTGACCGTCTCGCCCTGCCAGACGAAGGTGCAGCCCGGGAAGGGGTCGAAGGCGCGCAGCCGGCGCTCGATGGCTGCAGCATCCGCGCGCCAGTCGATCGGCGACTCATGCTTGCCGAGCTTGGCGGCATGGCACACGCCCGCCTGGGGCTGCGGCCGGCGCACGAGCCGTCCGTCAGCCAGATCCTGCACGGCGCGCACGGCGAGCGCGGCGCCCACGCGGGCCAGGCGCGCGCGCAGGCTCGCTCCGGTGTCCTCGGACGTGATCGGCTCGGCCTGCTCGAGCAGGATGTCCCCGGTGTCCAGGCCCTCGTCCATCTGCATGATGGTGATGCCCGTGTGCGCGTCGCCGGCCTCGATCGCACGCTCGATGGGCGCCGCGCCGCGCCAGCGCGGCAGCAGCGAGGCGTGGATGTTCAGGCACCCGTGCAGCGGCAGCGCAAGCGCCCAGCGCGGCAGGATCAGCCCGTAGGCCGCCACCACCATCACCTCGGGCCGCGCCGCCTGCAGAGCGCGCTCAGCGGCCCGGGCGTCGTCGGGCCAGCGCCCGTCCAGGCGCAGGCTGCGCGGATCGGCCACGTCCAGGCCGAGCTGCCGGCCAAGCTCCTTGACCGCGCTGGGCTGCAGCCTGAGCCCGCGCCCGGAGGGTCGGTCAGGCTGCGTGAACACGAGCACGATGTCGTGGCCAGCCTCGTGCAGCGCCTGCAGCGCCTGCGCAGCGAAGTCGGGCGTGCCGGCGAAGGCGACGCGCATCGGAGAGCCTGAAGCGGGGGGACCGGGCAGCGCCGCCGGCTCAGGCGCGCTGCGCTTCGCGCGCGCGCTTGAGCAGCCGCGTGCGGATGCGGTCGCGCTTGAGCGGGCTGAGGTACTCGACGAACACCTTTCCGTCCAGGTGGTCCATCTCGTGCTGCACGCACACCGCCGACAGCCCCCCGGCCTGCATCTCGAAGGGGCGGCCCTCGCGGTCGAGCGCCTGCACCGTGACCCGCTCGTGGCGCGCGATGCGCTCGTAGATGGCCGGCACCGACAGGCAGCCCTCCTCGGAGAAGCCGAGCTCCTCGCTGCGCGCCGTGAGCTGCGGGTTGACGAGCACGACCGGGCGGTTGCGCTCGGAGGAGGTGTCCATCACGATCACCCGCAGGTGCACGTCCACCTGCGTGGCCGCCAGACCGACGCCTTCCTCGGCGTACATGGTCTCGAGCATGTCATCGACCAGGCGGCGCACGCCTTCATCGACGAGGGCCACCGGCTGCGCCACGGTGCGCAGGCGCGGGTCGGGATATTTGAGGATCGGCAGCAGTGCCATGGGGCGAACGGTCCGGAGCGGCTCGGGGTGATTGCGGCGCGCGCGCCTCAGGGGGCACAATGCCGATTGCCTCACGGGCCGCGCAGGCGGAATTGTGGCACCTAACCGACGCCAGACCACACCAAGGACATCGCTGCCAACAGGCCCCGGCTCCGCGCAGGCGGGCACGACTGGGCCTGGCAGTTGCATGCCGGCCCTGCGGGCCATCGCGCAGATGACGGCCCTGGTGCTGGCGGGGGGATGCGCCGGGCTGGCCGTCGCCCAGCCCCAGTGGCCTGTCACCGAGCACCAGCGTGGCGCTGCCGAGCGCGTGGCGCAGGCGGGCGTGCCGCTGGCCGACCTGGCCCCTGACGCCCCGCAGCGGCACACGGTCCAGCCAGGCGACACGCTGTGGAGCCTGGCACGGCTGTTCCTGAAGACCCCGTGGCGCTGGCCCGAGCTGTGGGGCATGAACCTCGAGCAGGTGCGCAACCCGCACCGCATCTTCCCGGGTCAGACGCTCGTGCTCCTGCAAGACGGCACGCGCGCGCGGCTCGTGCTTTCCAGCGCCCAGGGCACGGGGCCGGGCGCCGGCCCGGTGGTGGCCTCGGTGGAGGAGACAGCCGCAGGGCTGCCGATGGTGAAACTGTCGCCGCGGGCGCGAAGCCAGGCGCTGCCGGCGCTGGCCATCAAGTCGGTGTCGGCGCGCGCGCTGGCGCCCTTCCTGAGCGAAACGGTGGTGCTCGACACCGACGACCTGGCGCGCGCGCCCCGGATCGTGGGCGCGCTGGACGGCAGGCTGCTGCTCTCCCAGGGCGAGACAGCCTACGTGCGCGGCGAGCTCGGCAACGTGCAGGACTTCCGCGTGTTCCGCGAGCCCGTGCCCCTGCGTGACCCGGCCACGGGTGAGGTGCTCGGCTACGAGGCCCGCTATGTGGGTCGCGCACGCACGCTGGCGCCGCCTCCAGCCCCGGGCGCAGCGGCCGCAGCCACCGCGGCGGGCGAGACCATGGCCACGGCGCTGCGCCTGACGCATACCCGGCTGGAGGCCACGGTCGGAGACCGGCTCGCGCCCACCGAGTCGTCCGACTGGCCGAGCTTCGTGCCGCGGGCGCCCGGCACGCCAGTGGAGGCGCGCGTGGTGTCCTTCGTGGGCGAAGGGCTCAGCGCGAGCCAGCGCCAGATCGTGGCGGTCAACCGCGGGGCACGAGACGGGATGGAGCAGGGCCATGTGCTGGCGCTGTGGCGTGCCGGCCAGCTGCGAGCCGACCCGGCCGATCCCAAGGGCGCGCGGCTGCGCTTTCCCGACGAGCGCCACGGCACCGTGATGCTCGTGCGCGTCTTCGAACGCGTGTCCTACGCGCTCGTGCTCGACATCGGCGAGCCGGTGCGCATCGGGGACCGTCTCACCCAGCCCTGAAAGCGGCAACGCGGCAGCGGCCCATGGACGACCTGGAGTTCAGGGCCTGGCACCGGCTGGCGCACACGCCGGGCCTGTCGCGTGCGGCCGCGCGTGCGCTGCTGGGTGCCTGCGGCTCGGCGCAGGCGGTGGCACGGCTGGGGCCCGAGGAGGTGCAAGCGCTTGCCGGCGCGCGTGCAGCGGCTGCCTGGCGCAGCCAGCCAGCCGCACGCGGCGAGGCGGGGCTCCTGGCGGCGTGCCGCTGGCGCGAGGGGCCAGGCCGGCACGTGCTGGCCCTGGGGGAGCCCGACTATCCCGAGCTGCTGCTGCATGCACCGGACCCGCCGCTGCTGCTGTACGTGCAGGGCGACGCCACGCTGCTGCACGGCAGCGCCGCCGACAGTGCCTGCCTGGCTGTGGTGGGCAGCCGCCAGCCCACGCCGGCGGGGCAGGCCCACGCGCGCGACTTCGCCCGCGCCTTCGCGCAGGCGGGCCTGACGGTCGTCTCGGGCCTGGCCATCGGCGTGGATGCCGCGGCCCACGAGGGCGCACTCGAGGGCGGCGGGCCGACGGTGGCCGTGACGGGGACGGGGCCCGACATCATCTACCCCACGCGCCACCGAGCGCTCGCTGCGCGCATCGCGGCGCACGGAGCAATCGTGACCGAATATCCCCCTGGCACGCCTTCGCGCGCCGAGCACTTCCCGCAGCGCAACCGCATCATCGCCGGCCTGGCACGCGGCACGCTCGTGGTGGAGGCGGCACTGCAGTCGGGCTCGCTGATCACGGCGCGACTGGCCGCCGAGTCCGGACGCGAAGTCTTCGCGATCCCGGGATCGATCGACTCGCCGCAGTCACGCGGCTGTCACGCCCTGATCCGCCAGGGCGCGCTCCTTGTGGAGCAGGCCCAGGAGGTGCTGGCCGAGATGGGCTGGGAGCCGGCTCTGCCCCGGTCGGCAGCCCCGGGCGGCACCGGGGTGGCGGCACCTGAGAACGCCCAGGGCCCCGAGCCGCCGCCCCCGGATGCGCGCGGGCCCGACACGCGCGCCACGCGGGCGCTGCTGCAGGCGTTGGGTTACGAGCCGGTGGACCTCGATACGCTGGCGCTGCGCACCGGACTGCCCGGCGCCGAGCTCGCCGCCAGACTGCTGGAGCTCGAACTCGATGGCCGCGTGAGCCGGATGCCGGGGGGGCTTTTCCAGCGATGTGGGCGGGCCTAGGCGCGGCGACGCTGGGGTATAGTGGATTCATGTTCGACGTGCTGGTCTACCTGTACGAAACCTACTGGAGGCCCGATGCCTGTCCCGACCATCGGCAACTGGCGCGCAAGCTGACAGCCGTCGGTTTCGAGAACGAGGAAATCCAGGAAGCACTGAGCTGGCTCGACGGGCTGGCCATCACGGCCCAGCACGCCGTGACGCCTCAAAGTGCCCTGGGCACGCGCATCTACACGGCCGCCGAGCGCGAGCAGCTGGGTGACGACTCCATCGGCTTCGTCAGCTTCCTGGAGTCCGCCGGCGTGCTGCCGCCGCCCATGCGCGAGCTCGTGATCGAGCGTGCGCTGGCCTGCGGGGGCAGCCCGGTCGAGCTGGAGGACCTCAAGGTCATCGTGCTGATGGTCTTCTGGAGCCTGGGCGAGGAGCCCGACGCCCTCATCCTCGACGAACTCTTCGTCGACGCACAGGACCGCCTCATCCACTGAGGCGTGGCCGCGCAGGCGGCCTCAGGAGTCCAGCAGTTCCGGGCGGGCGTCCAGCCGCGCCAGCACGTTGCGCGTGGCGCGCGCAGTCAGGGGTTCGTCCTCGGCCGGCCGCAGGGCCTGGCGCTCCAGGTAGATGGCCAGCTCGCGCAGCGGCACGAGCACACAGCGCCCGCTGCCGGAGACGAACATCGAGAGCTGGCGACGCAGCCCCTGCCAGGCGAGCTGCACCGATTCGCTGCGGCCGCGGAACTCGAACTGGTGCCAGCTGCCCACCTGCAGCTCCCCGGCTCGCGCCAGGGCCTGCGCCGAGGGCGCGGGCGCGCCCGGCTCGCTGGCCATTTCGAGTCCGGCCGATTCACGGTCGGACAAGTCGAGCATCATCGCGTCTTCGACCTGCAGCTCCGCGCTGTCGGGCAGCAGCTCGTCGAGCGTCTCCAGCCGCTGCATGAGCTCGGCCAGACGCTCGCGCGAGATCACCGCCGACTTGGCCGTGAAGGCCGCCGCCAGCGCGTTGTTGAGCTCGCGCACGCGCTTTTCCTGGCGCTCCGCGTCGATGCCGGCGGAGGCCATGCCCTCGCGTACCGCCTTGAGCAGCTGCGGCAGGCGGCGGATGACTTCCGCGCGCTCCTCGCGCGTGGCCTTGGCCCCGGCGGCCCAGATCAGGTCGGCCGCGGCGCGCTTCATGGCCTGGATCTGCGTGCTCTGCGTGCCGTGGCGCAGGCTCGTGATGGCCAGGACGTCGGCCCACACCTGGAACAGGAATTCGCGCACGCCCTCGTTGACCGGCAGCGCATCGAGCATGCGGCGCAGCTCGATCGTGTACTGGATGACCAGCGTCTCGCGCTGCTCGACCTGCTCGGCCAGCGAGACGCCCGCACGAGCCGCGTCGCTTTGCTCGCGCATGAACTTCTCGATGAACTTCTCGAACTCGGTGAGCACGGCCTGGAACACGCGCCGGCCGGTGTCCGGGTAGGCCTCCACCACCTGCACCACGCGCCGGATCTCACGCCCGAGCGCGTCACCCAGCGTATCGGCCATGCGGTCGAAGCCCATGGCGCAGGCACCCATGCGGTCGATCAGGCGGCGCGCCGGGTGATCGGAGGCGGCGAAGAAGTCGGGCTCGGTGACGGCCACGCGCAGCACCGGCATCTGCAGCCGCGCAAAGAGCACCCGCACCGAAGCCGGGATACGGTCCTCGGCGAGGATGGCCTGGAAGAGCAGGTCGACGATCTCGATCGTG
>JBIIED010000050.1:0-14778 GCA_044237995.1 Rubrivivax sp. | reverse complement strand
CTTCTACTACAAGACCTTCATGTGGCCGGGCTGGCGCTGGTTCGAGCCGGCGATCCGCCGCGCCGCGGGCCTGGGTCACGCCGCTGCCGCCGACACGGGGGCTGACCCGGACCGCTACGACGAGGTGTCGGTGCACGCGCACACGCTGGTGGTGGGCGCCGGCGTGGCGGGCCTGGAGGCGGCGATCCGTGCGGCGCGTGCCGGGGTTGAGGTGGCGCTGATGGAAGGCCAGCGTCGGCTGGGCGGCTGGACGGCCGCGCAGGGCGAGACCGGCCGTGCCCGGGTGGTGGCGCTGGAGCAGGAGGCCGCACGGGCGGGTGTGCGCGTGCACACCGGCTGCACGGTCTTCGGCCTGTACGACCACCAACTGGCCGCGGCGGTACAGACCCTGGACGATGGCAACGGCGCGCCCGCCGCAGGGCCGCGCGAGCGCCTGTGGAAGCTGCGCGCCGAACACATCGTGATCGCCTGCGGCGCCTTCGAGCGGCCGATGCTGTTCCCGGACAACGACCGCCCGGGGGTGATGCTGGCCAGCGCCGTGCAGCGCTACGCCGAGCTCTACGGCGTGGCCTGCGGGCGCCGCGTGCTGATGGCTGCAGCCTGCGACAGCGCCTACGTCGTGGCGCACGCGCTGCGGGCTGCCGGCATCGAGGTGGCTGCGATCGTCGATCACCGCGCCGAGCCGGGCGCGGATGCGCCGCCGGGCGTGCCCGTCCACCGGGCCAGCGCCATCGCCGCGGTGCACGGCGGCCGCGCGGTGACGGGCGCCACGGTGATCGGCCACGACGGGCGCACGCGCCATGAGATTGCGGCCGACTGCATCGCGGTGGCTGGCGGCTGGTCGCCGGCGGTGAACCTGTACTCGATGGCCGGCGGCAAGCTGCGCTGGGACGAGCGGGCCTCGATGTTCGTGCCGGATCTCGAGTTGCCCGGTATTGCGGTGGTGGGCGCCTGTGCCGGGCTGCTGGACGCGGGCGATGTGCCGGCCGACCACCGGCCCTCGGCTGCCGCACTGGCTTCGCTTGGCCGCCGCCCGGGCAAGATCTTCGTGGACCTGCAAAACGACGTCGCCGCCAGCGACGTGGCCCTGGCCGCACGCGAGAACTACCGTTCGGTGGAGCACCTCAAGCGCTACACCACCACCGGCATGGCCACCGACCAGGGCAAGACCAGCAACGTCAACGCCCTCGTGCTGATGGGCGCGCACACGCAGCGCACGCCGCCGCAGGTGGGCACCACGAAGTTTCGCCCGCCCTTCAAGCCGGTGACGATCAACGCGATGGCCGCCGGCCGAAGCGGCGAGCGCATCAAGCCGCTCAAGCGGCTGCCCGCCCACTCGTGGCACGCCGCGCGGCAGGGCCTGTTCGAGGAGTTCGGTGGCTGGCTGCGCCCGGCGGCCTACTTGCAACACGGCGAGAGCCTGGAGCAGGCGGCGCAGCGCGAGGCCCTGCAGGTGCGGCGCACGGTGGGCCTGTTCGAGGGCTCGCCGCTGGGCAAGATCGAGGTCTTCGGGCCGGACGCGGCCGACTTCCTCGACCTCATGTACGTGGGCACGATGTCCACGCTGCCCGTGGGCGGCGCGCGCTACGGGCTGCTCCTCAACGAGAACGGCGTCATCGTCGACGACGGCATCGTCGCCCGCCTGGCACCCGGCCACTTCTGGGTCAACACCACCTCGGGCGGGGCCGAGCGCATCGCGCTGGCCTTCGAGGAGTGGCTGCAGTGCGAGTACGTGAACCACCGCGTGCTCGTGACGAACGTCACCTCGGCCTGGGGCAACGTCACCGTCAGCGGCCCGAAGGCCTGGGCGCTGCTGGAGGCGGCCGGCTTCGATGCCGCGTTGGCTCCGCAGGCGATGCCGCACATGACGCTGCGCGAGACGGTGCACGCCGGCACCCGGATGCGCGTGCTGCGTGCGAGCTTCCATGGCGAGCTCGGCTACGAGATCAACCTCCCGGCCTCGGGTACGGCGGCGCTGCTCGACCGGCTCTGGGACCTGGGGCAGGACCTGGGTGCGGTGCCCTACGGCATCGAGGCGCTGATGGTGATGCGCACCGAGAAGGGCTACCTGCACGTGGGCGGCGACACCGATGGCACGACGCTGCCGGGTGATGTGGGCATGGACCGCGGCATCCCGAAGAAGGCCGCCAACTTCGTCGGCCGGCGCTCGCTGCTGCGGCCCGCGGCGCGGGATGCCCAGCGCATGCAGCTGGTCGGGCTCGTCCCGGTGGACCGCCGAACCCGCCTGCCGGTGGGTGCGCACGCGGTCGCGCCCCCGGGGCCGCCCGGCCCGATCGAAGGCTTCGTGACCTCCAGCCACCACAGCCCTAACGTCGGCCACCCGGTGGCGCTGGCGATGCTGCAGCGCGGTCGCTCGCGTCTGGGCGAGCGCATCACCGTGCATCACCTGGGCACAGCCATCGCCGCCGAGGTGGTGGCCACGCCCTTCTTCGACCCTCAGGGAGAGCGTCTGCATGGCCGCCCCTGACTTCGAGGCGGGCCCGGTGGCCGTGCGCCGCATCGAGCCGCTGGCGGTGATCGCGCTGCGGCACCTGCCCGGCGCGGGTGATGACCTGGCCGCGGCGCTGCATGCGGCCGGCCTGCCCGGTGCGCCGGCACCAGGGCAAGTCGTCGGTGAGGGTCCCTGGGCGGTGTGGCGCAGCCCCAGCGAGGTTGTGCTCCTGGCCACCGAGCGGGCCGAGGCCGACGCGGCCCTGGCCGCGCTGGAGCCCGCTACGCTCGCCAGCGCCGTCGACCTGTCGGAGGGCACGCTTGGCCTCGAGCTGCAAGGCCCGCGCGTGGACGAATTGCTGCAGCGCCTGGTCGACAGCCGCTCCCTGCCCGACGCGCCGGGCCGCGCCGCGCGCGCGCGGCTGATCGACGTGGCCGTGATGCTGGTCCGCCAGCGACCCGACCACGTGTGGCTGCTCGCCGACCGCAGCCATGGGCACTACCTGGCAAGTTGGCTGGTCAATGCGGGGCAGGCTGTCCGGGCGCAGCCCGAGCCGCCTCGATGAGGGCCTGACGGGCCGCTGTCTGCCTCAGCGGACAATGGCCCATGCCCCTTCCCGACCCCTCCTTCGACACCCTGCCCCTGCCGCCGCCCCTGCTGTCCAACGTCGGGGGCAACGTGCGCTTTCCGATCCTGGAGACTACGGCGCAGACGTGATTCAACGTCTGGGAGATGCGCGCGATGGCCGGCTTCATGGTCGGCCGCGAGGCGGCGCGCGCGACGCTGCCGTGCGGGCGCGGCACTCTCCTTTCGCCGGTGCCACCGCGAGCCTGCGCGGCGCCGCGGGCTTTGCGGCCTTCGCCGGGGGCGAGGCCGCGCAGCGCGCGCTTGCGCTCTCACGGGAGAGAGATTTCAATGGGTCGCTTACTCTCCTCTCGGGGTCAGCCAGCGACAGCAGGGCGAGCTGGTTTGCCCGCATGAAGACCAAGCCGTTACGCTGGCGCGTGCGGATACCGGCTTCTCGAGCCTTGCCGCTGGCCTTGTCAGCCTGCTCGGTCGCGCTTTGCGCATCCAGTGCCAGCAGGGACGCTGCGGAGGAGCTCGGCGCCGTGTCGTGCGAAAGTGCGATTTTCACTTGGCGCACGATCTCGCCCTTGCTTGCTCCCTGGTAAATCACCACCTCAGCGGAGCAGCCGCCAACAAGGCGATCCTTAATGAGAGCGTTTAGCTTCACACGCTCGGGCTTGCACTCCCTGGCTGACGCGCAATCGGTCGGCCGGTCTCCAGTACGGTCATAGAGGAGACGCGCCTTCAACTTGGCCGTCAGGGGCGACCAAATCAGCGCACTGACGCGAAAGCTTGCTCCGCCGCCGTTGAACTCGGCACGGATCATCTCGATCTCGGTGCCACGGATGATCGTTGCAGCGGTACCCGCCCCCTGCCTTGGTTCCTTGGAAGACAGGAGATCCATCAGACCATTTATCGACTCGACCGCCCAATCCTTCCTGTGCCTACACATTCCGTGCGCCATCACGACATCCAGCGACTTGGAGGTCCCTTGCTGGGTCGCCAGCGTGAGCAGCCCGTCAAGGTGGTCACTGCCCCGAATCATGACGGGAGGCTTGTAAGGGGTGCCGCACCCCGAGACGGCCATGCCCAGGGCGATACAGCCAATGATCGTCAGTGACCTCACGAGCTTGACTATGGCGGTCTGGCGTCTGGGCGGAACTGTGGTCATGGAACGAGATTGACAGATGCGGTCTGACGCCGATGGGCCTTTGGCGGGGCACGGCCGAGATCGCCGGCCCGAGACGTCCTGCTGCGCGACCCTTATCGCGACCTGCCGGGGCGTGTCTTGCGCAAGGCCCTGGGAGCTTCGAGCCCTTCTCAGGGATTGCCCGAGCAAACCGCAGCGTAGTAGCACGTTCTTGATATGGCTTCGCGGATCACCCTTGTCTAGGCTGCCTGATCCGCCGGGAAATCGGCGCTCCCGCCCACCTTGACGACAGGAACGCAGCCATGACCCACGCTCCCAGCAACCCACGTGCGATCAAGCCCGTGGCTCGCGCAGTGCGCCTTGCCTGTGCACTGGCTGCGCTTGCGCCGGCTCTCCCGGCCTGGGCGCAGACCGCGCCCGCCCCCGCAGGGGCAACAGCCCCTGCCGCCGAGGAGGCCACCACCTCGCAGAGCATCACCGTCACAGCACGCAAGCGCGAGGAGCGGGGTCAGGACGTGCCGCAGTCGCTGAACGTGTTCTCCGGAGCTTCCTTGGAGAACACCGGCGTCACGCAGCTGGAGGACCTGCAGTACAGGGCCCCGGGGCTGAAGGTGGTGAACGCCATCGGCCAGACGAGCGTGTCGATCCGGGGGGTGAGCAACAACGCCAGCCCCAGGGGCGGCTCGGCTTCGACGGCGGTGCACCTGGACGGTGTCTATCTGCCTCGTCCTGCGCTGGCACTTGCGGAGGTCTTCGATCTCGATCGGGTCGAGTTGCTCAAGGGCCCAGAGGGCACGCTCTACGGCCGCAATGCGACAGCCGGCGTCATCAACTTCGTCACGCGCGCACCGCGCAGCGGAACCGCCTTCGACGGCTTCATCGGCGCCGGATCGTTCGGCCTGTTGCGCGCTCAGGGCGGGTTCAACCTGGGGCTCGGTGACGGTAGCAAAGTGCGCCTGAGCGCCGTGCGTTCCAAGGACGACGGCTACACGAAGAACATCGGTACTGGCGGCGGTGACTTCGACGCCCGCGACTTCTCGGCCCTGCGGTTGAATGGGGTCTTCGACCTCACTCGCGATGTGCAGCTCAAGCTTCTCGTGCAGGGTGTGGACGACCAGGGCACGCTGGGCATGGGGGTCAGCCACAACCCGGCCACCAAGACCGCGTACGTGTTCCAGTCAGGGGCACCCCAGCGTGAGTCGGAGCGCCGCATCCGCCTGGACAAGGCGGCAGACTCGTCGCGCCGAGGCGAGGTGGTGGCCGCCACCGTGAGTGCCGCCCTGGGGGGCGGCCTGGAGTTCAAGTCGATCACCGGACAGGTGGGCTACCGCACCCGGGTCGCGCTGGATGCCGACGGGGTGGGCGGGTTCATCGAGAACTCGACCGGCAACGACAAGTCGACCTTCGTCTCGCAGGAGTTCCAGCTCAGCGGTCGGTCGGGGCGGGCCGTGAGCTGGACGGCCGGTGCCTACCTGTCGCGCGAGAAGACCTCCGGGGCCTCGCTGATCCAGGACTCGAGCAATTACCCGTTCGACCTGACCCCCTTTACGCTCTTCGAGCTGGCCTACGACTCCACCGCGCGCAACAACGCCGTATTCGGCGAACTGACCTGGCAGTTCGCGGACCGGACATCGCTGCTGCTGGGGGCGCGACAGTCGCAGGAGCGGCAGCAGGGCAAGTCGCGCGGCAACGTGATCGACTTCAGCACCTTCCGGCTCAACCCCTTCGGCGGCGAGCGCACAGTCACCTCAAGCCGCTTCACGCCCAAGGCCCTGGTCCAGCACCGCCTGGACAAGGACACGATGGTCTATGCCAGCGCGACCACCGGCTTCAAGAGCGGCGGTATCAATTTCAACCCGCCTGTCACGTCCTATCGGCCGGAGAAGATCACGGCCTATGAGCTGGGCACGAAGCTAAGCACCGCAGGAGGCCGGATCGAGTTCGACGCCGCGGCGTTCTCCTATGACTACACCGACCTGCAGCTTCGCACGGTCGTGGGCAACCAGACTCCCATCTCCAACGCAGCCAAGGCAAGCGTGCAGGGCCTGGAGTTCACGGTCGTGGGTCGGCCTACCCGCGATCTGACACTTGACCTCAATGCCGCCTACGTCGACAGCGAATTGAAGAACTACATTTCGCCGGCGACGCGTACCGACCTCAGCGGAACCCCGCTGCCCCTGACGCCCAAGGGTTCCGCAACGGCGGGTGCGGAGTTTCGTCTGACCACGGGAGGCGGCGCGCTGACGCTGCGCGCCGAGGTCAACTACCAGAGCTCCGTTATCTTCCCGGCCTTCCAGAACACGAGCCTCGAGCGCGAGAATCCGGTGACGCTGGTCAACGCCAGCCTGCGATACGCCTTCGCAGGCGGCAAGACGTTTGTGTCGCTGATCGGCCGCAACCTGACCGACAAGACCTACATGACGAACCGCAACTTTACGCGGGGCTTCTACGATCTGCAGACCTTCGCCCCGCCGCGGACATTCGAGGTCCGGCTGGGCACCCGGCTCTAGGCCCGGCGCGGGAATGCCTCAGCGTGATCGCCAGGCTTTCTATGACGCGCTGGATCGGTTCGCGGCGCTGCGCCGTTGGTCCACACCGGGCTTTCGCTGGTCGGCCGACGGGCGCGAACTGACCTGGACTGCCGGCCAGGGTGAAGGAGCCGTGGGGCGGGTCTGTCGGCTCGATGCCGGTAAGCCCCGGATCGTGCCTGCACCCCAGACCCGGGTGGAGCGGGCAGCCCCAGCCTGGCGAACCTTTCCGCGCGAGACCTACCTCGTGCCCGAATATCCCGCACCCGAGGCGCCCTCGCCCGACGGGCGCTGGTTCGCCTCGGTGCGGCAAGGGGAAGTACACCTGCGTAGTGCCGGCGAGGAGCCCGACCGCACCCTCACGTCTGGCGCGACCGAGGTCATCGCATGGGACCTGGAGACAGCCGGCGTCGACCCCTGGTCGCCCGACGGCAAGTTGTTGCTCGCCACCCGGATGGATCGGCGTGCCGTGTGGCAGGACGTGCGTACGCGTTTCGACAAGGATGGCACCGTGCGCGTCGATCACCCGCGCGTGCAGCGTGCCGGTGCGGCCCTCGATATCGTGTGGCCGCATCTGGTCCCGACCGGCGGCGACCCGGCGCGCGGCATCGACCTCGGCGACATGCGCGACCACTTCCTGCGCCTCGTCGGGTGGCTGCCCGACTCCAGCGCCGTCGTGGTGCTGCGGCTGTCGCGGGTGCTGGACCGGGCGGAGCTGTTCGTGGTCGATGCGCAGGATGCTCATGCGCGGAGGGTCTTCATCGAACAGTGCCCGACCTTCCTGCGGCTGGACCCCATCATCTGGGGCGGACCCACGGGCTGCGATCTGCTTCCTGATCGACGATTTCTCTGGCAGTCCGAGCGTGACGGGTGGAACCACCTCTACCTGGGCGAGCTCGAAGCCGGGCCCTCCGCACCGCTGCTGCAGCTGACACAGGGCCGGATGTCGGTGCACGACGTGGTGCAGTGCCGCGGCAACGAGGTCTGGTTCCGCGCTCGCGTGGACGGGCCGCGCCCCTACGACCTGCACTTGTACCGGGTGCCGCTTGCCGGCGGCGCCGTGCGGCAAGTCAGTGAGGGCGATGGCGAGCACGCGTGCCTGTTCTCGCCCGATGGGTCGCACTTCGTCGACACCGCCTCCACGCCATCCTTGGCTCCCCGCAGCGTGCTGCGCCGCGCCGACGGCGAGGGACTCATCGAGCTGGACCGCATCGACCCCACGCCGCTACTGGGCGCGCACTGGACACCACCCTTGGAGATCGTCGTCACTGCGGCCGACGGCCAGACGGCCTTGCACGGCGTGCTGTATCGGCCGCCTGGCTTCGACCCGGGTCGACGCTACCCCTTGCTGCACTGGGTCTACGGCGGGCCGCAGATGTGCGTGGCCCCGAAAGCTTTCGCGCCACGCGCAGACAACGACATCCTGCACCACGCCCTGGCGGATGCGGGCTACCTGGTGCTCGTGCTCGATGCACGCGGAACGCCGCAGCGCTCCAAAGCCTTCCAGGATGTCGTCTGGCGCAGCTTCGTCGACCATGTGGTGGCCGATCAAGCTGGTGCACTGCGCCAGTTGATGGGGCTGCATCCCTGGATCGACCCGCAGCGCATGGGGGTGCTGGGCCGATCCTGGGGCGCGAGCTTCGCGCTGCACCTGCTGGCAGCGGCTCCTGACCTCTATCGCGCGGCCGCCTGCACGGTGCCGGGCTTTGACCCGTACGGCGGCCTGATTGCCGAGCCCTACTTGGGTCTGCCGCAGGATGATCCCGCGCCGTACCGTAACGCGGAGCCATGGGCGCTGCCGCAGCGCATCGACAAGCGCGCCCGGATCCTGCTCATGGCCGGGACACTGGATTCGCCGCAGCAGTGGAACCTGCAGCGCATGTCGGACCTGCTGGTGGAGGCGGACATCTCGCACCAGACGCTGGTGTTTGCCGAGCAGGAGCACATCTTTGAGGGCCCAGCCCTGCGGTTCCACCAGCGTGCGCTTCGCGACTTCTTCGACGAAGTCCTCGCATGAGTGCCGTGCAGCGACTGCTGGAGACAGCCGACGCGGTGTGGGCCAGGCGCGAGGCCGTAGAGCCGGCGCTGGCCTTGGGTGCGGGCAGGCCAGCACGGGGCCTGCCCAGCCTGGACCCCGTGCGGCTGCACGCCGATGCCGCCTTCTTGGAGCAGGCGCACGAATCGCTGGCGGGCCTGCCCGCGGCTGGCTTCGACGCCGAACAGGACAGCTTCCGGCGGGCCCTGATGAACGACCTGGCCCACCGGGCCGAGGGCGCGCGTTTTCGCCATCTGGACTTCGTGGTCGCCCCCTACACGGGCGGGGACCTGCACGCCGAGGCGCAGCAGGCACTGCGCGCACACCCGCTGGAGACGCCGGCCGACCGGGAAGCCTGCGTGGAGCTCTTGCGCGACTACGCCCGGCTGGCCAGGGAGATGCTCGCGCACACGGCCCGGCAGCAGGCGCAGGGCGTCTACCCATCCCAGGCCGCACTGCCGGCCGCGCGCGCCGTGCTGCACAGCGTGATCCAGACCCTGCCGCAGGCCGTGATCCCGGCGGACGCGCGCCTGGCGCGGCTGGCACCCGCCGCGCGCCAGGGGCTGCTCGATGAGGTCAGCTCCTCCTTGCAGCGCGAGCTGCTGCCGCCCCTGCACCAGCTGCTCGACCTCCTGGGCGAGGATTGCGCCAGACGTGCGCCGGCGGGTGTGGGGCTGTACCAGTACCCAGGTGGCGAGGCCTGCTACCGGCACCTGGCACGCCGCCACACGGACTGCTCCCTCGAGCCCGAGGAGGTCCACTGCCTCGGCCTGGATGCGCTGGATCGACTGCGCAGCAAGAAGGAGGAACTGCGTGCTGTGCTGAAGCCCGGTGCGCGGGCTGAGGAATTCGACCTGTTCGTGCAGACGGATCCGCGCTGGCGGCCTCGGACCGCCGCTGACGTCGAGGCCTGCTTCGTAGACCATGTGCGACGGGTGGAACCCCTGCTGCCTAGGTGGTTCGGGCGCCTGCCCGGCACACCTTGGTCGGTCACCCGGGCCGACCCGGCTGTCGAAGCCGGCATGACCTTCGGCTACTTCCAGCGCGCCACGCCTGCGGATCCCGTGGGCCGCTACCGCTACAACGGGTCCGACCCGGGCAGCCGCTCGCTGATCGGCGCGGCGCACCTGATCTGCCACGAGCTGCTGCCAGGCCATCACCTGCAGGTTTCGCTGCAGGACCAGGCGCCCGTGGTGCACCCGCTGCAGAGGTTCCTGTTCTCCACGGCCACCATCGAAGGGTGGGCCGTCTATGCCTCCGGCCTGGCCTGCGAAATGGGCGCCATCACGGGTTTCGACCTTTACGGGCACGCCCAGATGCAGGGCTTCATGGCCGCCCGCCTGGTCGTCGACACCGGCCTCAACGCGCTGGGCTGGACACTGGACCAGGCACGTGCCTTCATGCGGGCCCAGACGATCGAGAGCCTGTCGGTAATCGACAGCGAGCTGCTGCGATACGCCACCGACATTCCCGCGCAGGCGCTGGCCTACGAGCTTGGCCACGTTGGCATCGAGCGGATCCGCCAGGGGGCCCGGCAGCGCATGGGCACCACCTTCGACATGCGCGGCTTCCACGATGCGCTGCTGGTCAACGGCGGCTACCCGCTGCCGGTGCTCCAGGGGCAGATCGAACGATGGATGGCCACGAGCCAGGTGGAGGCTCGGTGACCTCGGCGTCCTCCCCCCGGGATTCCTTGCCCAGCCTGGGCAGCCACACCTTCGGAGCCTTCAACGTGGCGCGCGCCGAGTGGCAGGCACCCTGCGAGCAGGTCTGGAACCTGCTGTTCGACCGTGCGGCGTGGATACCCGGCTTCGCCGGCAAGGTCGTGATCGACGGCACCGAGCGCGCGGCGGGCGAGCGGGCACACTTCACGAGCTGCACTGCCGAGGGCACCGCGCACACGCGGCTCGAGGAGATCCTGCACCTGGAGGTCCATCGGCGGCTCGTGATGCGGCTGGAGACGGTGGCCGAGTGCGCCACGACCGCCTTTGCGGACTGGCGCCTGCAGCCCAGGCTCGAGGGCTGTGCGCTGGAGCTGAACCTGTACTGGCTGGACCTCCCGCAGCCGGGGTCAGACTGGCAGGCCACGCGTGCCCTGCGCGAGGGCTACATCGCGGCGACCCAGGCGGTGATCGAGGGACATCTGGAGCGCCTGCGCCAGGCGCTCGCACGACCCTGAGCGGCAGGTGTCCACGTGGCTGGCTTACAGTCGCGCGAGCCATGCACAAGACAGTCGTCGTCCCCGAGCCGGTGATTCGCCCACTCGCCTGGGCGTCGGCCCAGTCGGCGCTGCTCCTGCGCTGCTACCGGCAGCCCGGCGCCCTGGGCGAGTTGCACCGCTTCCTCGGTGCGCTGGCACCGATGAGCAACTTCATCGTCTTCGAGTTCGCGCGCGACCGGCAGCCCGTGCTGGTCGACTGCAACTACGATCGCGATTACATGCTGTCGCACATGGCGCAGTACTGCGGCGGCCTGTACCTGCTCGATCCGTTCTGGCGCACCGTGGTCGATGGTCGGGCCGGGCTGGTCAGGGTGGACGATGTCGCCCCCGAGGACTTCCGCCAGTCCGAGTATTTCCTGCGCCACTACCAGGCCACCGATGTGGTGGACGAGATGCGCTTCGTGGTGCCGCTGGAGTCGGGCCGCTGCGTGCACGTGTTCGTGGAGCGCGAGGCGCCGCTGTCGCCCTTCGATGAGCAGCAGCGGTCCCGCTTCGCCGATGTCGAGCCTCTGGTCAGGGCCTTCGTGGAGTGCCACTTCGCCTGGCGCGAGACACAGCGCACGCCGGCGCAGCCGCCGCGCGCGGGCTTCGACCTGCGCGAGCAGATCCGCCTCATGCAGCCCGGCGAGATCACCCCTCGGGAGACCGACATCATCGAGCTCATGCTCAAGGGACACTCGGCCAAGTCGATCGCCGGCGCCCTGGACATCGAGGAGGGCACGGTGAGCAACCACAAGCGCAACATCTATGCCAAGGTAGGGGTCCACTCCCAGGCGCAGCTGTTCGACCGGTTCTTGCGCACGCTGACAATGGGCTGAGCGGGGCCTGCCGCAGGAGGCCAGGCTCGATCTTCCTTTCCGGCGAGCCTGCGGTCGCAGGCTTTTGGAGGAGTCGGGTCAGGCAGGCCCGCCGGCACCCGCCCGGGCTGCCGGGGATCGGGCCAGTGCGAGTGCACCTGCGGCCAGCACCAAGGCTGCCAGCAGGCTCCCGCAGGCCCCCACGAGGGTGATCGAATGGGGCAGCGCCATCGGCCCGGCCAGCAGGTGTTGCGCCGAAAGCGCGACCAGTGTCGGGCCGGCCGAGCCCACGATCGCGGTGGTGGCCGAGATCAGGCCGGTGCCCAGGCCGCGAATCCCGTCGGGTAGCAGTGCCTGGGCGTTGACGTAGGTGATCGACAACGCGGCCACCGTGCAAATCCCGTTGAGCGTGAGCGCCAGCGTCAGCCAGGCTGGCGCCTGCACCAGGTACGCCGTCAGCAACGGCACGCAGCACAGCGTGGCCGCACAGGCCAGCCACACCCGGCCGACCGCGCCGTGGCGGCGGTACAGGCTGTCGCCTATCCAGCCGCCGATCAGCGGGCCCAGGGCACCCGCCAGCAGCGTCACCACGCCGAAGGCGAAACCGGCCTGCTGGGCGTCGTAGCCGAAGTTGCGCTTGAACACCGTGGCCATCCAGGCCAGGTTGGCGCCGTCGACCAGGATGATCAGGGCCGCTGCGGTCACGAGGGTGGCGATCAGTCCCAGGGGGAACGTGGCGTTGGCGGGCCCTGGCCCTGCTTTGCCACCGACCTCGGTCGTGGCGACGTTGCGCCGATCCTGCAGGCCCAGGACCAGGGGCAGCATGAGCAGGCCTGGCAGCGCCAGCAGCGCCGTGGTGGTGCGCCAGGGCTCGGCGCCGGGAAGGCCTGGCCATGCGGCGAATGCGCCACCCTCGGCCGCGCTCTGCACCACCCCTGCGAGCATGATCGCGAGCGAAGGGCCTGACCCCAAGACAACGAAGAACGCGCCGACGGCGCGGCCGCGCTGTTCGGGCGGAAACGCGTCGTTGACCCAGGTCATGGCCAGGGGCAGCTTCATGCCGGCGCCCACGTGCACCAGCACCCGCCCAGCCACCAGCATCTCGAAGCTCGGCGCGTGCGCGCAGATCACCGCGCCGAGCGTCCACACGACGATGGCCACCGACAGTAGCAGCCGGCGCGACAGGCGGTCGCTCAGCCAGCCCCCGACCAGGCTCATCACCACAAACGGTACGGCGCCTACGGACCCCAGCAGCAGGCTGATCTGCACGTCACTGATGCCCAGCGTCCGACGCATGGGGTCGACCATCACGTTCATCGGTAGCTTGGCCAGGTCCAGGCAAAGCGTGAACAGGACCATTGCGGCGAGCACCGCGTAGGCCTGGCTGCGGCTGTAGAGGGCGCTGCCCTGGGTCAGCGATGCAGCAGCGGCGCCCTCGGCAGGGCCGTTCATCGGCCCGCAGCCTGAGTCAGCGCGCCCAGGCCCCTGACGACGTCGTCCAGCGTCGCGAGCACCCCAAAGACGCCGTCTTCGGCCGTGACCATGTGCAGGGCGGCCTCATGCGCGTAGGCGTCGGCGCTGGCGCACGCGTCCTGCACGAGCAGGCACTGGTACTTACGGTCCACGGCCTCGCGCAGCGTGGTGTGCACGCAGACGTCGGTGGTGCACCCGGAGAAGATCAGGTGCGTGATCCCGCGCGCGCGCAGCACCAGTTCCAGGTCGGTCTGGTAGAAGGCGCCGTTGGCTGTCTTGTCGACGATCACGTCATGGGCGGCCGGCATCAGTTCGGAAACGATCTGGTAGCCGGGGCTGCCGCGCAGCAGTGAGCCCGGGTCGCCGCGCTTCATGTCGATGCCCGCGCGTCGGGCACGCCAGTGGTCGTACTCGCTGGCGTCTGCCAGGTCTGCCCGGTAGCCCTGGCGGGTCCAGATAACCAGGCAGCCTGCGTCGCGGGCGGCGTCTGTCAGGCGCTTGACGGGCCCGATCACCGCATTGAGCGGGGCCGGGTCATAGCCTTTGCGGGCGAAGTAGCCGTCGTGCGACAGGAAGTCGACTTGCAGGTCGATGGCCAGCACGGCCGTCCGCGCGGCGTTGAGCCTGCCGTCGTAAGGAAAGTCGAAGGGGCGAGCCTTGATCACCGGAAAGTTCTCATGTGTCAGACCGGCCTTGTAGCCCCCCTCGACGGGGTCTGACCATGGCAAGAACACGACATGCTCCGCCCGGCGTGCCTACTTGGTCAGCCCTTCGGCCTTCGGGGCCTCCTGAACCGCTGGCCGCGCCGCCATGCGCGCTACACAGGCCGAGAGGTTCTTCAGCGGCGCGATGTCCATGCCGGCGTACTTGCCCCAGCCCGATGTGGCGTAGAGGCGGGCGTCGGCCACGGTGAATTCGTTGCCCATCAGGTACAGGCGCCCTTGGAGCTGCTGGTCGACCCAGGCCAGGTTCTGGCCGTCATCGAGTTCCAGCAGGAGGGGCACCTGCCCCTTGGAGTTGACGGCGAGAAGGTCGCTGCCGTCGGCCAGCTTCTTCGTCTTGAAGCTGGCCAGCACGGGCGTGAACGCCAAGCCCGGTTCCCGCAGACAGATGTGGGGCGAACGCGAGCTTGCGCCGCGGCTGTAGTGGAGCTTCATCGGGGCACGGGATGCGAAGTGATTCGGGCTGCGGACGGTAGCCCAGACCGCAGTCCCACTCCTTTATCATGTGAACATGCTCAACGACGACCCGGGTGCGGGCGCAGTGGCGCAGCAGCGCTACGAGAACGCCCTCCTGCTCTTCGAGGAGTTCGTGCAGGCTGCCGTGCGCCACCCCGACGCTGCGGCCCTGCGCGGCCTTGAGCGGCGCTTTGCCGAGCATCTCCTGATACAGCCCAGCTACTGGAGCCAGATCAAGGCCCGCACGCGGCAGATCGGCGAGAGGCTCGCACGCCAGTTCGAGCAGCGGTGCCGCAAGCCCACGGGCTGGATGGACATCGCGCATGCGCAGGTGGCCCAGCTGCGGCCCTCTGACGAGCCCCTGACGACGCCGCCGC
>JBIIED010000287.1:0-4284 GCA_044237995.1 Rubrivivax sp. | reverse complement strand
TTTTCAACCATATACTACCTCCAACAACAGAGACCTTGTATGCCGATATTACACAGACAGTGCAGGGACGCAGCATTTGCATTGGCATCAGACCTTAGGGCTCACGACTGACTCAGCCGGAAACAGGGTGGTCGATTTCAAGGGCCATACACACTATCGAAATCTGAGCACCTTAGATAATAGAGATCCAGATGGGAATGGGAGCCGACATCGCAGTCTCGCCGATATTGCATCCTCCAATAGCCTCTTCGTCCCACCCAACGCGATAAGGGATAGTCAGAACAATACTTGGACACTCGTGGGAAGCTCCCGGAATGTGTTTTCTTCGATGGAAACGAGCGGGGATGGAATGGAGGGATTTCGAGCCGTCTCCTGGACATATCGGAGAACTGTCAACTCCACCACAGTTACCCGCCGGATATTCGCGGTTTTGGCTACCGATAACTTGTATCGGACGACGGATTACCACTTCTCTGGTTGGATGTCCTTCGAGCGGAGCGACGAGTTTCTCCGACTCCTTAGAACTTATCAGGAAGCCGCAAGGCTCGCTTACGAGGAGACACGCTACAACCTTGCGGCAAATACTCTTTCCGTAGCGAGCATCTTGGGGGCCGGAGTGTTGTCAGGCTATTCTTGGCATCAATCATCTAATCAGACTTGGACAAGTGTCGCAAACGGCGCCGCCCTCACGTCTAGTACAATTTGCGGGACGCTCATTCTTGCCGGCCAAAGAAGAGCCGCTATACTTGCGGCTCGAAATAATCTTTTTCAGGCCCGACTAGGAATACTGCATTTCGTACGAAGCAATTATCCTGGCTCCTACGCTGTAGCACCCGACTTCTGATCGTCATTCAGGCACGCGATGACCAAGAGCACTACTCTGGCGGCAATTTCACTTTTCCTCGTCGGATCGGTAGCGACGTGCGCTGCACTCTTGCCTGAGGGCAGTAGTAATATCCATATTGTACGTGCTCAAGATGATCCCCCAGCTACGCAAGTAGCCTGGGGTATACCAAAATATGGTACGGATCTAAAGGTCACGGGGCGCGGCGCCTACGACACGCACTCAAGCCCTTTCGGTGTGATTGACTGTGTCAACAAAGATTCGAAGCATTATCATGAAACGATCTGCAACTCAATTGAAGCGGAGCCCCGAATCGGGGATATGAGGCGTGAAGCAATACCTCAAGGTAATCTTGTGCGCCCCGGCATGGCTGAGGCACTTCTGAAAATACAGAACGGACAGTATCTAGAAACCGCACCAAGGGCCTTGTCAAAAGACATCTTAGACTGCCTTGTTTCCGTACCAGAGCCACGAGTAGATTATGGCAACGGACGGTCCTGCCACTTCCTCGCACTTCATCCCAACGCCTTGCAATTGGAAACCCTGCTCCGCGAGCGAGTGCTGCAGGAGTTGCCAAACGCCCGTGAGGCGTATACGACGTGGCTGGAATCGCGAGGGGCGGTGCTCATCGGCGCAGTCAACGCTCTAAAGGCCTTGCAGCAAGATGGCTTCGTCGGGGGACAGTTGACCGAAGACTTGCGTCACCTGGAAGCTGCTGAAGTCGACGCGATAGCGCGTCTGGAACGTTGGCTTCAGTACTCTCTGGACTCCGGCGGGTCGAGATAGGTAGATCGGCCGCGCGGAACGCCCCTCTGGCGACACAGGCGACCGGCGTACACCTGTAAACACGGGCGTGCCCCCGCCGCCACACTTGGCTTCAGCTGTCCAGCTTGAGCCCTTGCGTGCGCACCACCGTGCGGTATACCTCGAGCTCGTCGCGGATCTGCTGCTCGAACTCGGCCGGCGTGTTGCCCACGATAATCGAGCCCGTCTCCTGGATGCGCTGGGCCACTGCGGGCTCGGCCAGCGCGGCCTTGGCCGCCGCGTGAATCCGCGCGATCACCTCGGCCTTCGTGCCGCGCGGGGCCAGCAGCCCGTAATAGGCCATGCGGTTGACGGGCTCGAGCCCGAGCTCCTTGAAGGTGGGCACCTCCGGCAGCGCGGCCACCCGGGTGGGGGCCGACACGGCCAGCGCCACCAGCCGCCCCTGCTTGATGAAGGGCAGCGCCGAGGGCAGGTTGTCGAAGACGATGGGCACCTGCCCAGCCACCGCATCGTTGAGCGCCGGGCCCGCGCCGCGGTAGGGAATGTGGGTGATGAAGATGCCCGACAGGCTCTTGAGAAGCTCGGTCTGCAGGTGGCCGATGCCGCCCGTGCCCGAGCTCGCGTAGCTGTGGCGCCCGGGCTGCGCCTTCACGGTCTGCAGAAAGCCCGCGAAGTCGCGCACGCCCAGGCCCGGGTGGACGGCCAGCACGTTGGGCGTGGCCGCGAGGTTGACGATGGGCACGAAGTCGCGCAGCGGGTCGTAGGGGATCTTCGGGTTGATGGCGGGGTTGGCGGCGGTGGTGGAGACGGTGGCCACGCTGAGCGTGAGCCCGTCGGGCTCGGCGCGCACCACCTCCATTGCCCCGACGATGCCGCCGGCACCGGCCTTGTTGTCCACCACCACCGTCTGCCCGAGCCGCGCGGCCATGGCTGGCGCCACGATGCGGGCGATGATGTCGGTGGTGCCGCCGGGCGCGAAGGGCACGACGAGGCGGATGGGCTTGGCGGAAGTGCCCTGCGCGCGCACGGCGGCCGGCGCGGCCAGGAGGAGCGCCAGCGTGCGGCGGCGGGTGACGGGAAGAGGGTCGTTCATGAGATTCGTCTCCTGGCTTGTATGGGGTTGGAGCGGAACCGCGCGCCTTGCAGGGCCCCGGCACGGCAGAGCCGCGCGGGCTGAATGACTGCAAGCGGTATGCCGAACGGAGCCGATTGCGGGAAAGCCCGTAGGAATGGCAGCCATGCGCAGCCCCTGAGCGGGCTGCGGGCCCCAGGCGTGTCTGCCCAGGGGTACAGCCCACGCGCCGGCTGTGCGGTTCGGCAGACTCACTGGGGCCGCCCCCTATCGGCAAACCACGATGCACCGCAGGTGCTGGCTCACTAGAGTCCCGGGCTGGCCGCGCGATGATCCTTCAGGAGCCCGACATCCCCATCCCCCGGCTCGAGCCAGGCGGTGCCGCCGCGCCGCCCGGTCGAGCCCCGGGCCGGACTCGCGCGCTGGACTGGATGCTGTTGGCCGCCTGTGTGCTCGGCGCCGCTGCGGTGGCACACCAGGTGGCGCTGCACTGGCTCCAAGCCGAGGAGAGTGATGCAGCCGCCCGGCGGCTGGGCTTTTACGCCGGCGCACTCGAAGCCGAGCTGGCCCGCGTGGAGGCGCTGCCGGCGCTCATCGCGCTCGATCCGCGGCTCGGCGCCGCGCTGCAGCCGCAGGCGCCCGCTGCTGCCGTGGCCGAGGCGAACACCGTGCTTGCCGAAGCCAGCCGGCGCAGCGGGGTCGAGGCGGTCTTCCTGATGGACCGGCAAGGGCTCACGCTGGCCTCCAGCAACCACGGGCAGAGCGACTCCTTCGTGGGCCAGCACTACGGCTTTCGGCCTTACTTCCGCGACGCGATGCAGGGCCGGCTCGGGCGCTACTACGCGGTGGGAGCCACCACCGCTCGGCCGGGGTACTTTCTCGCCCACCGTGTGGAGCGGGTGCCGTCCCGAGGCACGCAAGCGGACGAAGCGACGGCAGGCGTGGTCGTCGTCAAGGCCTCGCTGCAGGGGCTGGAAAGCAGGCTCGCGGCCAGCGGCGACACACTGATGCTCGTGGATGAAGCCGGGGTCGTATTCCTGGCCTCCTCGGCACCGCTTCGCTACCGCTCGCTCGGCCCGATTGCTGAAGACACGCGGCGCAGGCTGCTGGACGCCCGCCGGTATGGCGCCTCCCCGCTCGCGCAGCTGCTGCCGGGGGTAGACCTGCTGGCCCAGCCGCGCGTTCCGCGTACGCAAGGCGATGCACTCGGCTGGGAAGGGCGCGACATCCTCTCCCGGGCCGTCAGGCCGCTCGGGTGGAGGCTCGTCACGCTCGCTCGGCTACCCGGCTCGCACCACGAGGCCACCCTGGCCGCACTGGCCGCAGCCCTCGGGGTAACGAGCCTGTGGCTCGCGCTGTGGCACCACCGCCGGGTGCGCGCACGGCGGGCCGAGTTGCTGGCCCTGGAGATCGAAGTGCGCGAGCGCATCGCCGGCAGCACGCGGGACCTCTCCCAGCGCTTGCAGACGCAGCAGGACGCACTGCTGGCCCTGCGCCGCAGCAGCGACGCGGCCGTGCAGACAGGCAAGCTGGCGGTGCTCGGCCAGATGTCGGTGGCGCTGTCGCACGAGCTGAACCAGCCGATCACCGCGCTGATGAACCA
>JBIIED010000049.1:0-14786 GCA_044237995.1 Rubrivivax sp. | reverse complement strand
CCCGGTGGCCGCGGTGGCCGCGGTTGCCGCCCGCTGCCGCTTGAGCCCACGCAACCCCGCGCCCCGACCGCATCCTATCGTGCCGCATGAGCGCCTCCGGCAGCCCCGACCCGCAGCCTGCCGCACGTGCGGTGCTTGCACGCAAGTACCTCCAGCCAGGCGAGGCCGGGGTGGACGATGTCCTGCGCCGCGTGGCCCGGGCCCTGGTCGCGGTGGAGCCCGCGGCCTCGGTCGTGTCGCAGGAAGCGGCCTTCCTCGCGGCCATGCGCGCCGGGCTGCTGCCCTCCGGGCGCATCCTCGTGGCGGCCGCGGCGGGCTCGTCGGCCACGCTGGCGAGTTGCTTCGTGCAGCCCGTGGGCGACTCGATCTTCCACACCGAGGGCGGGTGCCCGGGCATCTACGTGGCGCTGGCCGAAGCCACCGAGACGATGCGCCGCGGCGGGGGCGTCGGCTACGACTTCTCGCGCATCCGGCCGCAGGGCTGCCGCGTGGGAGGCACCGGCGGCGTGGCCAGCGGCCCGGTGAGCTTCCTGCACGTCTTCGAGTGCAGCGCCGCCACGATCCAGGGCGCCGGCGCGCGCAGCGGCGCGCAGATGGCGGTGCTGCGCTGCGACCATCCCGATGTCGAGGCCTTCATCGAGGCCAAGCGCAGCGGCGGGCTCCTGCACTTCAACCTCTCGGTGGGGATCACCGACGCCTTCATGCACGCGGCGGCGAAGGACGAGACCTGGCCGCTCGTGCACCGCTGCGAGCCGGCAGGCTCGGGCGCGGTGCGGCGCAGCGACGGCCTGTGGGTGCACGCCAGCGTGCCGGCGCGAGCCTTGCTCGCCCGGATCGCGCAGGGCGCCTGCGACCGGGGCGACCCGGGCGTGCTCTTCCTGGATACGATCGCGCGCGAGAACCCGATGGGCGAGCTCGAGTCGATCGTGGCCACGAACCCGTGCGGCGAGCAGCCGCTGCCAGCCTACGGCAGCTGCTGCCTGGCGTCGATCGACCTCACTCGCCTGGTGCGCCGACCCTTCGAGTCCGATGCGACGCTGGATGCGCAGGCCCTGGCCAACCTCACGCGGGTGGGGGTACGCCTGCTCGACAACGCGCTCGAGCTGACCGCCTGGCCGCTGCCGGCCCAGCGCGACCAGGCCCGCGCCACGCGCCGCATCGGCCTGGGCTTCACGGGGCTGGCCGACGCGCTGGCGATGCTCGGTCTGCGCTACGGCGGCCAGGGTGCGTGCCGGTTGGCCGCCCACGTGGCCGAGACGATGCGCGACGCCGCCTATGCAGCCTCCATCGACCTGGCCGCCGAGCGCGGTGCCTACCCGCGCTTCGATGCGCGCCGCTACCTCGGGGCAGCCTCCTTTGCCGAGAGGCTGCCTGCGCAGCTGCGTGAACGCATCGTGGTGCGCGGGCTGCGCCATTCGCACCTGCTGGCGGTGGCGCCGACCGGCTCGATCAGCCTGGCGCTGGCCGACAACGCGAGCCCGGGGATCGAGCCGGTGCCCGCCTGGCAGGCGCGGCGCAGGCTTGGCACCGCACCGGCTGGCGCTGCCCAGGCAGGGGAGGTCGCGCTGGAAGACCGGGCCTGGCGACTGTGGCGCGCCCGGCACGGCGCGGACGCGCCGCTGCCCGAGGCCTTCGTCACGGCGGGCGAGCTCGCGCCCGGGGCGCAGCTGGCCGTCGTAGCAGCCGTGGCCCCGTTCATCGATGGCGGCATCGCCAAGACGGTGCAGCTGACCGCGCAGGCGAGCCCGGCCGAGGTGGCCCAGGCGGTCGAGCAGGCCTGGCGCGCCGGGCTGAAAGGCGTCACCTTCTTTCGGCCCAACCCGGTGACCGGCGCGGTGCTCGTGCCGGTGGAGACCGGCACCGCGCGAGCGTGCGCGTCGGCGCCGTCGCGGCGCGCCGTGCCGCTCAGCCCGTGAAGAGGGCCCGGTGCTGGTCGCGCAGGAGGTTCTTCTGCACCTTGCCCATCGCATTGCGCGGCAGCTCGGCCACGACATAGACCTGCTTGGGCACCTTGAAGTTGGCGATCCGCCCCTTGAGCGTGGCCGTGACCGTCGCCGGCTCCAGCACCGTGCCCGCCCGGGGCACGACCACGGCCACCACGGCCTCCCCGAAATCCGGGTGCGGCACGCCGATGACGGCGCTCTCCGCCACGCCCGGCAGCTCGTTGATCACGCCCTCGACCTCGGCCGGATAGACGTTGTAGCCGCCGCTGATGACGAGGTCCTTGCTGCGCCCCACGATCGTGAGCCGCCCGTCGGCGTCCATGCGCCCCACGTCGCCCGTCTTGAACCACAGGTCGGTGGTGAACTCCTCGGCCGTCTTCTCCGGCATGCGCCAGTAGCCCCCGAACACGTTGGGCCCCTTGACCTCGATGCCGCCGATCTCACCGGCCGCCACCGGCATGCCCTTGTCGTCGTGCACGCGCACGCCCACTCCGGGCAGCGCAAAGCCCACCGTGCCGCCCACGCGGCGCCCGTCGGCCGCGCGGCAGGGGTTGGAGGTGAGCATGAGCGTCTCGCTCATGCCGTAGCGCTCCAGGATCACGTGCCCGGTTCGTTCGGCCCAGGCATCGAAGGTCTCGCGCAGCAGCGGCGCAGAGCCGCTGATGAAGAGGCGTATCCCGGCGCACGCCGAACGCGACAGCCCCGGCTCGGCCAGCATGCGCACGTACAGCGTGGGCACCCCCATGAAGACGGTGGCGTCCTTGAGCCGCGCCACCGTGGCTGCCGGATCGAAGCGCGAGAACCAGATCATCGGGCTGCCGTTGAGCAGCGCTCCGTGGATCGCCACGAACAGGCCGTGCACATGGAAGATCGGCAGCGCGTGGATCAGCACGTCGCCGGGCTGCCAGTCCCAGTAGGTCTTGAGCACCCGGGCGTTGCTCAGCAGGTTGCCGTGCGTGAGCATCGCGCCCTTGCTGCGCCCGGTGGTGCCGCTCGTGTAGAGGATCGCGGCGAGCTCGTCGGCGCGGCGCACGGCTGGCTCGTGCGTGTCGCAGTGGGCTGCTGCGCGCTCGAGCAGCGAGCCCGAGATGTCGTCGTCGAGCGTGAAGACGTTGCGCGTGCCAGCACGAAACGCGATCTTGCTCACCCAGGGGAAGTTGCGGCTCGCGCACACCACCACCGCGGGCTCCGCGTTGCCCACGAAGTATTCGATCTCGGCCGACTGGTAGGCCGTGTTCAGCGGCAGGTACACGAGCCCGGCGCGCAGCACCCCGAGGTAGAGCATCAGCGCCTCGACGCTCTTGTCGGTCTGCACCGCCACGCGCGCACCGGCGGGCAGTTCGAGCGAGTCGAGCAGGTTGGCGATCATGGCGCTGGCGCGGTCGAGGTCACGCCAGGTGTAGCGGCGCGGCGCGCCCGCGCCGTCGGCTGTCTCCACCGCGACCGAGTCGAGGTCAGCGGGAAAAGCGCGGCGCAGGGCCGCGAACAGGTTGTCGTTGCTCATGGGGAAGGCTTAGGCAGGATTCGTGCCTGGGCGCGCCGTGCGGGCGGACGTGTCCGCACAGTCTGTCGCGCGCGGCAGTCGCGGGCGGGTGCCGGCGCGTCAGTCGAGCTTGGCGCCCGAGCTCTTGACGACCTCGGCCCAGCGCTTGATTTCGGCGTTCACGAAGCGGCCGAAATCGTCGCCCCACAGGTTGGGTGTCTCGGTGCCCAGGCCCGTCCAGGCGGCCTTGAGCTCGTCGGAGTTCAGCGCCTTGCGCATCTCCGCCTGCATGGCGGCGATCGTCTCGCGCGGTGCGGCCTTCGGGGCCCAGATGCCGTACCAGGTCGCAACCTTGTAGTCCTTCACGCCCGATTCGGGCGCGGTGGGCAGGTCCGGGAAGCCGGGCGCGCGCTTGTCGCCCGCCACGGCGATGGCGCGGATGCGGCCGCCGCGGATGTGGGCGGCCGAAGAGCCCAGGCCGTCGAACATCACGTCCACCTGCCCGGCGATCAGGTCCTGCAGGGCCGGGCCGGCGCCGCGATAGGGGATGTGGGTGATGAAGGTCTTGGTCTGGATCTTGAAGAGCTCGCCCGCCAGGTGGTGCGAGGTGCCGTTGCCGGCCGAGCCGTAGTTCAGGCGTCCCGGGTTCTTGCGAACGAACTCGAGGAACTGCGCCAGCGTCGTGGCCTGCACCTTCTGAGGGTTGACGACGATCACCTGCGGCACGCTCGAGACGAGCCCCACGGGCACGAAGTCCTTCTCGATGTCGTAGTCGAGCTTGGGGTACATCGAAGGCGCGATCGCGTGGTGCACCGCGCCCATGAAGTAGTTGTAGCCATCGGCGGTGGCGCGCGACGCCAGCCCCGCCCCGAGCGTGCCTCCTGCGCCGCCCTTGTTGTCGATGACGAACTGGCGCCCGGTGTTGCGGCCCATCGCCGCGAACAAGGGCCGCGCGAAGGCGTCGGTGCCGCCGCCGGGCGGGAAGGGCACGATGATGTTGACCGGCTTGGAGGGCCAGGCCGACTGTGCACGCGCGGCGGGCAGGCCCAGGCAGGCGGCGGTGCCGGCGAGAACGAACTGGCGGCGGGCCAGGCGGGGGCTTGTCATCGTGGGACTCCTGAGGCGTAACCTTCAATCGTGCCACGACTGTGCCTCCCTGCGCACCAAGGGGTTCCCCAAGGGGGACGCCGGTTACTCTCTCGACTGCGCGTGCCGGCGCTTTGGTTGCCGCACGCCCGCAAGGCCCACCCGCAAAGGAGATTTCCCATGGTTCCGACGACGTCTTGGCGCCCGATGCGTCGCTTCACCCTGGCTGCGGCCACCCTGGCCGTGGCCTGCGCGATCGGCGCGCCGGCCGCCGCGCTCGCGCAGGCCAAGCCCGACGTGAAGATCGCGATCATCGCGAGCAAGACCGGGCCGCTGGAGGCCTACGCCAAGCAGACCATCGTCGGCTTCCAGATGGGCCTGGAGTACGCCACGGGCGGCACGATGGCCGTGGCCGGGCGCAAGCTCGTGGTCATCGAGAAGGACGACCAGGGCAAGCCCGACGTGGGCAAGGCGCAGCTCGCCGCGGCCTACGCCGATGACAAGGTCGACATCGCGGTGGGTCCGACCGCCAGCCCGGTGGCGCTGGCGATGCTGCCCGTGGCCGAGGAGTACAAGAAGATCCTGCTCGTGGAGCCTGCCGTGGCCGACTCGATCACGGGCGATAAGTGGAACAAGTACATCTTCCGTACCGGCCGCAACTCCAGCCAGGATGCGATCTCCAACGCCGTGGCCCTGGACAAGTCCGGCCACGTGCTGGCCACGCTCGCCCAGGACAACGCCTTCGGGCGCGACGGCGTGAAGGCCTTCAAGGCCGCCGTCAAGAAGGGCAAGTTCGTGCACGAGGAGTTCGTCTCCCCAGCCACCACCGACTTCACGGCCGCCTTCCAGCGCCTGGTGGACAAGATGAAGGACCAGCCGGGGCGCAAGTTCGTCTGGGTGATCTGGGCCGGCGGCAACTCCCCCTTCGACAAGTTCGCCGAGCTCGAGCTGCAGAGGCGCTACGGCATCGAGATGGCCACCGGCGGCAACATCCTGCCGGCCATGGTCTCGTACAAGAAGTACCCGGGCATGGAAGGGGCCCTGTACTACTACTTCGGCATCCCCAAGAACCCGGTCAACGAGTGGCTCGTGGCCAATCACTACACGAAGTTCAAGAGCCCGCCGGACTTCTTCACCGCCGGCGGCATGAGCGCGGCCATCGCCATCGTGGAGGCCCTCAAGAAGACCGGTGGCGACACCAACACGAACCGGCTCATCGCCACCATGGAGGGCATGAGCTTCGAGACGCCCAAGGGCAAGATGACCTTCCGCAAGGAAGACCACCAGGCCATGCAGGACATGTACCACTTCCGCATCAAGGTGGATCCCGCCTTCGCCTGGGGCGTGCCCGAACTCGTGCGAGAGATCAAGGCCAGCGAGATGAACGTACCGATCCAGAACAGGCGCTGAGCCCGACACGGCCGCGGCGGGCTGCACGGTGCTCGAGACGCAGGACCTGACGATCCGCTTCGGCGGCCATGTGGCCGTCGACGGGGTCTCGTGCCGTTTCGAGGCCGGTACGCTGACAGCCATCGTCGGGCCCAACGGCGCGGGCAAGACGACCTACTTCAACCTCGTGAGCGGCCAGCTGCCCGCCAGCGAAGGCCGGGTGCTGCTGCAGGGCGAGGACCTCTCCTTGCTGCCCGCGGCGCGGCGCACGCACCGCGGCCTGGGGCGCGCCTTCCAGCTCACGCAGCTCTTCCCCAGCCTGAGCGTGCTCGAGAACGTGCGGCTGGCCGTGCAGGCGCGCGAGCAGGGCCGCGCCGGTCGCAGCTGGCTGGCGGTCTGGCGCGACGCGCTGGCCGTGTGGCTCGACCGGCAGGATTGGATCGACGAGGCGTGCGCCTTGCTCGTGCAGGTGCAGCTGGGCGACAAGCTCGAGCTGCCCGCGGCCGCCCTGGCGCACGGCGATCAGCGCAAGCTGGAGGTGGCGATCCTGATGGCGCTGGACCCGCTCGTCTACATGTTCGACGAGCCCACTGCCGGCATGAGCGTGGACGACGTGCCCGTGGTGCTGGACCTCATCCGGGCGCTGAAGGCGCGGCGCGACCGCACGATCCTGCTCGTGGAGCACAAGATGGACGTGGTGCGCGAACTGGCCGACCGCATCGTCGTGCTGCACAACGGCCGCCTCGTGGCCGACGGCGAGCCGGCCGCCGTGATGGCCTCGCCCATCGTGCAGCAGGCCTATCTAGGGGCCGCGCCGTGACGCCCGCCGCGCCGCTGCTCGAGCTCCAGGGCGTGCATGCCCACATCGGGGCTTATCACATCCTGCACGGCGTAGACCTCGCCGTGCCCGAGGGCGAGGTCACGGTGCTGCTGGGCCGCAACGGCGCGGGCAAGACGACGACGCTTCGCACCGTGATGGGCCTGGTGCGGGCCAGCCGCGGCGAGGTCCGGCTGCGCGGCCAGGCGCTGCAGGCCCTGGCCACGCCCGAGATCGCGCGCGCCGGCCTGGCCTACGTGCCCGAGAGCATGGGCATCTTCAGCGATCTCACGGTGCAGGAGAACATGGTGCTGGCCGCACGCGCGGCGCGCCACGCCGGCGAGCTCGACGAGGCCCGGCTGCAGTGGATCTTCGGGCTCTTTCCGGCCCTCAGGAAGTTCTGGCTCGTGCCGGCGGGCAAGCTCAGCGGCGGGCAAAAGCAGATGCTTGCGGTGGCGCGCGCCATCGTCGAGCCGCGCGCCTTGCTGCTCATCGACGAGCCGAGCAAGGGGCTCGCCCCGGCCATCGTGGCCAACCTCGTGGCCGCGCTCAGGGAGCTCAAGGCGCAGCGCACCACCACCTTGCTCGTGGAGCAGAACTTCCAGATGGCGCGCGCCCTGGGCGATACCGTGGCGGTGATGGACAACGGCCGCATCGTGCACCGCGGCACGATGGCCGCCCTGGCAGGCGACGAGCCGCTGCAGCAGCGCCTGCTGGGCCTGTCGCTGGGAGCTCACGCATGACGAGTCCCATGCCCGCCGCTGCCCTCGACGACGAGGCCGCCGCCATTCCACGGGCGAGTTTCGACTGGAAGCCCGTGGCGCTCCTGGGTGCGCTCGTCGTGCTGGCGCTGCCCGCGCTCGGCAGCCCGAGCACCTGGCTCACCCTCACGGTGGCTGGCCTGGCCATGGGCCTGATCGTCTTCGTGATCGCCTCGGGCCTGACGCTCGTCTTCGGCCTGATGGACGTGCTCAATTTCGGCCACGGCGTCTTCATCGCGCTGGGCGCGTTCGTGGCCACGAGCGTGATGGGCTGGTCGGCCGCGGCCGGCTGGCCGGGGCTCGTGTCGGTGTTCGCGGCGATGGCGGTGGCCATGGCCGTGGCGGCCGCCGTGGGCTGGGCCTTCGAGCGCGTGGTGGTGCGCCCCGTCTACGGCCTGCACCTCAAGCAGATCCTCATCACGATGGGCGGCATGATCGTGGGCGAGGAGATCATCAAGGTGATCTGGGGCCCGCTGCAGGTGGCGCTGCCGCTGCCCGACGTGCTGCGAGGCGCCTGGCTGCTGGGCGATGCGGCCATCGAGAAGTACCGCGTGCTGGCGTCGGCCATCGGGCTGGCCGTGTTCGCGCTGCTGGCCTTCACGCTGGCGCGCACGAAGGTGGGCCTGCTGATCCGCGCCGGCGTGCAGGACCGCTCGATGGTGGAGGCCCTGGGCTACCGCGTGCGCGAACTCTTCGTGGGCGTGTTCGTCGCCGGCTCGGCGCTTGCCGGGCTGGGCGGCGTGCTGTGGGGGCTGTACCAGCAGAACGTCACGCCGCAGATCGGTGCGCAGGTCAACGTGCTGATCTTCATCGTCATCATCATCGGCGGCCTGGGCTCGACTTTCGGCTGCTTCGTGGGCGCGCTGCTCGTGGGCCTGGTGGCCAACTACGTGGGGTTCCTCGCGCCCAAGGTGGCGCTCGTGTCCAACATCGCGCTGATGGTGGCCGTGCTGCTGTGGCGCCCGCAGGGCCTGTACCCGGTGAAGACGGTGTGAGGCCCCGATGAAGCTGATCGACCGTCTCGTCTCGCACGACCGGCCCCGAAGCCCGTGGCTGGCTGCCGCGCTCATGGTCATCCTGGTGGTGCTCGCGCTTGCGCCCTTCCTGTTTCCCGGCGCCAAGTCGATGTCGGTGGTGGCCAAGATCCTCGTCTTCGTGCTGCTCGTGGCGAGCTACGACCTGCTGCTCGGCTATACCGGCATCGTCAGCTTTGCCCACACCATGTTCTTCGGCATCGGCGCCTATGGCGTGGCCATCGCCAGCGCCGGTCTCGGCCCAGGCTTTGCGGCGGTGGCCATCGGGCTGGCGGCGTCGCTGGCGCTGTCCACGATCCTGTCGCTGCTCGTGGGCCTGTTCAGCCTGCGCGTCAAGGCGATCTTCTTTGCCATGGTGACGCTGGCCGTGGCCTCGGCCTTCCAGACCCTGGCCTCGCAGTTCAGCGGCCTCACCGGCGGCGAGGACGGCATGACCTTCAAGGCCCCGCCCTGGCTGAGCCCCTCCTTCGAGCCCTTCGAGACCGAGGTGCTCGGGCTCATGATCGACGGGCGCACGCTCACCTACTGGCTGCTCTTCATCACCGTGACGGCGCTTTTCCTCGTGCTGCTGCGCATCGTCAACTCGCCCTTCGGGCGCGTGCTGCAGGCCATCCGCGAGAACGACTTCCGCGCCGAGGCGATCGGCTTTCGCACGGTGGCCTACCGCACCGCCTCCAACGTCCTGTCGGCGCTCTTTGCCACGGTGGCTGGCGCACTGCTGGCGCTGTGGCTGCGCTACACGGGGCCCGACACCACGCTGAGCTTCGAGATCATGCTCGACGTGCTGCTGATCGTCGTCATCGGCGGCATGGGCACCCTCTACGGGGCGGTGGTGGGCAGCGTGCTCTTCGTGCTGGCGCAGAACTACCTGCAGGACCTGCTCAAGCTTGCCGGCCCGGCGGTGCAGGGCGTGCCGGTGCTCGAAGCCCTGCTCACGCCGGATCGCTGGCTGCTGTGGCTCGGGGTGCTCTTCGTGCTGTCGGTCTACCACTTTCCCACCGGGATCGTGGGCCGCCTGCGGGCGCGCGCACTCGGGCACGGCCAGCCTCGCACAAACCCGAACGGGCCTTGATGCGGGCGCGGCGCGTGCGCACACTGGGCTCACCCGCGCTGTGCGGGTGCCGGCTCCACCTACTCCCTCCTTCACAGGAACCTCGCCCATGCTTCGTCGCCATCTGCTGGCCTTTCCTGCCGGCGCCCTGCTTGCCGGCCTGACGCCGATCGCTGCCCAGGCCCAGGCCGACCGCACGCTGCGCATCCTGGTGGGCTTCCCCCCTGGCGGCTCGATCGACACGGTCGCGCGGCTGCTGGCCGACAAGATGAAGGACGAGCTCAAGGCCAACATCGTCATCGACAACAAGCCCGGCGCCGGCGGGCGCGTGGCGGCCGACATGCTCAAGGCAGCGCCCGCCGACGGCAGCACCTTCATGCTCGCGCCCGTGGTGGTGCCCGTGCTGGCGCCGCTCGTGTTCTCCAAGCTCAACTACAACCCCGCCACCGACTTCGCCCCGGTGGGGCATGTGTGCAACTTCAGCTTCGCCCTGACGGTGCCTGCGGCGCTGCCGGTCAAGACGGTGCAGGAATTCCTCGCCTGGGTGAAGACCAATCCGCAGCGCGCGAACTTCGGCTCGCCCGCAGCCGGCAGCCTGCCGCACTTCTTCGGCGAGATGCTCTCGCGCGAGGGCGATGCCGGCATGGTGCACGTGCCCTTTGCAGGCGGCGCACCCTTGATGACGGCGCTCATCGGCGGCCAGATCTCCGCCGGCATCGACGTGGTGCTAGAGGCCCTCGAATCCCACCGGGCAGGCAAGGTGCGCATCCTGGCGGTCTCGGGCGAGCGGCGCAGCCCCGTCCTGCCCGATGTGCCCACCTTCCGCGAGTCGGGCTTCCCGAACATCGTCGCCTCGGGCTGGTTTGCGGCCTACGCACCGGCCCGCACACCCGAGCCTGCCATCACCGCCTTCAACCGGGCGCTGAACCGGGCACTGGCCCAGCCCGACGTGGTCGAGCGCTTCGGGCGCCTGGCGCTGGAGCCCGGCGGCGGCAGCCCGGCCGACCTGACCCGCATCGAGCAAGCCTCCACGGCGCGCTGGGCCCCGGTGGTCAAGGCCACCGGTTTCCGGGCCGACTGACCGACCGCCTCTGGCCACACCGAGACCCCTCATGCGCATCACCCGACGAGTGCTTTCCCTCCTGCTGGCCGGACTGGCCGGCGGCCTGACCGCACCGGCCTGGGCCCAGGCCGCCTGGCCCGAGCGCCCGCTGCGCATCGTGCTCCCCTTCCCGCCGGGCGGGCCGAGTGACATGGTCATCCGGCTGGCGGCCGAGCGGATGCAGGCGACGCTGCGCCAGCCCATCGTGATCGACAACAAGCCCGGCGCCGGGGGCAACCTCGGTGCGGCCGAGGTCGCGCGCGCGGCGCCGGACGGCTACACGTGGCTGTGGTCCACCGACACCCTCGTCACCGTCAACCCGCACGTCTACAAGAGCCTGGGCTTCGCGCCCGAGGCGCTCGCGCCGGTGACCATCGGCACGGCCTTCAGCCAGACCCTGGTGTGCCACCCGTCGGTGGGCGCGAAGACGCTGGCTGAACTGGTCGCCAAGGCCCGCGCGACGAAGATGAGCTACGCCTCGGGGGGAGCCGGCGTGCCCGGGCACCTTTCGATGGAACTGCTGCAGTCGATGGCCGGCTTCGAGATGACACACGTGCCCTACAAGGGCCCGGCGCTGGCGATGCAGGACGTGATGGGCGGCCAGGTGCCATGTGGATTGCTCGCCGGGCCGACGGTCCTGCCGCAGGTGCGCGCGGGCAAGCTCGTGGCGCTGGCGGTGTCGGGCAGCCGGCGTTCGCCCACGCTGCCGGAGGTTCCCACCGTGGCTGAGGCTGGCGTGGCCGGCTACGTGGCCGACTTCACGCTCGCCATGTGGGCGCCGCGCGGCGTGCCCGATCCCATCGTGGCCAGGATGCGCCAGGCATTCGTCGACGCCCTGCGCACCCCCGAGGCGGCCGAGAGGCTCAAGGCGAGCGACCAGACGCTCGTGGGCAACACCCCGGCCGAGGCGGCCGCGCAGCTTGCCGCCGACAACCGCAAGTGGGGCGAGGTGGCGCGGCGCATCAAGCTCGGGCTGGACTGAGGCGGCCTTCCCGCGCCTGCCCCGGCCGGCGCGCCCGGGGCATCTGCCGGGCCTGCCGGACCTGCCGCACGGCCCGCAGGGTCACGCCCCTGGCGCGCACGGTCGTTCCGCCGCCTGCCTAGAATGCTCGGTTCGGCCCCTCTCGCAGGGCCACTGGGAGATCCATGTCCACCGGGCTGATCCGCATCCGCGGCGCGCGCCAGCACAACCTCAGGAACCTCGACCTCGACATCCGCACGGGCGAGCTCACGGTCGTCACCGGGCCGAGCGGGTCGGGCAAGTCCAGCCTCGTCTTCGACACCCTCTACGCCGAGGGGCAGCGGCGCTACGTCGAGACCTTCAGCGCCTACGCGCGCCAGTTCCTCGACCGCATGGACCGCCCGGCGGTGGACCGGGTCGACGGCGTGCCGCCGGCGATCGCCATCGATCAGACGAACCCGGTGCGCACGAGCCGCAGCACGGTGGGCACCATGACGGAGCTCAACGACCACCTGAAGCTGCTGTTCGCGCGCGCCGCGCAGCTTTTCGACCGCCAGACGGCGCTGCCCGTGCGGCACGACACGCCCGAGACGATCTACGCCGACCTGCTCGCGCGGGCACAGGCCGCCGGTGACCCACGCCTGGTGCTCACCTTCCCGGCCGAGTTGCCGGCCGACACCAGCGCCGAGCAGCAGGAGCAGTGGCTGGCGGCCAGCGGCTTCACGCGCGTGCAGGCCGAGCGCGTGGAAGGCACGCGCAAGATCCTCGCCGTGGTGGCCGATCGCTTCCGCATCGGCGCCACCGAGCGCGTGCGCGCGATGGAGGCCATCGAGCTTGCGCTCAAGCGCGGCCAGGGCCGGCTGGACGTGCACGTGGTCCCGGCCGAGGAGGGCGCTGCGCCGCAGCAGTGGCGCTGGTCCACCGGGCTGCACTGCCCGGAGAGCGACCTGCGCTACGCCGATCCGCAGCCCGCGCTCTTCAGCTTCAACTCGGCCTTCGGCGCCTGCGAGACCTGCCGCGGCTTCGGCCGCGTGATCGGCGTGGACTTCGGCCTGGTCATCCCCGACGTGCGCAAGACGCTGCGCAACGGCGCGATCAAGCCGCTGCAGACGCCGGCCTGGTCGGAGAGCCAGGACGACCTGCTGAAGTACGCCGGCGAGGCCGGCATCCCGCGCGACACGCCCTGGATGCAGCTCACGCCCGCGCAGCGCGAGTGGGTGATCGAGGGCACGCCGCACTGGAAGGGCGACTGGAACCGCCAGTGGTACGGCGTGCGCCGCTTCTTCGGCTACCTCGAGAGCAAGGCCTACAAGATGCACATCCGCGTGCTCTTGTCGAAGTACCGCAGCTACACCTCGTGCGGCAGCTGCGGCGGTGCGCGCCTGAAGACCGAGGCGCTGCTGTGGCGCCTGGGCACGAAGGAGCAGGCCGACGCGGTGATGGACCCGCCCAGGCGCTTCCTGCCGGTGGGAACGGGCTGGACGCGCGAGCAGCTCGAGGCGCTGCCCGGCCTGGGCCTGCACGACCTGATGGGCCTGTCCCTGGCGCGCCTGGCGCGCTTCTTCGAGGGCCTTGCGCTGCCAGGCTCCGTGGCCGACGAGGCGCTCAAGCTGCTGCTCGACGAGATCCGCACGCGGTTGCGCTACCTGTGCGACGTGGGCCTGTCGTACCTGACGCTGGACCGCCAGAGCCGCACGCTCTCCGGCGGCGAGGTGCAGCGCATCAACCTCACGACCGCCCTGGGCACCTCGCTCGTCAACACGATGTTCGTGCTCGACGAGCCGAGCATCGGGCTGCACCCGCGCGACATGAACCGCATCGTGCAGGCCATGCACCGGCTGCGCGACGCGGGCAACACGCTCGTCGTCGTCGAGCACGACCCTGCCGTGATGCTCGCGGCCGACCGCCTCATCGACATGGGCCCGGGCCCGGGCGAGCGCGGCGGGCGCATCGTCTTCGACGGCACGCCCGAGCAGGCGCGCCATGCCGACACGCTCACCGGTGCCTATCTGGGCGGGCGGCGCCAGGTCGGCGCGGGCTTTCGGCGCCTGGTGGACGGCTCCACGCCCAAGCTCGTGCTCGAGGGCGCCACCGAGCACAACCTGCGCCACGTGACGGTGGAGCTGCCGCTGCAGCGCCTGGTGTGCGTCACCGGCGTCTCGGGCTCGGGCAAGAGCACGCTGGTGCAGGACGTGCTGGCACCGGCCCTGGCGCGTCACTTCGGCAAGTCCACCGAGGCGCCCGGGGCGCACGAGCGGCTGCTGGGCGCCGAGCAGCTGGCCGACGCCGTCTTCGTCGACCAGTCCCCCATCGGCAAGACCGCACGCAGCAACCCGGCGAGCTACGTGGGCGCCTTCGACGAGGTGCGCAAGATCTTCGCCGGTGCGCCGCTGGCCCTGGAGCGCAGCTACGGCGCGGGCATGTTCAGCTTCAACGCCGGGGACGGGCGTTGCCCGAGCTGCGGCGGCTCGGGCTTCGAGCACGTGGAGATGCAGTTCCTCTCCGACGTCTACCTGCGCTGCCCGGACTGCGACGGCCGACGCTACCGGCCCGAGATCCTGGAGGTGCGCATCGTGCGCGGCCCGCGCCAGCTCTCGGTGGCTGACGTGCTCGACCTCACGGTGAGCGAGGCCTGCACGCTCTTTCGGGAAGACCGCGAGGTGGTGGCGCGGCTGCAGCCGCTCGTGGACGTGGGCCTGGACTACCTGCGGCTGGGCCAGCCCGTGCCGACGCTCTCGGGCGGTGAGGCGCAGCGCCTGAAGCTGGCGGGTTTCCTCGCCGAGGCCGCCACCGGCCCGGCGCAGCGTGTGGCCAAGAAGGGCACCCTCTTCCTCTTCGACGAGCCCACCACGGGGCTGCACTTCGACGATATCGCCAAGCTGATGCGGGCGCTGCGCAAGCTCCTGGATGCCGGCCACTCGCTGGTCGTCATCGAGCACAACCTCGACGTGATCCGTGCTGCCGACTGGATCATCGACCTCGGCCCCGAGGGCGGCGAGGGCGGCGGCGAGGTGGTGTGCACCGGTACCCCCGAGCAGGTGCGTGCGCACCCGGGCACGCACACCGGGCAGGCGCTGCGCGAATACGAGCAGACGATGGGCTTGGCTGCCGCGGCGCCGGCTGCCGAGGAGGGCCTGCCTCTGCAGGCGCTCATCGGCG
>JBIIED010000286.1:0-4299 GCA_044237995.1 Rubrivivax sp. | reverse complement strand
CCACCCACAGGTAGTTGACGAACAGGCGCGTGTACTCGGTGCGGCCTGATCCGCCGGCAACCAGTTCCTCACCGTCGCGCACGAGACACGCTATAGGTTGGGCATGACCATCGATCGCCTTGGAGCGTCCGTGCGAAGTGACGGCTGCCGAGATCGTGTCCAAGTCCTCTGCAGATACCTCAGAGCCGATGGTCCAGATGAGAGCCACTGCGCCTCCTGCCGCGGCCTAACGTTCGAGCTAAGCTGCCCGCGGAGGCGGGCGCTGTGTAATAGTCCGACGGCGACCATCCTTGACGGCATCACTCCTTGGCATTTAGACGCGCGTTGACTTCGTCGATGTCGAAGCCGTGCGGGTCGAAGTCGCCGTCGATCCACTCCTTTTGGGCGGCATGCTCGGGATGGCCTGGATGGGCCAGCGCCTCGAGGAATTCCTCGTATCCACCAGCACCGCCGACATCCTCAGGCGGGCAGGCGTTTTGCCCCGCGATGCACCGCGCGAACCCCAGCGGCGTGTCCAGCCTGACGATCTGCTCGACCTTGACGGTGTGCCACCAGCAGTCGCCGAAGTCGTAGAGGTACTTGAAGCCCTTGCGCCTGCCCAGCGCCTGGTCCAAGGTCACTCCCTCTTCGGGCATCAGATCGTCTGGGAACTCTCGGCCGGGCTCCGACGCCCCGTAGTGGTCGGCACCGAAAACGAACTCGTGCACATGCCCACCCTGCCAGCCGGTGCCCCACAGCAGTGCCACGTGCAGGTATGACAGGTCCGCGGTCAGCGGCACCAGCAGTCGGCGCCACACCTTCGGACGCACATCCTCGAGCTCGACGTACAACTGCCAGGCGTGGAGGTCGTGCGATGTGGAGATCGTGTCCATGGCGCCACTGTAGCGGCGGCGCGTACCGCCTGAGGCTCGGCTGCGAGTCGCTCAGGCTGCCTCGGCCATGGCCGGTTGCTGCCAGGCCGGCTCCAGCTGCGGCGCCACGACCCAGGGCATCAACTCGTCGATGCGGTTGATCGGATGCTGGGCTATGCGTTGCAGCACGTGGGTCAGGTAGCACAGCGGGTCGATGCCGTTGAGCTTGGCCGAACCGATCAGCGTGTAGATCACCGCCGCGCTGTGGCCTCCGACGTCAGAGCCCAGGTGCAGGTAGTTCTTCCTGCCAAGCGCCACGCAGCGCAACGCGCGTTCGGCAGTATTGTTGTGTGCCTCGATGCGCCCGTCGTCGACGAACTGCGTAAGCGCCGTCCAGTTGCTCAGCGCGTATCCGACGGCCAGCGCCATGGGTGACTTGGCCGACACCTGTGCCAGCGTCTGGGTCATCCAGGTGTGCAGGTCCTTGAGCAAGGGTGCCGTCTCATCCTTCCTGGTCTGCCTTCGCTCGTCGGGTGGCCGGCCCTGGATCCGGGCCTCGATCTTGAACAACTCACCGATACGCTGCAGCCCCTGGTGCGCCAGCGTGCCAGCCATCTGGCGTTGCCGCATATGGATGTCCCACAGCTTGCGGCGCGCGTGGCTCCAGCATCTGGCTTCGATGATGCGACCGGGCTTGCGGTCCTTGCTGTACAGCGCGTTGTAGCCCGCGAAGGCGTCGGCCTGCAGCACGCCGCTGAAGTGCTTCAGGTGCGCACCAGGGTGTTCACCCTTGCGGTCCACCGAGTACTGGAACCAAACGGCCGGGGCAGCCTGCTCGCCGCAGTTGCGGTCGTCGCGCACGTAGACCCACAGCCGGCCGGTGTGCACCTTGCGGCACTTGCCGCCCAGCGCGCGGATCGGTGTGTCATCGCCATGGACCTTATGGGCCTGCAGCACGTAGCGGCCGATCGCCTGGGCCAGCGGGGTTAGCAGATGTGCAGCCTGCGCCACCCAGTCGGTCAGCGTGGAGCGATGCAGGTCAAGTCCGGTACGCGCATAGATCTGGCTCTGACGGTAAAGCGGGAGGTGGTCACAGTACTTGTTGACCAGGACGTGGGCCAACAGACCTGCGCCGGCCAGCACACGGTCGATCGGCCGGCTCGGTGCACTCGCCTGGGTGATGGTCTTGCAGCCGCCGCACACCAGCTTGGGCCGCACATGACGCACGACATGGAAGCTGCCGGGCTCGTAGTCGAGCACCTCGCTGACATCCTGACCGATCTCGCGCAGGGCCAGTCCGCAAGCGGCGCAGCCGCAGCCGCCGTGGTGCCCGTCAGGCCAGTGCAGCACGGTGCGCCGCGGCAGGTGTGCCGGCAACTCGCGCAGGTGGGGTCGCGGCCGGTGGCCACGCTTGCGGCGATGTTCATCGAGCGAGGCAACCTTGCCTGTGCCGGCAGCGGCCGGCTCGGCAGGCTCCACGTGCGCCACCTGGCCGCCGACCAACTCGAGCTGCGCGTGCTCCAGCCGCTCGCTGGAGCGGCCGTACTTCATACGCCGCAGGTAGGTGACCTCGAGCTTGAGCTTCTCGATGGCCAATTGCGCACGCTTGAGCTCATCTTGGAGGTGCTGCACCTGCGCGCCGAGTTCGGCGTTGCGCTGCAGGGCCTCGTCCAAGATCATGGAGCATGACTATGGGCGTACGCGTCTCGCAGAACAACGGGGCATCCACTGTCAACGCGATGCCAGGTCGCGCCAGTGAGCATCAAGCCGCCGCGCGGGGCTGCCATGTGCGCTCAGGGCGACGCCAGTCGATGCCCTCCAGCAGCATCGACAACTGGGCCATGCTGAGCAGCACGCTGCCGCTGTCGGCCTGTGGCCACACGAAGCGGCCGCGCTCGAGCCGCTTGGTCAGCAGGCACATGCCGTCGCCATCACTCCACAGCAGCTTGACGAGGTCACCTCGGCGTCCGCGGAAGGCGAAGACGTGACCAGCGTACGGATCTTCGGCCAGCACGGTGTGTACCTTGGCTGCCAGCGAGTCAATGCCGCAGCGCATGTCGGTGACACCGGCAGCCAGCCACACGCGGGTGCCTGCGCGCGGGCCGATCATCGCGCCTGGCGCAGCGCGCGCAGGACGCTGCACAAGCTGGCCTCGTCGACCACGCCACGCACACGCACCTGGACGCCGGCCACCTCCAACTCGATCACGCCACCGCGCGATGCGGGCTTGGCCTGTACGGCCGGCATCACAGGCACGCTTGTCGAGGGCATCAGGTTGCCATCGACAGTCGCCGCCACCTCCACCGGCAGCAGCACGGCCGGCACCGCGCGGGGCGAGGCGGCGCGCAAGTGCTCCCTGCGCCACTTGAACAGCATGTTGGCGTTGATGCCGTTGTCCAGCGCGATGGCCGATACCGACGCGCCGGGCTGCAGACTCTGGCGGACAAGTTCTTCCTTGAACCCGCGCTCGTGTTGTCGCCGTCGGCGCCGGGCCGCGCCTTCCTCACTCTTCATCGTGTGCACCATCTCCTCGAAGCGCACACCTCCAAGCGGGTCTACGCCTGGGGTCGGATGCTTCGCATCAGACGGCGTTCACGCAAGGACGGCCCTGGTCGGACTATTACGGCGCTGTAAGCCTGGTTCGCAATGATGCACCATGTGCCGCGGACCAGGCTTACAGCGCCTGCCGTAGCGGGTCAGCTTGAGCGAGGGGTTAGGCCGCAGCGGGGCTACTTGCATTTGTCTCTGGCCGCCTTGAGCGCAATATCGATAACAGATAACAGTGAGCCACCTGGGTTTGGGCCCAGGCAATCCTCCTTGGCAGTTCGGGTAACTGCGTTGGCAAGTTTCTCTGTCTTTGACAAAGGCTGATCCCCGAAGTAGGTTCCACTGCTCTCTGCCAGATTGCGCACATTACTCTTGGAGGCACGGTTGGCTGCACGAATAGTTGCCAGGTCAAGCTCAATTGGCGCGCTTGCTGGCAACTCTGATCGTTCGGGAGCCTCTACTTTCACTGCAGAGATAGATTGGACTGTGTCCAAGGTGATGGAGTCTGGAGTAGAGCTGTTTGACTGGTACGTCGATGCGGTGGCCCGTGTCTCTTCGGGTGAGCTGACAAGTTGCCTCGCCTTCTTCTCAATGGGAGGCTTGGTTAGGTCATGTGGTACTGATGGCGCTTGTAGAAGGCTCAGGTATGAGACTCTCTCGGTTGTACTCTCTGTGGTGCTTGGCTGTCTTCCAAAATGCAGCGCTAGCAGAGGCCCGAAGGTGAGGGCGGTTGCAAGTGCTAGCGCAAAGGCGCGCTGAGTGAAAGTACGACCGGACTGCACTGTGCTTCGATTCTGCGACCTAACGTGAAGCTAACCGGCGTGCGGCAGCGTGCGGCGGCCGGGCCAGAATGAAATGAGGCCCGGGCGACGAACGCTGTTGCACGTCCGGTTGAGCGTAG
>JBIIED010000285.1:0-4301 GCA_044237995.1 Rubrivivax sp. | reverse complement strand
CCGCCGTTGCCCAGGCGCCGCGTGAGATCGATGGAGCCGCGCAGCTGCGCCCAGCTCGAGTCGCGCCCGTCGCCCACGATGCGGATGCCCGCGAGCAGTTCGCGCGGCCGGTAGCTGCCGGCCTGCTCCAGGGCCTGCACCTGCTCGGCCCAGGTGCGCTCGAAGGCCTCCAGGCTCAAGCGGTAGGCCTGCGGCACCACTTCCGTCCAGCGCTGCTCCTCGGGCCAGCGGCCCCAGGACGGCCAGTCCAGCAGGTAGTTCTCGTACGACCACGGAAAGACCGCAGGGCTCAGCGACACCACGCGCCCGGGCAGCGCGGCGCGCAGCGCGGCGGCGAAGGGCTGCGCCAGCGCATCGAGCTTGCCCGCACGCCAGCGCATCCAGGCCGGGTCGTGCGGGTCGTCTGGCGGCGCGCGCCCGCCGTGCTCGGCGGCGTAGGCCGCGCGCGTGTCGTCGTCGTAGCCCATCGTCACGTGTGGCCAGACGATGCGGTCGTCGAACTGCACGCCGTCGAGGTCGTAGCGCGCGATGGCCTCCAGCGTGAGGTCGAGCAGGAAGGCGCGCACGTCGGGGCGCAGCGGGTTCATCCACACGAAGCCGTTGGGGGCGACCTCCTGCCCGCGGCGGTCGCGCGAGAGCCACTCGGGCTTCAGGCGCCGCAGGTGGTTGTGCGTGGAGCCGTGCGCAGCCATGAAGCCGTACTCGAACCACGCCACGCACACGAGGCCCTGGCGGTGCGCTTCGATCAGCGCCTCCTCGAGCAGGTCCCGTGCGGGGCGGGTGCCGGGGGTTTCGCTCGGATCCTGCAGGGCCTGGCCGGGGCGCGCCGCCACGCCGATGGTGCGCTCGAGCACACGGCTCGGGAACTGCGTGTAGCCGTTCTTCCAGCTCTCCACGTAGACCGTGTTCAGGCCGATCTCGCGCAGCGCGCGCATCGTGGCACCGGTGGCCTGCGGGCTGGCCAGGGCGGTGTTGGCGGTGGTGGTGAGCCAGGTGGCGCGGACCTCCTGCTGGACTTCCTGCTGCACAGCCTCCTGCCGGGCCGCAGCGGCGTGGGCGGCCTGGGCCAGCAAGGGGGAGGCGGTGGCGGCCAGGGCCTGCTGCAGCAGGCGTCGCCGCGGCAGGCTGCCAGGGGGCGTCAGGCTGCGGCCCATGTGCTCAGGTGCCCTCGTTGGCCGCCATGCATCCTCATGCGTGGAGCGACTCGCACTTCAGCGCGTGCGCGTGACCTTGCTCAGGTGCCGCGGGCTGTCGGGGTCGAGCCCGCGGGCGCGCGCCAGGGCTTCGACCATGACGTAGAAGCTCTGCAGGGCGCTGATGGGGTCGAGCTCGGGGTCGGCCGTGGGGGCGACCGGCAATTGCGCACCGGGCGTGCCCGGCGGGGCGGCCAGCAGCACGCTGGCGCCGCGCTCGCGCAACCGCGCGGCCAGCTCCAGCAGCCCGGCCTGGGCCGGGCCGCGCGGGGCAAGCACGAGCAGCGTGAAACCCTCCTCCACGAGCGCGATCGGGCCGTGCTGCACCTCCGCGCCCGAGAAGGCCTCGGCCTGCACGCCGCACAGTTCCTTGAGCTTGAGCGCCATCTCCATGGCCACCGGCCAGCCCGTGCCGCGCCCGATCACGTAGAGCTGGCGAGCTTCGCGCAGCACGTGGATGGCGGGTGACCAGTCCAGGCTGGCGGCCTGCCCGAGCGCCTCGGGCAGCTGGTGCAGGGCCTGCTGCAGGGCGCAGGCTTGACCGGAATTGGCACCACTGCCCGCGGACCTGCCCGTGCCAGCCATTGCGGGCCCGGCCTCCCAGCTGGCCACGAAGGCTGCGCCCGCGACGAGCTGGCAGATGCAGCTCTTGGTGGCCGCCACGCTCGTCTCCGGGCCGGCCTGCAAGGCGACGACGCGCTGCGCGGACAGCGCCAGCGGCGACTGTGCATCGTTGACGAAGGCCACCGTGCCTGCCCCGCGGGCTGCAAACTCGCGCAGCGGCTCCACCAGGTCCGGGCTCTGGCCGGACTGCGAGAAGGCCAGGGCGAGCAGCCCATCGCAGGAAATGCGCGCACGGTACAGCGTGACGAGCGACATCGGCAGCGACGTGACGAGCTGCCCCAGGCGCGCCATCGCGAGGTAGCCGGTATGGAGCGCAGCGTGGTCAGAGCTGCCGCGCGCCAGCGTGAGCACGGAGCGAGGAGGCTGCTCGCGCAGCCGCGCGCCCAGCTCCTCCAGGAGCGGCGTGGCGTGCGCAAGCAGCCGCTGCACGGCCTGAGGCGCCTGAGCGGCCTCCTGGGCCATGCGCGAGGTCATTGGCAGCTCCCTGGCTCAGCGTGCGCGCGGTGGCTGGGCCGCGCCCGCGGCGCAGCGGCCAGCGAGATACGTCCAGACGAAGGTCGCGGCCGCCGAGGCCGTGAGCTCGGCGTGATCGAAGGGCGGAGCCACCTCCACGCAGTCCATGCCCACGAAGGGCAGGTCGTTGAGCTCCTCGATGCAGGTGAGAACCTGCGCCGTCGTCAGGCCGCCGGGCTCGGGGGTGCCCGTGCCCGGGGCGAAGGCCGGGTCCAGGCAGTCGATGTCCAGGCTCAGGTAGACCGGGGCCGAGTCGTGCGTGACGAGGCGCTCGCGCACCTGCGCGAGCACGCCCGCGAGCTGCTGCGGGCTCTCCAGGCCGCGCAGGTCACGCGCCGTGAAGATCAGGCCACCCTGGGCGCGCACGTACTCGCGGGCGCTGCGGTCGCCCGCGGAGCGGATGCCCAGCTGCACGAAGCGCTCGGGCACGACGAGCCCCTCGCTGATCGCCTCGTAGACCCAGGTGCCGTGGCCGCTGGGTTCGCCGAAGTGGTCGCGCCAGGTGTCGCAGTGGGCATCGAAGTGGATCACCGACAGCGGCCGGCCTTGCTGCGTGCGCAGCGCGCGCAGCAGCGGCAGCGTCACGGAATGGTCCCCCCCGAGCCACACCATGTGGTGCTGCGCCAGCAGCGCCGGCGCGAGCTGCGCGAGCTGCGCGCGCATGTCCGCCAGGCCCGTGTTGGGCAGGGGCAGATCGCCGAAGTCGCGCAGGTGGCTCGTCGGGCTGCAGTCGAAGTGCGGGTGGGTGGCGTCGCACAGCATGTGGCTGGCCTGCCGGATGGCGCGCGGCCCGAAGCGCGCTCCCGGGCGGTTCGTGGTCGAGCCGTCCCAGCACAACCCGGCCAATCCGAGGGGGCGGGTGCGCGCGTCGCCCGTGCGCGAGGCGCGCAGGAAGCTGGCCTGATCGAGGAAGGCGAACTCATGCGGCCCGGGCGTCGCCACGGTCGGACTGTCGGGGGAGGTGCTCACGGAAAACCGGTTCCAGGAACGCTGCGTCGGGCACTAGTGTGCCTCGGGTCGCGGCGGCCGGCTTGCAGCCAGAATGCGCGGATCGAGTTCCGCGAGCCGTCCCTGCCATGAGCGATCCTCTTCACCCACCCATCCGTATCGCGGCCGCCTCGGGCGGCTCGCTGCGCGACACCTTGCAGGCGATCCGCGCGCGCGAGCCCGAGCTCGGTGCCTTCACGTGCCTGGTCGACGAGCAGGCCCTCCCGGGCATCGCGAAGGACGCCGAGGGTGCCGAGGGTGCCGAGAGTGCCGAGAGTGCCGAGCGGCCGCTGGCTGGCATCGCCGTGGGCGTGAAGGACATCTTCGACACGCGTGAGCTGCCCACCGCCTACGGCGCGCCCTCGATCTACCCGCCCGCGCCCGCGCGGCACGATGCCGGCATCGTCTCGGCGCTGCAGCGCGCAGGCGCTTGCATCGTGGGCAAGACCACCACCACGGAGTTCGCGTTCCTGCACCCCACGGCCACGCGCAACCCGCGCGCCCCTGGGCGCACCCCTGGGGGCTCGTCGGCCGGGTCGGCCGCAGCGGTGGCCGCAGGCGTGATCCCGCTGGCCGTGGGCACGCAGACAGGCGGCTCGGTGATCCGGCCGGCCTCGTATTGCGGAGTGGTGGGCTACAAGCCCACCTTCGGATGGCTGCCCACCAGCGGTCTGAAGTGCTTCTCGTGGTCGCTCGACACGGTCGGGCTCTTTGCAGGAGCCGTGGCCGACATGCGAGGGTTTGCGCAGGCGCTCACGGGCCGCGCATTGGCCGCCTCGCAGCTTCGGGCCGATCGCCTGCTCGTGGTGGGTGTGGTGGCGGACTACCCCTGGGGTGCGCCCGCGCCCGACATGCAGCGCGCGCTCGAGCGGGCCACCCGCGCGCTGCGCGAGGCCGGGCATGCCGTGCGCCTGCTGGAGCTGCCGGCGATTGCCGGCGCGGCCTTTCACGCTCACGCCGATGTGCAGGGATGGGAGGCGGCCA
>JBIIED010000284.1:0-4333 GCA_044237995.1 Rubrivivax sp. | reverse complement strand
TTCAGCTCATTAACGTGATGTATGGCGGCTCGCTCTACCAGGACATCGAGACCCAGGTGCCCGGCTCGCGCGAGCACCGGCGCCTGGAGCGCTACGAGCAGCACTACCACCCCGTGGAGCTCGTGCCGGGCACGCGGCTGGCCGAGCTCTACCCGGGCGTCACGCGGGCCGTCACGAACAGCATCCACCACCAGGGTGTGAAGAAGGTTGCACCTGGCTTCGTGGTGGAGGCGCGCTGCCCGGAAGACGGCACGGTGGAAGCGATCCGCCGCACCACGGGCGGCTCCTACCTCGCTGCGGTGCAGTGGCACCCGGAGTTTCACGTACCCGGCAGCCCCGACAATTTCGACGACACCGCCATGCTCGAGGACTTCCTGGCCGCAGCACGTGCCGTGAAGGCGTAGACATCACCATGCCCACACTGAAGATCACCAACCCCGCCACCGGCCAGACGCTGGCCGAGATCCCCGCCGACGATGCCACGAGCGTGGCCACCAAGGCCGCTGCCGCACGCGCCGCTCAACCGGCCTGGGCCGCCAGGCCGATGGCCGAGCGGCTGGCCACGGTCGCGCGCTTTCGCGCAGCCATCGTCGCGCAGCTCGACACGCTGGCTGCCACCATGACGGCCGAGACGGGCAAGCCCATCGCGCTGTCGCGCAACGAGCTCAACGGGCTGCTGCCGCGGCTGGACTTCTTCCTCGAGCAGGCCGAGCGCGCGGTGCGCGACGAGCACGTGTTCGATGGCGGGGGCATGCACGAGCAGATCTCCTTCGAGCCGCTGGGCGTGGTGGCCAACATCTCGGCCTGGAACTACCCCTGGTTCGTGGGCTGCAACGTGATCGTGCCGGCCCTCCTCACCGGCAACGCCGTGCTCTACAAGCCCAGCGAGTACGCCGCGCTCACCGGCCAGCACATCGCCCGGCTGCTGCACGAAAGCGGCGTGCCTCAAGCCGTGATGGTCTGCCTCGTGGGCGCAGGCGAGGTGGGTCAGGCCCTGCTCGCCCAGCGCATCGATGGCCTGTTCTTCACCGGCAGCCACGCCACGGGGCAGCGCATCGCCGCCGCGCTGGCCACGCGCCTGGTGAAGGTGCAGCTCGAGCTCGGCGGCAAGGACCCCATCTGGGTGCGCGACGACGTGGACGTGCAGGCTGCCGCCGAGAGCCTCGCGGACGGTGCCATGTACAACACCGGCCAGGGCTGCTGCTCGGTGGAGCGCATCTATGTGCACGACCGCATCCACGATGCCTTCGTCGAGCACTTCGTGCGCACCGTGCAGGGCATGAAGCGCGGCGACCCCACCGACCCGGCCACCTACATCGGCCCCCTCACGCGCGCGCCGCAGATCGCCGTGCTCGAGGCGCAGGTGGCCGATGCGCTGGCCAAGGGCGCGACGCTCGCCTGCGGCGGCCGGCGCCTTCCCGGGCCCGGCAACGGCTTCGAGCCCACGGTGCTCACGAACGTGAACCACACGATGGAGGTGATGCGCGAGGAGAGCTTCGGCCCGATCGTGGGCATCCAGCGCGCCAGCGGCGACGAGGAGGCGATTGCGCTCATGAACGACACGCGCTACGGCCTGACCGCGGGCGTCTACACGCGCGACGAAGCCGCCGCGCGCGCCATCCTCGCTCGCGTGAACGCCGGCAGCGTCTACTGGAACTGCTGCGACCGCGTGAGCCCGCGCCTGCCGTGGTCGGGCGTGGGCGATTCAGGCATCGGCCTGACGCTTTCCACGCACGGCATCCAGACCTTCACGCGGCCCAAGGCCTGGCACCTGCGACAGCCCGCCTGAGGGCCGCTCGACCTTGCCCACCCTCGCCCTCTTCGATCTCGACCACACGCTGCTCAGCGGTGACAGCGACGTGCTGTGGTGCGAGTGGCTGATGCAAGAGGGCGTGCTCGACCGCGCCACCTTCGAGCCGCGCAATGCGGCGATGGAAGCAGGCTACCGCGCCGGCAGCATCGGCACGCACGAGTTCTGCGGCTTCTACGTCTCCACGCTCTGCGGCCGCAGCCCGGCGCAGTGGGAGCCGCTGCGCCAGCGCTTCCTGCGCGAGGAGATCGTGCCGCGCATCCCCGAGGCGGCGCGGGCGCGGGTGCGCGCGCACCAGGATGCCGGCGACCTCCTCGTGATGACCACCGCCACCAACCGCGTGCTCACCGAGCTCACTGCGGCGCACCTGGGTTTCGAGCACCTGCTGGCCACCGAATGCGAGCTCGGGGCGGACGGCGCCTACACCGGCCGCCTCGCCGGCGAGCCCAACATGCGCGAGGGCAAGGTCGTGCGGCTGCATGGTTGGCTGGCCGGGCAGGGGCTCGTGCTGGAGGAGCTCCTCAGCGTGGCCTACAGCGATTCGATCAACGATGCGCCCCTCCTGGCGGCCGCCACCCGCGCGGTGGCCGTCGACCCCGACCCGAAGCTCGCAGCAATGGCCGTCGAGCGCGGCTGGGAAGTGCTGCGTTGGCGATGACGAAACCAAGGCAGGCGCCGAGATGAACGCACCCGAACACCGCCTCGACACCCCGAGCCAAAGTGAAGGCGACATCAACTCCTCGCCCCGGCGAAGCGCCTGGCAGCGCGAGCACCTCGATGCGCCCACGCGCGAGCTGCTGCGGCGCGACTCTGACGCCTTCCTGCACCAGTCCGTCTCCACGCCCTGCCTGAACGCCATCCGCCGCGCCGAGGGCATCTGGATCGAGGACATGACCGGCCGGCGGTACATGGACTTCCATGGAAACAACGTGCACCACGTGGGCTACGCCCACCCGCACGTGCTCGGCGCCATCCGCGCGCAGCTCGACGAGCTGAGCTTTGCTCCCCGCCGCTACGCCAGCGAGCGCGCAGTCGAGCTCGCCGAGGCACTGTCCGCCCGCTTCCAAGGCCTCACCGGTGTGCCGGGCCGCGTGCTCTTCACCACGGGCGGCAGCGACGCGGTGGAGGTGGCCATCAAGCTCGCGCGTGCAGCCACCGGCCGCTTCAAGACGCTGAGCTTCTGGGACGCCTTCCATGGCGCGGGCTTCGGCAGCTCGAGCGTGGGCGGGGAGTCGCTCTTTCGCAGCGGCCGGGCCGTGGGGCCGCTCGTGCCCGGCACCGAGCATGTGGCGCCCTTTGGCTGCTACCGATGCGCCTATGGCCATCCGGTGGACGACCAGGGCCAGCCGCGGCTCGACCAATGCCGCCTGGCCTGCGCCTCGATGGTGCGCTACGTGCTCGAGCGCGAAGGCGACGTGGCCGCCGTGGTGGCCGAGCCCGCGCGCGCGGTGCCCTTCATCCCCCCGCCAGGCTACTGGCAGGCCGTGGCCGAGGCCTGCCGGGCGCACGGCACGCTGCTGATCTTCGACGAGATCCCGACCGGGTTGGGCAAGACCGGCCGCTTCTTCGCTGCCGAGCACGACGGCGCCAAGCCCGACATCGTCGTGCTTGGCAAGGCACTCGGCGGTGGCGTGCTGCCCATCGCCGCGTGCGTGGCGCGCACCGAGCTCAACGTGGCGGGCGACTATGCATTCGGCCACTACACGCACGAGAAGAACCCCGTCACGGCCGCCGCCGCGCTGGCCACCCTCGAGGTGATAGAGCGCGAGGGCCTGGTGGAGAACGCCGCGCGCGTGGGGGCGCATGCGCTGGCGCGGCTGCAGGAGATGAAGGCCCGCATCCCGCTCATCGGCGACGTACGCGGCCGTGGCCTGCTCATCGGCATCGAACTGGTGAGCGACCGCGCCGCCAAGACGCCGGCCGCCGAAGCCGCCGACCGCATCCTTTACCGCGCCCTCGCGCGCGGACTCTCGTTCAAGACGACGATGGGCAGCACGCTCACGCTCACGCCGCCGCTGGTGACGACGGTGGGGGAGATGGATGGGGCATTGGCGGTGTTGGAGGAGTGTTTGCTCGAGGAGTGGTCGGCGTCGGTGAAGCGTCCCAGCTAGCCTGCCCAGGTCCAGCGCTGAATGAATCGCCTCCTCGCGCGCAGGAAGATCACAACGCCGGTCAAGGACTGGCTGCGCGCACCAGCCCGATGAAGATCCTGTTCATCCACCAGAACTTCCCCGGGCAGTTCGTACACGTGGCCCCGGCCCTGGCCGCGCGCGGGCACCAGGTGGTCGCCCTGGGTGTGGAGGGTGGGCGCCCGGCGCTCCCCCAGGTGCCCCACATCCTGCACGCGCCCGATGCCGCACAACCCGACCTGCAGGCTCCCGCCGGCCCCTTGAAGGAGTGGTCGGCCAAGCTCGCGCGTGCGCGCTCGTGCGCCCAGGCCATGGAGCGGCTGCAGGCCCAGGGGTTCGTGCCCGATGTGGTGTTTGCGCACCCTGGCTGGGGCGAGGCCCTGCACGTGAAGGA
>JBIIED010000048.1:0-15005 GCA_044237995.1 Rubrivivax sp. | reverse complement strand
AGTCGCCGGTGTCGACGTGGGGCGTGTAGATGGCCTTGTGCTTGCCGCGCAAACGGGCTGCTGCTTCGCTGGCAACACGCCCGAGCACCTTGTCGGTGGCGTCAATCACAAACCACCCGTGCTCCACCTCGGCCGGCTTGGCGCTGAAGGTCTTCATGAGAGGTTCCCGGAGGACGCGCGGCAAGCCGCGCGCAACAGACGGCCTGACTCGCGCACACGCGCCGTGACCCCGTCATCCGGAGCCCGACGCGCGCACGACCCGACGGCTGCGCCGGATCCCCTTGTGGGTGGGGCCTCGGCAGGGCCGTCGGCCTGGCGCTTCGCGCCCGTTCGCGTCTGCCCCTTGGAGGGGATGGGCGCGCACGTCTTCCCCGGCCGATGAGGGGAAAGCCTTTGAGTATATCGCCAAATCGAGCGCTGTGGCGAGGTCCGGGGGCCCCTCGAGCGCGGGGTACGCCCCGTGCGCCAGCCCGGGGCCGCGCGGGTAGCATCGGCGTGAACTATTTCCGCTCTCCATGCCTGTTCTCGCCTGGTCCGCCGTTGTCGGCGCGCTCGCGGCGCTCGTCGCTGCCGGCCTGTGGTGGCTTCAACGGCGCGCGCGTGCCGCCGAGCCCGAGCCCCTGCCCGCCTCCTGGCCCCTGCAGAGCCGCCCGGTCTTCAACGGTGACGAGCGGCGCATCTACCGGCAGCTCGTGGAAGCGTTCCCCCACCACGCCGTGCTCGTGAAGCTTCCGCTCGTGCGCTTCTGCCAGCCCGAGGATTCTCAGGCCCTGGGCAGCTGGTACCGCCTGCTCGGGTCGCAGTCGGTCACCTTCGCCCTGTGCAGCACCAGCGGGCGTGTGGTGGCCGCCATCGATCTGGAAGGCCCGCGCCCGCCCTCGGAGCGCTCGCTGCGGATCAAGCAGGAGGTGCTCTCCGCGTGCCGGGTGCGCTACCTGCGCTGCCGCCCCGATCGGCTGCCTTCTGCGGCGGAGCTGCAACTGCTTGTGCCCCAGGGAGCGGCCGGCATGCGCGGCCCGCAGCCGGCGGTGGCGGCCCGCGAGCCTGGCGCAGGCCCGGCCGATGTGCCCCGCCGAGGGCGCAAGCCGCTGTGGCGCGAACCCGGCTTCCTGCAGGAGGGCTACCACGGGCGGCAGGCGGGCAGCGCCACCACGCCCGATTCGATCCTGCCGCTGATGGGGGAGCAGGCGAGCCTGCGGCGCGGGCGGGATGCCCCGGTAGACCTCTCCCAGGACCTGGCCGAAGCGCTCGGCGAAGGTGCCCCGCTGCCGCCCATGGCGGCGCGGCACTGACGGTGCCGCAGGGCCCGCCGGTGCGCGGGGATGCGCCGCCGCCCGACTACGCCGGGCTCACACCCGACGCGGTACTCGACGCCCTTCAGGCGGTCGGGCTGCGTGGCGACGGGCGCATCCTGCAGTTGAACTCCTACGAGAACCGTGTCTTCCAGGTGATGCTCGAGGACGGGGGCGCGGTGGTGGCCAAGTTCTACCGCCCGGCTCGCTGGACAGACGCCCAGATCCTGGAGGAGCACGCCTTTGCGCGCGAGCTCGCCGACGAGGAGGTGCCCGTGGTGGCGCCCCTGGCACTACGCGAGCCCGCGCCCGAGGCGGGCCTGGGGGCTGTTGCACTGCGTCTGGAGCCCCGCGTGCCCCCTCACACGCTGGCTGTGTTCGGTGCGGGCGAGCCGCCGATGCGCCTGGCGGTCAGCCCGCGCCGAGCCGGTCGCGCGCCCGAGCTGGAGGACGACGCGGTGCTGCAGCGCCTGGGCGGGTTCATCGGGCGGCTGCACGCGGTGGGACGGCGCCAGCCCTTTGGCCACCGGCGCACGATGCGCCCGGCCGATGAGGCGCGCACCTCGCTGGCTGAACTGGAGGCGGGCGCTTTCGTGCCCGAGGACCAGGCTCCCGCCTGGCGCGCCGCCTGCGAGCAGGCGATCGCCCGCATCGCGGCAGATTTCGGCGCGGTGCGCCCGCGCGAATCGAGGCTGCACGGAGACTGCCACCCGGGCAACCTGCTGTGGCGCGACGAGGGCGCCCACATCGTCGACCTGGACGACGCGTGCAACGGGCCGGCCGTGCAGGACCTGTGGATGCTGCTGTCGGGCGACCCGGTGGCTGCGGGCCATCAGCTCGCGCAGCTGCTGGCCGGCTACAGGCGCTTCACGGACTTCGACGAGCGCGAACTCGCGCTGGTGGGTGCGCTGCGGCTGTGGCGGATGATCCGCCACAACGCCTGGATCGCGCAACGCTGGCACGACCCGGCCTTCCCGGTGGCGTTCCCCGCCTTCGGCAGCTCGGGCTACTGGGCGCAGCAGGTCGTGCAGCTGCGCGAGCAGCTGGCCGCAACGGGCGCCGACTAAGCTGCGAGCAGCCGGTTCACGCGCTGCACGTAGCCGGCCGGATCCTCGAGCTGCCCGCCTTCGGCCAGCAGCGCCTGGTCGAAAAGGATGTGCGCCAGATCGTCGAAGCGGGCATCCTCGGACAGACGCATCACGAGCGCATGCTCGGGGTTGACCTCCAGGATCGGCTGCGAAGCCGGTGCACTCTGGCCGGCCTGGCGCAGCATGCGCGCCAGGTGCGCGCTCATGTCGCCCTCCTCCACCACGATGCAGGCAGGCGAGTCGACCAGCCGCGTCGTCGCGCGCACGTCCCGGGCGCGGTCCTTGAGCGCAGCCCTGAGCCGCTCGAGCACCGGCTTGAAGGACTCAGCAGCCTCCTCGGCCTGCTTCTTCTCCTGCTCGTCCTGCAGCTTGCCCAGGTCCACCGCCCCCTTGGCCACGCTCTGCAGCGGCTTGCCCTCGAACTCGTAGAGGTGCGAGAGCATCCACTCGTCGACGCGGTCCGTCAGCAGCAGCACCTCGATGCCCTTCTTGCGAAAGACCTCCAACTGCGGGCTGCCCTTGGCGGCGACCAGTGAGTCGGCCGTGATGTAGTAGATCGCCTCCTGGCCTTCCTTCATGCGGGTGAGGTAGTCGGCGAAGGACACGCTGGAGTCGGCGTGCGTGGAGGCGAATCGCAGCAGCTTGGCCAGCCGCTCCTGGTTGGTGTGATCCTCGCCCACCCCTTCCTTGATCACGGCTCCGAACTGGCTCCAGAACTCGGCGTACTTGTCCTTCTGGTTCTCGGCCAGGTCCTCCAGCATCGAGAGCACGCGCTTGGTCGAGCCCTCCCGGATGGACTTCACGTCCCGGCTCTCCTGGAGCAGCTCGCGGCTGACGTTCAAGGGCAGGTCGGCCGAGTCGATCACGCCCCTGACGAAGCGCAGGTATACGGGCATCAGCGCCTCGGCGTCGTCCATGATGAAGACGCGCTTGACGTAGAGCTTCACGCCGCCGCGCTTGTCGCGGTTCCACAGGTCGAAGGGCGCCTTGGCCGGCACGAACAGCAGCTGCGTGTACTCGGTGCGGCCCTCCACGCGGTTGTGCGTGTAGGCCAGCGGCGCCTGGCTGTCGTAGCTGATCTGCTTGTAGAACTCCTGGTACTCGGAGTCGGTGATCTCGCTCTTGCTGCGCGCCCACAGCGCCGAGGCCTTGTTCACGGCCTCCCAATCGTCCTGGAGCACCTGCTCCTTCTTGTCGTCGTCCCACTCCTCCTTCTTCAGCAGGATGGGCAGCGAGATGTGATCGGAGTACTTGCTGACGATCGAGCGCAGCTTCCAGGTCTTGAAGAACTCCTCCTCGCCCTCGCGCAGGTGCAGGATCACATCGGTGCCGCGCCCGGCGCGGGTGATGGCCTCGGTCTCGAAGTCGCCCGTGCCCTCGCTGGTCCAGCGCACGCCCTCCTCGGGCTTGAGGCCCGCGCGGCGGGACTCCACCGTGATGCGATCGGCGACGATGAAGCCCGAGTAGAAGCCCACCCCGAACTGGCCGATCAGGTTGGCGTCCTTCTTCTGGTCGCCTTCGAGCCGTGCCATGAACTCACGCGTTCCGCTGCGGGCGATGGTGCCCAGGTGCTGCATCGCCTCCTCGGCGCTCATGCCGATGCCGTTGTCGCGAATCGTCAGGGTGCGCGACTGTTCGTCGAAGAAGACGCGGATCTCCAGGTTCGGCGCATCCTCGTAGTAACCCGGGTGGTCGAGCGCCTCGAAGCGAAGCTTGTCGCAGGCATCCGAAGCGTTGGAGATGAGCTCGCGCAGGAATATCTCCTTGTTGGAGTAGAGCGAGTGCGTGACAAGGTGCAGGATCTGCTTGACTTCGGCCTGGAAGGAGTGGGTCTGCTTGGTCATGGTTCTCGAGCGGGCGCAGGTTCGGAGGAGGTCGGAGGAAAGAGGGGCGGAGCCCCGGGTGGATGGGGGCTTTTTGGGGGCCAGGTGACGAAATTCAAGGGGGAAGCCAGACTCCGGCGCGCATACTTGCCCCAAGCTGGGGTCCCGCCAGCTCGAACCAGGAGACCTTTGGATGCCCTCCCTGCATGTGAACGGCCAGTTGCAGCAGCACGACGCTGAACCCGACACCCCGCTGCTGTGGGTGCTGCGCGAACAGTTGGGCCTGACTGGCACCAAGTACGGCTGCGGCGTGGCGCAGTGCGGCGCCTGCACCGTCCATGTGGATGGCGCCCCGCTGCGCTCGTGCGTGGTGCCGGTGGCGGCCATCCAGCCGACGCAGAAGATCGTGACGATCGAGGGGCTGTCGCGCGACGGGCAGCACCCGGTGCAGAAGGCGTGGGCGGCGCTGGACGTGCCGCAGTGCGGCTACTGCCAAAGCGGCATGATCATGGCCGCGGCGGCCCTGCTGCGCGACAAGCCCCGGCCCACCGACGCCGACATCGACGCGGCGATGACCAACATCTGCCGCTGCGGCACCTACAACCGGGTGCGCGCTGCGATCAAGGTGGTGGCCTCCGGCGGCAATGCCAAGACGGCGGGTCTGGACATCGTGCACCTGCCCGGGAGGTCGGCATGAGCGGGGCCACGCATCCGACGGCTCCACCCGAGGCGGCGCGCCACGAGGAGAGCCTGAGCGCAGGCGCGACGACGGGGTCGACCGAGCTGTCTCGGAGGGGATTCCTTGGGGCCTCGGCAGCGACTGCCGCGGGATCGTTCGTGCTGGGCTTCACCTTCCCGGAGCCGGTCCGCGGCCAGCCCACGGGCGCCGTGCGCGAGCTGGGCGCCTGGGTGGTGGTGCAGCCCGACGAGCGCGTGATCATCCGCATCGCGCGCTCCGAGATGGGCCAGGGCACGCTGACGGGTCTGGCGCAGCTCGTGGCCGAGGAGCTCGAGTGCGACTGGTCGCGCGTCACCACCGAGTACCCGACGCCGGGCCAGAACCTGGCGCGCAACCGGATCTGGGGCAACTTCTCCACCGGCGGCAGCCGCGGCATCCGCGAATCGCAGGACTACGTGCGCAAGGGCGGCACGGCGGCGCGGATGATGCTCGTGCAGGCCGCTGCCGAGGGGTGGAAGGTGCCCGCGGCCGAGTGCCGGGCCGCAGCCGGGGTCATCACGCACGTCCCGACCGGGCGGCGCACCACCTACGGCCAGATGGCGGCGGCGGCCGCCACGTTGCCCGTTCCCACTGACATCCCGCTGAAGGACCCGAAGGACTGGAAGCTCGTGGGCAAGCGGCTGGCGCGGCTGGACACGGTGGAGAAGACCACCGGCGCCCTCGTCTACGGGGCCGACCTGCAGCTGCCCGGCATGCTGCACGCCGCCATCCGGGACTGCCCCGTCTTCGGCGGCAAGCTGCGCAGCTTCGATGCGGCCGCGGTAGAGAAGCGCCGCGGCGTGCGCAAGGTGGTGCGCGTGGGCGAGAGCGCGGTGGCGGTCGTGGCCGACACCTGGTGGCGGGCCAAGGCGGCGCTGGACGCGCTGCCGGTGCAGTGGGACCTCGGGCCCCACGCCTCGGTGCAGCAGGCCCAGATCGAGGCGACGGTCGCCACCGGGCTGGACGCCGAGCAGGCGGCCGTCGGCAATTCCAATGGCGACGCCCGGTCGGCCATTGCAGCGGCCGCGCGACGCATCGAGGCCGTCTACGCCTACCCGTTCCAGAACCACGCGACGATGGAGCCGATGAACGCCACGGCGCGCTGGACGCCCCAGCGCTGCGAGGTCTGGACACCGACGCAAAACGGCGAGGCGGCGCTGGCGGCCACCGCAGCCGCGGCCGCCCTGCCGCCGGCGAGCTGCGAGGTCTACAAGCTGCCCCTGGGGGGTGGATTCGGTCGCCGCGGCGCGATGCACGACTGGGTGACCCAGGCGGTGCTGATCGCGCGCGAGTTCCCGGGAACACCGGTGAAGCTGCTGTGGAGCCGCGAGGAGGACATGCAGCATGGCCGCTACCACCCGATCACGCAGTGCAAGCTGACGGCCGGGCTGGACGCAAACGGCGAGATCACGGGGCTGCACATGCGCATCGCCGGGCAGTCGATCCTCGCCGGCGTGTTCCCGCAGAGCGTGCGCGACGGCCGCGACCCGGTGGTGTTCCAGGGCCTGAACGCGGGCGGGGGCGAGGCCATGATCGGCTACAGCTTCCCGAACCTGCTGATCGACCACGCGATGCGAAACCCGCACGTGCCCCCCGGCTTCTGGCGCGGCGTGAACCTCAACCAGAACGCGATCTACCTCGAGTGCTTCCTCGACGAGGTCGCGCACGCCACGCGCCAGGATCCCCTGGCGCTGCGGCGCAAGCTGATGGCCCGCCACCCCAAGCACCTGGCCGTGCTCGAGGCGGTGGCCACGCGCGTGGGCTGGGGCACCGCCGCCGCCGACATCGGAGGCCGCAAGGTGTATCGCGGGCTGGCGCAGACGCACGGCTTCGGAAGCTACGTGGCCGCTTGTGCGGAAGTGTCGGTGAGCGCCGAGGGTGAACTCACCGTTCACCGCATCGTGGCCGCCACCGACTGCGGACACGCCGTGAACCCGCAGCAGATCGAGGCGCAGATCGAGGGCTCCTTCGTCTACGGGCTCGGGGCACTGATGTTCCAGGCCTGCACGGTCAAGGACGGCGCCATCGAGCAGCGGAACTTCGACACCTACCCCTCGCTGCTCATGCGCCACATGCCCAAGGTGGAGTGCATCATCGTGCCCTCCGGAGGCTTCTGGGGCGGCGTGGGCGAGCCCACGATCGCGGTGGCGGCGCCCGCCGTGCTCAACGCCATCTTCGCCGCCACGGGCCAGCGGGTGCGAACCCTGCCCCTGTCGCGCCACAGCCTGCGGCGTGCCTGAGCCGCGCCCAACGCGCCTTGGCCGCTCTCGCCGGGTATTGCCCGGCACATGCCGGGCGGCGGCCGCTGCCGTGCTCGCTGCCTGCGGATGGGCGGCAGGCAGCGCAGCCGCCGCATCGCTGCCAGGCACGCACGCAGCCGGGCCGGTCGTCAGTGACGCAATCCCGCAGCCGCTCACCCGCGAGCCCGGCAACTCTGCCAGGGGGCGTGCGATCGTCGCCGACCGCCAGCTCGGCATGTGCCTGCTGTGCCACGGCGGGCCCTTTCCCGAGGAGCGCAACACCGGCAACCTCGCCACGAACCTGGCCGGCGCCGGAGCGCGCTGGACGGCGGGCCAGCTGCGACTGCGCATCGTCGACAGCCGCCGCATCGACCCGCAGGGGATCATGCCGGCCTACCACCGCACGGACGGCTTGAACCGCGTGGCCACAGCCTCGGCCGGGCAGCCGCTGCTGAGTGCGCAGCAGGTGGAGGACGTCGTGGCCTTCCTGATGACCTTGCGGGAATGACGCGCAAGGTCCCGCCCGTGAACCCAACTTTGCCGCCCTCCCACCGAGGTCTTGCGCGGCGCCGGGCGCTGGCCGCTGGCGCGGCGGGCATGGTGGGCGCCCTCGGGCTGAGCCTGCGCGTGCGCGCCGCGACGAGCCCGGATACCGCTGCGCTGGCCTCGGCGCTCGCCCGCTTCGCAGCCGGCGCCCCGCTGCAGGAGGGACGGGTGCAGCTGGAGCTGCCGGAGCTGGTGGAAAACGGCAACGCGGTCCCGGTCACGGTCACGGTGCCGGGTCCCCACGGCCCCGGGCAGCACGTGCTGGCCATGGCGCTCTTTGCCGGGCGCAACCCCCAGCCCGACGTTGCGATCTTCTCGCTCTCCGGCACGCCGAGCGCGGCGCGCGTGTCCACGCGCATCCGGCTGGCCACCTCGCAGCCCGTGGTGGCGGCGGCGCGGCTGGCCGACGGCAGCGTGTGGACCCGCCGCGTGGACGTGCTCGTGACGCTGGCTGCCTGCGTGGAAGTGTGAGGAATTGGGCGTGAGGAACTGGAAGTGAGCACTCGCGCGCTTGTCACGCTGCCGCCACGCATCCGCGCCGGCGAGCCCTTCGAGGTCCGCACGCTGATCGCGCATCCGATGGAAAGCGGGCACCGCGCCGACGGGGCAGGCGGCACGATCCCTCGGCGCATCATCCGGCGCTTCACGTGCCGGCTCGACGGACGCCTGGTCTTCAGCGCCGAACTGCACCCGGCCATCGCCGCCAATCCCTACCTGGCCTTCGACCTCGTGGCGCAGGCCGGCGGGCGACTGGACTTCACCTGGGAGGGTGACGAGGGCTTCGCGCACGCGCAGAGCGTGGACATTCGCGTCGAGAATCGCCCCGAATGAACGCGCCGCGGATGGGCTCGAGCCTGGCGCGAGCACTCGCCTGCACGGCGGGGCTGGCGGTCCTTGCCGGGCTGCCGGCACACGGGCAACCGCCCCCGCAGGGGCCGCAGCAGCCCGCGCCTGCCGGGCGCAGCGGCTTCGCGTTCATGGGGCCAGCGCTGCAGGCCATGCAGCGCGACGACAGCCTCAACCCCGCCACGCTGTGGGTGCAGGAGGGCCGTGCGGCCTGGCGCGAACCCGCCCCGGGCGGCGCCTGCGCCGACTGCCACGGACCCGACCCCGGCTCGCGCCTGGCCGGCGTGGCAGCCCGCTACCCGGCGTGGGATGCGGCGTCGAGCCAGGCGGTGAACCTGGGCCAGCGCGTCGATGCGTGCCGGGTTCGCCACCAGCGTGCCCCGGCGTTCGGCCCGCAAAGCCCGGTGCGCCTGGCCCTGGAGGCCGCGCTCGGTCATGCCTCCCGGGGCACTGCGGTGGCCCCGCCCGCCGATGCCCGGCTGGCCGGGCTGCGCGCGCTTGGCGCGAAGCTGTGGCACACCCGGCTCGGGCAGCTCGACCTGTCGTGCGCGCAATGCCACGACGACCGAGTCGGCGCACGCCTGGGCGGCAGCCCCATCCCGCCGGGCAACGGGCTGGGCTACCCGACCTACCGGCTGCAGTGGGAGACGCTGGGCTCGCTGCAGCGCAGGCTGCGCAACTGCCTGACGGGCGTGCGCGCCGAGCCCTTTGCCGCGGACGCGCCGGAGTGGCTCGCGCTGGAGCTGCACCTGGCGCTTCGCGACCGTGGCCTGCCCGTGGAAACCCCCGCGGTGCGGCCATGAGCGGCGGCTGCGCCGCCCCCATGAAACTCCCCTTGCGCAGCACCCCGGCGACGGGGCAAGCTCGCAGGCTATCTGCCTACCGATGGAGCCCTCGATGACCCAGCGCCGCCCCCTGGCATTCGCCCCCCTCGCTGCTGCCCTGGCTGCCGCCCTGGCCGTGGCCACCGCCGCACACGCGCAGCAGCAGCCGCCGCTGAAGGTGGGCCTGATGCTGCCGGCCACCGGCACCTTCGCCGCCCTGGGCACCGCCATCGAGAACGGCTTCAAGCTCTACGTGGACGAGCAAGGCGGCAAGCTCGCCGGGCGCTCGATCCAGTACTTCAAGGTCGACGACGAGAGCGATCCTTCCAAGGCCACCGACAACGTCAACAAGCTCATCAAGCGCGACCAGGTCGACGTGATCGTGGGCACCGTCCACTCGGGCGTAGCCTTGGCCATGGCACGCGCGGCCAAGGAGAGCAAGACGCTGCTGATCGTGCCCAACGCCGGGGCCGACGCGATCACCGGTCCGCAGTGCGCGCCCAACATCTTCCGCTCGAGCTTCAGCAATTGGCAACCGGGCTACTCCACCGGTGTCGTGGCGGCGCAAAAGGGCTACAAGCGGGCGATGACGATCACCTGGAACTACGCCGCCGGCACCGAGACGGTCAAGGGCTTCACCGAGGCCTTCGAGAAGGGAGGCGGCAAGGTCATCCGCGACTTGAGCCTGCCCTTCCCGAACGTGGAGTTCCAGGCCCTCCTCACCGAGATCGCGGCCCAAAAGCCCGACGTCGTCTTCGCATTCTTCGCCGGCGGCGGGGCGGTGAAGTTCGTCAAGGACTACGACGCCGCAGGCCTGCGCCGCACGATCCCGCTGGTGGGCTCGGGCTTTCTGACCGACGGCACGCTCGAGGCACAGGGCGCCTCGGCCCAAGGCCTCATCACCACGCTGCACTACGGCGACAACATCGAGACGCCGCGCAACAACGCCTTTCGCAACAAGTACGCGGTCACCTACAAGCTCAACCCCGACGTCTACGCCATGCAGGGCTACGACGCGGCGCAGATGCTGGCCGCGGGTCTGAACGCGGTCAAGGGCGACGACAAGAAGCGCGACCAGCTGATCGCCGCCATGCGCAAGACGCAGATCGACAGCCCGCGCGGCAAGTTCACGCTCAGTGCGCAGCACAACCCCACGCAGGACTTCTACGTGCGCGAGGTGCGCGGCAACTACAACGTCGTCACGGGCGTGGCCGTGAAGGCGCTGGCCGATCCGGGCCGGGGCTGCCGCATGTGAGGCCACTCCTGCTCCTGACCCACAGCCGAAAAGGGCAGCCGTGATCCTGGAAATTGCCGACATCCGCATCCACCCCGGCCAGCAGGCTGCCTTCGACGAGGCGATCCAGCGCGCGCTCGGCCAGACGATTGCCCAGGCGCGCGGCTGTCGGGGCTGGAAAGTCAACAAGGGCGTGGAGAGCCCCGAGCGCTACCTGCTGATGGTGTTCTGGGACACGCTCGAGGACCACACCGTGCACTTCCGGGGCGGGCCACTGTTCACGCAGTGGCGGGCCATCGTCGGGCCCTTCTTCGCCTCGCCACCGCAGGTCGAGCACTACACGCTGCTGGCCAAGTCGTGAGCGGCGGCTCGCGCCAGGCCGCGCTGGCCGCAGCGCGGGCGCACTTCGACGGCGGCGCCTTCCTCGCCGACCTCACCCGGCGCGTGGCCGTGCGCACCGCCAGCCAGGAGGCCGCCAGCGGCCCGGCGCTGCGGGCCTACCTCGAAGACGAGATGGGGCCGAGCCTGGCCCGGCTCGGCTTCGGGCACGAACTGCACCCCAACCCGGAGCCGGCCTTCGGGCCGCTGCTGGTGGCGAGCCGGCACGAGTGCGATGAGGTGCCGACCGTGCTGATGTATGGCCACGGGGACGTGATCCGGGGCCAGGATGCTTCGTGGACCCGCGGCGCCGGACCCTGGCAACTGGCGCAGGACGGCGAGAGGATCTATGGCCGGGGCACGGCCGACAACAAGGGGCAGCACAGCATCAACCTGGCTGCGCTGGAGCAGGTGCTGCGCGTGCGCGCGCAGGCCCAGGGGCACGACGATCCTGCCCGGGCACGGCTTGGCTTCAACGTGAAGTGGCTGCTCGAGACGGGCGAGGAGACCGGCTCTCCCGGGCTGGCGGCTTTTTGCACTGCCCAGCGCCATGCCCTGCGCGCGGACGCGCTCATCGCCAGCGACGGCCCGCGCTTCTCGCGCGACCGGCCCACCGTGTTCCTGGGCTCGCGCGGGGTGGCGAATTTCGAGCTCAGCCTCGTGCGGCGCGAGGGTGCGCACCACTCGGGCAACTGGGGCGGGTTGCTGCGCAACCCGGGGGTGGAACTGGCCCATGCGATCGCCTGCCTGGTGGACGCCCGCGGCCGCATCCGGGTTCCTGAGCTCCTGCCTGCGCCGATCCCGCAGGGCGTGCGCGATGCGCTGCGCGGGCTGGCCTTCGGAGGCGACCCGGGGGACCCGCAGATCGACCCCGATTGGGGAGAGCCGGGCCTGACCCCGGCCGAGCGCGTGATTGCCTGGAACACCCTGGAGGTGCTGGCCTACCGCACCGGCAACCCGGACCACCCGGTCAACGCCATTCCACCCAGCGCCCGCGCGGCCATGCACATGCGCTTCGTCGTGGGCACCGACATCGGCCGGCTGCACGAGCACCTGCGGCGCCACCTCGATGCGCACGGCTTTGCCGACGTGCAGGTGCACACCTCGGAGGTGATGCACGCCACGCGGCTCGACCCGGACAACCCCTGGGTGCGCTTCACCCTGGAAAGCCTGGCCCGCACCACGGGGAAGCCGCCCGTGCTGCTCCCCAATCTGGGAGGCTCGCTGCCGAACGATGTGTTTGCGGATATCCTGGGGCTGCCCACCGTGTGGATCCCCCACAGCTACCCGGCCTGCTCGCAGCATGCACCCGACGAACACCTGCTGGTGCCCGTGGTGCGCGAGGCGCTCGAGCTGATGACCGGCCTGTTCTGGGACCTCGGCGAGGCTGCCCCCCACCTGCCGCGCAAGGCCCGCGATGACCGATCCCTCTCCCTCCCCTGACACCGTCACCCTGGAACTGGTCGTCAACGACCAGCCCGTCCGCATGGCCGTGGCGCCCACCACGCTACTGGTGGAGCTGCTGCGCGGCCCGCTGAGCCTGACGGGCACGCACGTGGGCTGCGACACGGCCCAGTGCGGCGCCTGCGCCGTGCTCGCCGGCGACGCCCCCATCAAGAGCTGCAGCGTGCTGGCCCTGCAACTGCAGGGCGCCCGCATCACCACCATCGAAGGCCTGGCCAACCGGGCGCCGCAGGGCACGGCCGCGGGCGCCATGCACCCCCTGCAGGAGGCGTTCATGGCCTGCCACGGGCTTCAGTGCGGCTTTTGCACCCCTGGGATGGTGATGTCCGCGGCGGGCCTGCTGGCGCGCTGCCCGAGCCCGAGCCCGACGCAGATTGCCGACGCGCTCGAAGGCAACCTGTGCCGCTGCACGGGCTACGTGAACATCGTGGCGGCTGTCGGCGAGGCGGCGCGCGCGATGCAAGGTGGCGCCACCCCCGCGGAGGCCCAGCCATGAACCGCCCGACCGACCACGGCCTGGAGACACTGCGCTTCGGCAGCGGCCACACCGTGCGCCGCATCGAGGACCCGACGCTGGTCAGCGGACGCGGGCAGTACACCGACGACCTGGCGCGCGAGGGCCTGGCGCACCTCGTGTTCGTGCGCTCGCCGCACGCCCGCGCACGCATCAGCTCGGTCGACGTGGCGCCGGCACTGGCCATCCCGGGCGTGCTGGCGGTTTACACGGGTGCCGACCTGGCCGCGGCCGGCGTGCGCCCGATGGCAGCGCCCCCACCGGCCTTCAAGCGGCCGGACGGCTCGCCGGCGGCCACGGCGCCGCGACGGGCACTGGCGCACGAGGAAGTGCGCTACGTGGGCGAGGCGGTGGCCGCCGTGGTGGCGAACACGCGGGCTGCGGCCATCGAGGCGGCCGACGCCGTGTGGGTGGACTACGACGCGCTGCTTGCGGTGGTCGACGTGCACGCGGCCACTGCGCCGGGGGCGCCGGCCGTGTGCGAGGCTGCCCCTGACAACGTCGCTGCCGCAGCGCGCCACGGCGACGCCGCTGCCTGCGAGGCCGCCTTTGCGGCTGCTGCGCACGTGGTGCGGCTGGACATCGACAACCAGCGCCTGGCCCCGGCCTCGATCGAGCCGCGCGTGGTCATGGCCGAGCCCGAGCCGGGCACGGGGCGGCTGCTCGTGACGCTGTCGAGCCAGATGCCCACCGCCGTGCGCGACGGCATCGCCTCACTGCTGCCGGGCCTGTCGAAGGAACAGGTGCGGGTGAAGGTGGGGGATGTCGGCGGCGGCTTCGGCATGAAGACGGGCCTGTACCCGGAGGACCTCGTCGTGGCCTGGGCCGCGCGGCAGCTGAACTGCCCCGTGCGCTGGCGCTCGCAGCGCCTGGAGGAGTTTGCGGCCTCGGTGCACGGGCGCGGCTGGCACACCCACGCCGAGCTCGCACTCGATGCCCAGGGGCGCATCCTCGCGCTTCGCCACCGCACGCTGGCCGACATCGGCGCCTACGGCACGCCCACGGGCTGCGCCATCCCGCTGCTTATCGGGTTGCACGTGGCCACGAGCGTCTACGACGTGCCGCTCGTGGACCTGCACGCGAGTTCGGTGCTCACCAACAAGATGCCCATGGGGGCCTACCGCGGCGCCGGGCGCCCCGAGGCCGTCTACATCATCGAGCGGCTGATGGATGCAGCGGCCCGCGTCACCGGCATCGACCCGGTGGAGCTGCGCCGGCGCAACCTCGTGCCAGCCGACAAGATGCCCTACCGCAACGCGATGGGGCAGGTCTACGACTCCGGCGAGTTCGGCAAGATGCTCGAGCAGGTGCTCGAGCTCGGGCAGTGGGACGGCTACCCGGCACGCGCGCTCGAATCGGCCGCGCGCGGCCGGCTGCGCGGGCGAAGCATCACGACCTTCCTGGAGTGGACGGGCGGCAACGCGCTGGCCGAGACCGTCAAGATCGACGTCACGGCCGACGGCTTCATCGAGCTCACGAGCGCCACGATGCCCATGGGGCAGGGCATCGCGACCAGCTACGCCCAGCTCGCGGTGGACACCTTCGGCGTGCCGCTGGAGCGCATCCGCATCCTGCAGGGCGACACCGACCGCGCCAACGGCTTCGGCAGCGCCGGCAGCCGCTCGCTCTTCACGGGCGGCGCGGCCGTGCACCTGGCCAGCGAGCGCACGGTGGACCGTGCACGCGAGCTCGCCGGCGAGGCGCTCGAGGTGGCCCCAGCGGACGTCGAGTACCGCGCCGGCACCTTCAACGTCGTGGGCACCGACCTGAAGATCGGCCTGTTCGACCTGGCCGGCCGGCAGCCCGGCGGGCGCATCACGGTGTCGGCCGAGACGGTGGCCGGTGCACCGAGCTGGCCCAACGCTGCGCATGCGTGCGAAGTCGAGATCGACCCCGAGACGGGTGCAGTGGAGATCGTGGCCTATGCCAGCGTGAACGACATCGGCCGCGTCGTGAGCCCGCAGATCGTGCAGGGCCAGCTCGAGGGCGGCGCGGTGCAGGGCATCGGCCAGGCGCTGTGCGAACAGATCGTCTACGA
>JBIIED010000283.1:0-4354 GCA_044237995.1 Rubrivivax sp. | reverse complement strand
TGACGGGTGCCTCCAGGCAGGCCCGCAGGTCCAGCCCCGCGCTGCCGGGCGTGGCGTACTGCGGCAGCTGGCCCGCAATGCGCGGGTCGAGGATCCTGAGGTCGATGGTGGTCATGGGTTCGGGGGCGTGGGCGCGCGGGCCGGCTTCAGAGCCGCTGCGCGATCTCGGCCACCAGCGCGCGCGCCAGGCTCAGCTTGTCGGCGCGCGGCAGCGGCTTCTCGCCCGCCTCGTCGACGAGCACGAGGGCGTTGTCGTCCTGGCCGAAGGTGGCCGGGCCATCGTTGGCCACGATCAGCGGCACGCCCTTACGCAGCCGCTTGGCGCGGGCGTGGGCCACCACATCGTGGCTCTCGGCGGCAAAGCCCACGCAGTAGGGGCGCCGGCCCGGCTCGGCCAGCGCGACCGCAGCCAGGATGTCGGGGTTCTCGGTCATCTCGAAGGCCGGCACGCGGCCCGAGCCGTCCTTCTTGATCTTGTGCGTGGCCACCTCGGCCGGGCGCCAGTCGGCCACCGCGGCGGTGGCCACGAAGACATCGGTGCGGGCGCCTTCGGCCAGCGCCGCCTGCACGGCCTCATGCATCTGGCGCGCGCTCGTCACGTCCGTGCGCGCCACGCCGCGGGGCGTGGGCAGGTGCACCGGACCGGCCACGAGCCGCACCTGTGCCCCGGCCTCGGCGGCGGCGCGCGCGATCGCAAAGCCCATCTTGCCGCTGGAGCGGTTGGTCAGCCCGCGCACCGGGTCCAGCGCCTCGAAGGTGGGGCCGGCCGTGACGAGCACGGTTCGGCCCGCGAGCCGCTTGGGCTGGAAGGCCGCCACGATGTCTTCCAGCAGCTCCTCGGGCTCGAGCATGCGCCCGTCGCCCGTCTCGCCACAGGCCTGCGCACCGTGGCCGGGGCCCAGCAGCTGCGCGCCGTCGGCCACCACCTGCGCGGCGTTGCGCTGCGTGGCCGGGTGTGACCACATCTCGCGGTTCATCGCCGGGGCCAGCAGCAGCGGCACGCGCTCGCGCGGGCGCGCGAGGCACAGCAGCGAGAGCAGCTCGGCGGCGCGGCCCTGCGCGAGCTGGGCGATGAAGTCGGCGCTGGCCGGTGCCACGACGATCGCATCGGCGTGGCGCGAGAGGTCGATGTGCGACATGGCCGCGGGGGCGCGCGTGTCCCACTGGCTCGTCCACACCGGCTGGCCGGTGAGGGCCTGCATCGTGACCGGGGTGATGAACTCGCGCGCGGCGTCCGTCATCACCACCTGCACGGTGGCGCCCGCCTTCACGAGTGCGCGTGCGAGCTCGGCGGCCTTGTAGCAGGCAATCCCGCCGCTCAGGCCCAGCACGAGGCGGCGGCCGGCGAGGTCAGGGGGCGTCGACATGGGGCGGCACTGTAGCAGCGCGCCCTACACCGCCGCGCCGTGGCACTTCTTGTACTTGCGCCCGCTGCCGCAGGGGCAGGGGTCGTTGCGGCCGGGGGTGGCCTCGACGCGGCGCGGCGCCTGGCGAGGGGGCCGGTCCAGCCAGACCAGGCGCAGGTCCTGCACCGCGAAGCAAGCCTCGTCGATGAGCTCGTCGCGGGTGGGGTCGGCGTCTTTCCAGCCTTCGCGCGCGAAGGCCTGGAACTCGGGGCTGGACGGGTCCCAGGCGAGCGCGGCCACCGTGCCCAGGGCGCCGGTGTAGGCCTGGGTGTGGTCGTCGCCCTCATGCGGGTCGGGCGGGTCGGGCCAGTCGGCGGCGAAGTCGACGGTGGCCTGCAGGAACCCGGCCGCCCACTCCTGCCCGGTGTGAAAGGTGGCGGCCTCCTCGGCCGTGACCAGCCCGTCGGCCACCAGGGCGGCGCGGGAGGTGTCGTCCCAGACGGCCATCCACGGCTGCAGGCGCAGCGTGTCCGGGTCGTCCAGCAGCGCCTCGGGGTCCAGGGCCATGCGCAGCGCCTGCAGCCGCTCGTCCAGGATGCCGCGCGCACGCGCCTCGTCCGCGGGGTCGGCGAAGGCGCGGGTGAAGGCGTCGCCGCACATCGGGTCGATCAGTTCGTCCAGTGCGATGGCGCGCCAGCTCGCAGCCGCCGCCGTGAGGTAGCCGTCCACCCACTCGCCGTGCAGGCGGTCGTCGAAGCCGGCGAGCTGGCGGCACAGGTCGACGAAGGCCTCGAGGGCGGGGTCGGGCGGGGCCGCGAGATCAACGGCCTCGGGTGCGGAGGGATTGGGCGCGGAGGACACAGCAAAGAGTGTCGCACGGCGCTATCCTGTGGCCGCATGGAGGATCTGGGCAACGTGCTGACACGCGCCCGCGGCGGTGACCCGCTCGCGCTGGACGACCTCTTCCAGGCCCTCTACCCCGAGCTGCGCCTCCTCGCCCACGCCAAGCTGGCCCCCCACGCCCGCAGCACCCTGCTCGACACCACGGTGCTGGTGCACGAGTGCTACCTGAAGTTCAGCGCCGCCAACCAACTGCCCCCTCAGGACCGCGCCCACTTCCTGGCCTACAGCGCGCGCGTGATGCGATCCGTGATCGTCGACCTGGCGCGTGCGGGGCAGGCCCAGCGCCGGGGCGGCGACGCGCTGCACGTCACGCTCGGCACCGAGGTGGCCGAGAGCGTTCCGCAGGCCGAGGAGGACGTGCTGCACCTCGACGAGGCGCTGGAGCAGCTGGCCGAACTCGACCCCCGACTGGCGCAGGTGGTGGAGATGCGCTACTTCGGCGGGATGACCGAGGCCGACATTGCCGCGGCGCTCGGCGTCACCGACCGCACCGTGCGCCGGGACTGGGAGAAGGCCCGCCTGCTGCTGGCCGCCGCCCTGCGAGGCTGAGGAATTTTCGTCGCCATGTCCGGTTTCGACATCCGGCTGCGTACTCATCAGCAAGGACCCTCCTGCCGTGGGACGGGCCTCCAGCAGCGGAGCACGCATGAACCAGCCACTCGAACAACCCAGCCAGCATCCGACCGGGCCGCGACCCGGGCACGCCGACTCCGGTGCTGCCGCACTGCGAGCGGGGTTGCAGGCCGGACACTTCAGGCTGCAGTACCAGCCCCAGTTCAGCCTGGCCACCCACGAGGTCATTGGGGCCGAGGCGCTGCTGCGCTGGCGCGACCCGCAGCGCGGTTCGGTCTCTCCCGCGGAATTCATCCCCCAGGCAGAGGCCTCTGGCTTCATCGTCGAGCTGGGTGGCTGGGTGCTGGAGACCGCCGTGGCCCAGATGCCGCAGTGGCGCCGGGAGGGAGTGGAGCTTCCGGTGGCCGTGAACGTGTCGGTGCTGCAGCTTCAGCAGCCCGGGTTCTTCCGCGACGTGATCCGGGCGCTGGAGCGCCATCAGGTGCCCGCAGGGGCGCTCGAGCTGGAAGTCACCGAGTCCAGGCTCCTGGAGGACGACCCCGTGGTGCGGGAGAACCTGGAAGCCCTGGCCGCACACGGCGTGCGCTGGGCGGTGGACGACTTCGGCGCGGGCTACTGCGGCCTGTCCGTGCTGCGGCGCGTGCCGCTGACGCGGCTCAAGCTCGACCGCAGCTTCGTGCAGCACCTGCCCGGCAGCCGCACCGACGCCGCGCTGCTGCAGGCCGTGTTGCGCATGGCGCACGTGCTCGGCGCGGAGGTGCTGGTGGAAGGTGTGGAGACGACAGCGCAGCACGAGGCGGTATCCGCCGCCGGGTGCCAGGCGGCGCAAGGCTTCCTGTACTCCACGCCCATGGAAGCCGACAGCCTGCCTGCCTTCCTGGTCGCGCACCGCCAGGCAGCTCAGCCCGCGGCAGAGCCGTGGCTGCCGGGCACGCTTCGCCCGAGCCTGCCCGTGCAGCCCAGCCTGATCGGCTGAGTGCCTGCCGCCTTCCTGCCATTCGAGCCACGCTGCCCCGCCCTGCACGCAGGAGCCGCCCGTGAAGCCGCTGCAGCGCCTGGCCCCTGACTGGCAGCTGCTCAGCCGCCTGCTGGACGAAGCCCTGGCCCTGCCCGCCCAGGAACGCCAGGCCTGGCTCGCCGCGCTCGCGCCCGAGGCCGAGCACCTGCGGCCGCAGCTGCGCGACCTGCTGGAGGTCCAGGAGGCGGTCGAGACCGGCACCTTCCTCGAGGCCCTGCCGGTGCTGCCGGGCCTGCGCCCGGCAGCGGGGGGCGTGCAGCCGGGCGACACCGTCGGGCCCTACCGGATCGTCGGCGAACTCGGCCGCGGCGGCATGGGCACGGTGTGGCTGGCCGAGCGCGCCGACGGCCAGCTCAAGCGCCGCTGCGCCCTCAAGCTGCCGGCCTTCGCGTGGAGCGATGCCCTGCGCGAACGCATGGCGCAGGAGCGCGACATCCTCGCGAGCCTGGACCACCCCCACATCGCGCGGCTGCTGGACGCCGGGGCCGACGAGCAGGGCCGGCCCTTCCTGGCG
>JBIIED010000282.1:0-4357 GCA_044237995.1 Rubrivivax sp. | reverse complement strand
CCATGCGCTCGAGCTCGTGCAGCGCCGCCTCCACCGTCCAGGCGTCCTTGTAGACGCGCCGGTTCACGAGCGCATCGAGCACGTCGGCCACCGCCACGATGCGCGCCTCGGGCGGAATCGCCTCGCCCGCCAGCCCTGCCGGGTAGCCCCGGCCGTCGATGCGCTCATGGTGGGACGCCACGATGTTGCGCAGAACCGGGATGCCCGCCAGGTCCTGCAGCCCCAGGCTGTGCACGAGGCTGTCGATCATCTGAACCCCCAGGCTCACGTGTGCCTGCATGGCCAGTCGCTCCTCGGGCGTGTAGGCCCCGGGCTTGGTGAGCAGGGCATCGGGTACGCCGATCTTGCCCACGTCGTGCAGCGGCGCGAACAGGAACACCTGCTCCACGAACTCGTCGCTCAGGCCCCAGGCGGGCGCCAGGGCTCGCGCCAGCAGGCGCGACAGGCGCCCCATGCGGTCCAGGTGCGCACCCGTCTCCACGTCTCGCAGCCGTGCGAACTCGCGCGCGATGTGCATCGAGCCCACGAGCGAGCGGACCGCCGAGACCTCGTGGCTCACCATGAGCGCGACCAGCCGCGCGTACAGGTCGAGCCGGGCCGTCACCTCGGCGGTGAAGACCCCCTTGCGGGTGGAGTCGTAGAAGAGCACGCCCTCGAACTCGTGGCCGTCGAACAGCGGCACCGTGTAGGAGGACAGAAAGCCCTGCTCGAGCAGCCAGCGGCTGTGGTGGGCCTGCCCGCGCACGCTCGAGGGGATGTCGTCGATCACCCGGGACTGGCGCAGCTCCTTCAGGCGCAGCAGGCTCGGCGCATCGCCCAACGGGCACTCGTAGGCGTGCAGCCGCACCCCGTGCTGCGTGCTGTCCACGAAGGTGCGCAAGGAGTCGGTCTGCGCGTCGTACAGCGCGCACGCCACGCGGTCGACCTCGGGCACCGCCCGCATCACCTCCTGGTGCAGGGCGCGCACGCGCTCGCCGATGGACTGCGCCTGCCGCTCGGGCAGCGCGAGTTCGCGCGCCGGCTGGCCCTCCAGGATGGGGACGGGAAACATGACACGCCGATCATAGGAAGGCAGCACGCAGCCGTGCATCCCAAGGCCCATCATCCAGGTGAGCACCTTGCGCTGCCGGCAAGACGAACCGGCACCCGAGCAGTTGGCCTTGCCGCATGGGCCGGTCTTGATGCGGTGATGTCAATTCGATGTTATGATGCATCCGTGCGCACCACCCTCAACCTCGCCGAAGACGCGCTGATCGCCGCGCAGACGCTCGCGCGCCGGCGCAACCTCTCGCTGGGCGAAGCGGTGTCCGAGCTCGTGCGGCGAGGTGCCGCCGCGCCAATGGGCGCCGCGCCAGGCGGCTCGGTCCCGCTGCGCGGGCGCTTTGCGTTGCTGCCCCAACGCGATGAGATCATCACCTCCGAGCACGTCCGCGCGCTGATGGAACGCGAGGGCATCTGAGCCCGGTTCGGGCCGGACGCCACCACCCATGTCTGCCCCCGGCGTGCACGAGTCCCCGCCCAAGGGCCCCTGGCAGGCCCCGCGCGCGCTGCTGGACGTGAACGTCTGGATCGCGCTGCTCGACGACGCGCACCAGTTCTCCGAGCCCGCCAACGCCTTCATCGACGACCCTTCCACCCGCATCGCCACCTGCCCACTCGTGGAGAACGGGGTGATCCGCGTGCTCTCGATGCCCAGCTACAGCCGCGGCGGCGGGGTGCCGATGAGCACGGTGCGTGCGAGGCTGCAACTCGCCTGCCGCAGCCTCGACCACGCCTTCTGGCCCGACGACGTCAGCCTGCGCGACGACACGCTCGTGGACTTCTCACGCGTGCAGGGCCACCAGCAGGTGACCGACCTGTACCTGCTGGCGCTGGCCGTGCGCCACGGCGGGCGGCTCGTCACCTTCGACCGCTCGGTGGCGCTGGCGAGCGTGCGCGGCGCCACGGCGCAGCACCTCCTCGTGCTGTAGTCTCAGGCGCGGGCTGAGGCGCTTGGCGAAACGGCCGGCGCCGCCCCTCAGGGGTTGCGCAGCATCACCCGGTCGATGCGGTGCACGACGCCGTTGGTGGCGAATCGGTCGGTCGCCACGAGGCGCGCCGGGCAACGGCATTCGTCCGTGAGGACGCCATCACTGTCGAGGCTGACCTGCCCGCCCTCGAGCATCGTCATCGGGGTGCCCACCGGCAGCTCGGCCTTCAGGAAGGATCCCGGCAGCACGTGATAGGCCAGCATGCCGCGCAGCCGCTGCGGCTGGTTGCGCAGGCTCGCCCAGGTCTGGCCGATCGAGGCCAGGTGCGCCTGCCACGCTTCCTGCGTCGGGGCAAAGAGCGTCATGCGGTCAGGCCCTTCCAGGGCTGGAGCCAGCCCGGCCACCACCAGCGCCTCGGCCAGCCAGGCCGTCGCCGGCTCTTCCTGCACCGCTTGCAGCACCGTGTGCTTCGGCGCGCGCAGCACAGCGTCGACGACGTGAACGAAGCCCTGCGCGACGGGCAGGCTGCCGTCCAGGAGGCGGGCGCGCCCCTGCTGGCCATCAGTGGCCACCAGGCCTTCGGCGGCCACGTTCTCCACCTTGAACACGACGCCCGAGCGCGTCGTGATCGCCCGGCCCGTGGGCAGTTCGGCACGCCCCAGCGCCCGGTCGACGAGGTGGTCGCGCACGAAGGCTGCGGCCCGAGCCGGATCGGCCAGCACTTCCGCGCGGCTCGTACCGGCCTGCGTCCACCAGGCCTCGAAGGCCGCATCCGTAGGCGCAAAGACGGTCACGCCCTGCGCCTGGGCCAGCGCCGGCTCCAGGCCTGAAGCCTGCACGACCGCCACGAAGGTGGACAAGGCCGGCTCGCGCCGCAGTGCGCTGGCCAAGTCTTCCGCGGTTCCTCCCCCACCACAGCCGGCCAACCAGGCCAGCCCGGCCCACGCCATCACGCGCCACGCACGCCAAGTCATCCGTGCACCTCCCCTTGATGCTGCGGGCGTGGTCCCGGCGGCGCCGATGCGCCCACCCCCCACCCGCTTGCGTGACCTTAGGGGCCGCGCGGCGCCAGGCCGCTGCGCTGAGTCAATGCCGCAGCGCGGCCCATAGCGGCCACCTTGCGCCCCTGCTCTGGCACGATCGCGACGTGGACGACTACTACGCCCGCCGCGCCCCCGAGTACGACCGCATCTACGAGCGCCCCGAGCGCCAGGCCGACCTGCGCGCCATCCGGGCCTGGCTGGGGCCGCAGTTCCAGGGCCGCAGGGTGCTCGACGTAGCCTGCGGCACGGGCTACTGGACGCCTGTCATCGCCGCCCACGCCGAGTCGCTGTGGGGAGTCGACACCGCCGAGGCCACGCTGCAGATCGCCCGCGGCCGCCCGCTTCCAGCGGGCTCCCGTGCGCGCTTCGATGTTGGCGACGCCTACGCGCTTCCCCGGGCGCAGCCTGCGTGCAACGCCGCCTTCGCCGGGTTCTGGATCTCGCATGTGCCGAGCCTGCGGCTGCGCGAATTCCTGCAGGGGCTGCACGCCGTGCTCGAGCCCGGCTCGGTCGTGGTGTTCCTGGACAACCTCTACGTGCCCGGCAGCAGCACCCACGTGAGCGAACCCGATGAGAACGGCGACACCTGGCAGTGGCGCACCCTGACCGACGGCAGCCGCCACCGCGTGCTGAAGAACTTCCCTGGCCAAGCGCAGTTGCGCGAGGCCCTCGACACGCTCGCAACCCAAGCCGACTACCTGCACTGGGACCACTACTGGGCCCTGCGCTGGACGACCGCCGACACACCCCCCTGAGGGCAGCCGACACCCGCGCGCGCAGGGGGGTAGGCGCCACGCCCGCTCACCCCCTCGCGCCGACGGGGGCCTGTGCACGGGGCCGTTCAGGGCGGCGAGAAGCGCAGCGTCGGGGTCGGCGCGCGCAGCGCGCTTCGTCCTCGAACTCGCCGCCGCATGTCTGAGCGTAGCGAACGCAGTGAGCGAAGCGAGTTCGGCGGCGCGACCCCGACGCGAGCATCGCAGCGCAGTCGGCCCTGCGGGCCGACCGCCCGCCCGGCCCCGTGCACAGGTCCCCGTCGGCGCGAAGCGCCAGAGGCGCGCGTTGGCGCAAAGCGCCTCCGCCCCTGGCCCCTCCGGATAATGCTCGCGTGACCCGCCCCTCCCGCCTGGCCCTGTACCTCGACCTCATCCGCTGGGACCGCCCGGCTGGCTGGCTGCTGCTGCTGTGGCCCACCCTCTCGGCACTGTGGATCGCCGGCGACGGCTTCCCCGGGTGGCACCTCGTGGCCGTCTTCGTGCTCGGCACCGTGCTCATGCGCAGCGCCGGCTGCTGCATCAACGACGTGGCCGACCGCGACTTCGACCGCCACGTCAAGCGCACTGCCCA
>JBIIED010000281.1:0-4363 GCA_044237995.1 Rubrivivax sp. | reverse complement strand
CAGCGCCCGCCTTTCGATGCCGATGCTTCCACCTGGCAGCACCCTACCGATTACGGGCCGACGCAGCAATTGGCACGTGTAGCCCGCCAAGCCAACGTCGGCGGCATTCTGTACCGCTCCGTACGAGACCCCCAGCCCTCCTGGTGCCTGGCATTGCTGACGCCAGCAGGCTTTGCCAAGCCCAAGCCGCATGCCGAGCGGCACACCTGGTACCTGGCCGTGTCACCGCAGGAGGTGACACTGCGCAAGGAGTCCGAGTCGCTGCGGTTTTCCGCGCAGGGGTGGTAGCGCATGCCACACTGGCACATGCGTGAGGCCATCCGCCAGTACCTCGACCGCGAGGAGAGCCGCGAAGCGTTCAGGCAAGACGCCCTCCGCGCCTGGGAGCAGGGCCGTGACATCGACCCACCGGCATGCCCCACTTGATCTGGGCGCAGCAGATGAAGCCAGCGCGGAAATTTAGGAAAGGGAGACCCCTCATGACCCGCAAAGGCATCATCCTCGCCGGCGGCTCAGGCACCCGCCTGCACCCGGCCACGCTCGCCGTGAGCAAGCAGCTCCTGCCCGTGTACGACAAGCCGATGGTGTACTACCCGCTGAGCACGCTGATGCTCGCTGGCATTCGCGACATCCTCGTCATCAGCACCCCGCAAGACACCCCGCGCTTCGAACAGCTCCTGGGCAGCGGCGCGCAGTGGGGGCTGAACCTGAGCTACTGCGTGCAGCCCAGCCCCGATGGTCTTGCGCAGGCCTTTATCCTCGGCAGGAACTTCGTCGGCGGCGCCCCCAGCGCCCTGGTGCTCGGCGACAACATCTTCCACGGCCACGACCTGCAACCCATGCTGCAGCGCGCCGCCGGCCGGGGTACCGGCGCCACCGTCTTCGCCTACCACGTGCACGACCCCGAGCGCTACGGCGTGGTGGAGTTCGACGCGAACAAGCAGGCCCTCTCCATCGAGGAAAAACCCAAGGCCCCGAAGAGCAACTACGCCGTCACGGGCCTGTACTTCTACGACGAGCAGGTGTGCGACATCGCCGCCTCCATCCGCCCGAGCGCCCGCGGCGAGCTCGAGATCACCACCGTGAACGCCACCTACCTGCAGCAGCAGCAACTCAGCGTGGAGATCATGGGCCGCGGCTATGCCTGGCTCGACACCGGCACCCACGACAGCCTGCTCGAAGCCAGCCAGTTCATCGCCACGCTCGAAAAGCGTCAGGGCCTGAAGGTGGCCTGCCCGGAGGAGATCGCTTACCGCAGCGGCTGGATCACCGCAGAGCAGCTCGAGCGCCAGGCGCAGCCGATGCTCAAGAACGGCTATGGGCAGTACCTGATGCAGGTGCTGCGCGAACGGGTCTTCTGAACCATGAAGCTCACACCCACAACCCTGCCAGGCGTCGTCATCGTGGAGCCCGCCGTCTTTGCCGACGACCGCGGCTGGTTCATGGAGACCTTCAATGAGCCACGTTTCCACCAGGCCCTGAACGCGCTCGGCCTGCCCGCCCCGCGCCCCTTCGTGCAAGACAACCACTCCTGCAGCCGCCGCGGCGTGCTGCGCGGCCTGCACTTCCAAAACCCCCCGCACGCCCAAGGCAAGCTCGTGCGCGTGGTGCGCGGCGCGGCCTGGGACGTGGCCGTGGACATCCGGCCCGGCTCTCCCACTCGTGGTCAGTGGGTAGGCGTGGAACTCACGGCCGAGAACAACCGCCAGCTCTGGATCCCCGAGGGTCTCGCGCACGGATTCCTGGCGTTGGAAGACGACACCCATTTCCTCTACAAGACCACCGATGTCTACGCGAAGGACTGCGAGGGTGCCGTCGTGTGGAACGACTCCACGCTTGGCATCGCGTGGCCGCTCGAGCGGGTTGGCGGTGAGCCGGTGGTGGCGGCGAAGGACGCAGCGGCGCCACGGTTCGTGCCGTAGGCGGCCCTGGAGCCGGCCGACTCTCGGGCCGCAGTCACCGGGTACCATTCCGGGTTAACCCAGGCGCCCAACCCCAAAGGCCTCACGTTGAAGAAAGCCCTCATCACCGGCATCACCGGCCAAGACGGCAGCTACCTCGCAGAATTCCTGCTCGAGAAGGGCTACGAGGTGCACGGCATCAAGCGCCGCTCGTCGCTCTTCAACACGCAGCGCGTGGACCACATCTACGAAGACCCGCACGTAGAGCACCAGCGCTTCATCCTGCACTACGGCGACCTGAGCGATTCCACCAACCTCATCCGCATCGTGCAGCAGGTGCAGCCCGATGAGGTCTACAACCTCGGCGCGCAAAGCCACGTGGCGGTGAGCTTCGAATCCCCCGAGTACACGGCCGATGTGGATGCGCTGGGCGCGCTGCGGCTGCTCGAGGCCATCCGCATCCTCGGCCTGGAGAAGAAGACCCGCTTCTACCAGGCCAGCACCTCCGAGCTCTACGGCCTGGTGCAGGAGATTCCGCAGAAGGAGACCACCCCCTTCTATCCGCGCAGCCCCTACGCGGTGGCCAAGCTCTACGCCTACTGGATCACGGTCAACTACCGCGAGGCCTACGGCATGTACGCCTGCAACGGCATCCTCTTCAACCACGAGAGCCCGCGCCGCGGCGAGACCTTCGTCACGCGCAAGATCACGCGAGGCCTGGCGAACATCGCGCAGGGCCTAGAGCCCTGCCTGTACATGGGCAACCTCGGCGCGCTGCGCGACTGGGGCCACGCCAAGGATTACGTTCGCATGCAGTGGATGATGCTGCAGCAGGATCGCGCACAGGATTTCGTGATCGCCACCGGCCTGCAGTACTCGGTCCGCGAGTTCATCACCTGGACGGCCGCCGAGCTCGGCATCACGCTGCGCTTCGAAGGGCAGGGCGCCGACGAGAAGGCCTACGTGCAGGCCATCGAAGGCGACAAGGCCCCCGCGCTGAAGGTGGGCGACTGCGTCGTGGCCGTTGACCCACGCTACTTCCGCCCAGCAGAAGTCGAGACCCTGCTCGGCGACCCCACCAAGGCCAAGACCGAGCTCGGCTGGGTGCCCGAGATCACCGCGCAGCAGATGTGCGCCGAGATGGTGGCCGAGGACCTGAAGGCCGCCCAGCAGACGGCGCTGCTGCGCCAGCACGGGTTCCACAAGCCCGTATCGAGGGAGTGAGCGGGCGTGCCCGTTCTGTCCATCTTCTTCGGAATCATCGTGCGCATGTGGCACGATGATCATCCTCCACCTCACATCCACGTGGAGTATCAGGGCTTCGAAGCGCTGGTTGACATCGCCACGGGCGAAGTGACGAAGGGCCGCTTACCCAAAGCCGCAGCTTCGATTGTCAAGACATGGTGCTCACGGCATCGTGCGGAGTTGTTGGAGAACTGGTCGCTCGCACAGCGTTTCGAGCCGCTCAACCGCATCCAGGGAGCCGATCATGATGATTAAGGTTGTCCGGGCCGTTCATGTGGGTGGCCACCGCATCGAGTTGTCGTTTTCTGACGGCACGACAGGGATCTGGGACGGGGATGCACTGTTGGCGCGCGAGGGGTCCCTCATCGAGCGGTTGCGCGATCAGCCCTTCTTCGAGCGATTCTTCATCGATGCCGGTGCCTTGTGCTGGCCGCACGGCCTGGAACTGTCGCCGGAGCGCCTGCGCGAGCAAGTCACGGCTGTCGAGCACACATGAGCCTTGGTCGTCAAGACGCCATCTTCATCGCCGGCCACCGCGGCATGGTCGGCAGCGCCGTGGTGCGCCGCCTGCGCTCGCTCGGCTATACGAACCTCCTCACCGCCACCCACGCCGAACTCGACCTGACCAACCAGGCCGCCGTGCGCGCCTTCTTCGCGCACAACAAGATCGATCGCGTGGTGCTCGCCGCCGCCAAAGTCGGCGGCATTCACGCCAACAACACCTACCCGGCCGAGTTCATCTACGAGAACCTGATGATCCAGGCCAACGTGGTGCACGAGGCCCACCGCGCGGGTGTTCAGCACCTTCTCTTCCTCGGCTCGAGCTGCATCTACCCCCGCAACGCCCCGCAGCCGATGCCTGAAGAGGCCCTGCTCACCGGCACCCTCGAACCCACCAACGAGCCCTACGCGATTGCCAAGATCGCCGGCATCAAGCTGTGCGAGAGCTACAACCGCCAGCACGGGCGCGACTATCGCAGCGTGATGCCCACCAACCTCTACGGCCCGGGCGACAACTTCCACCCCGAAAACAGCCACGTGATCCCCGCGCTGCTGCGGCGCTTTCACGAGGCGGTGCAGGGCGGGGCGCAGGTGGTGGTGATCTGGGGCAGCGGTAAGCCGATGCGCGAGTTCCTGCACGTGGACGACATGGCCGCAGCCAGCGTGCACGTGATGGAACTGCCCGACGAGACCTACCGGGCCCACACGCAGCCCAT
>JBIIED010000280.1:0-4407 GCA_044237995.1 Rubrivivax sp. | reverse complement strand
ACATCGAGGGCTACGGGGCCTACGGCATCGCCTCTGCGCCGACCTTCGACAGCGTGCGCGTGTCGCTGCTGGACCGGGGGTTCGTGGTGGCCATCGCGCACGTACGCGGCGGCTCGGACCTGGGCCAGGCCTGGTACGAGGCCGGACGGCTGCTCAACAAGCGCAACACCTTCCACGACTTCATCGACGTCACCGACGGCCTGCTGGCGCAGCGCTGGGGCGCGGGCGACAAGGTCTTTGCCACGGGAGGCAGCGCCGGCGGGCTGCTGATGGGCGCCGTGGCCAACCTCGCCGGCATGAAATACCGCGCCATGGCCTTGCACGTGCCCTTCGTGGACGCCTTGACGACGATGCTCGACGAGACCATCCCGCTGACCGTCAACGAGTGGACGCAGTGGGGCGACCCGCGCCAGAAGAAGGCCTACGCCTACATCCTCTCCTACTCGCCCTACGACAACCTGCAGGCCAAGCCCTACCCGGCGATGCTCGTCACCACGGGCCTGTGGGACAGCCAGGTGCAGTACTGGGAGCCTGCGAAGTACGTGGCGCGCCTGCGCGAGCGCAAGACCAACGGCACCGAGCTGCTGCTGTACACGAACCTGCAGGCGGGCCATGGCGGCAAGTCCGGCCGCTTCGAGGCACTGGAGGACATTGCGCGCGAGTACGCGTTCTTCCTGGGCCAGCTGGGCACCACTGATTGAGCGGAGCGAGCCATGTCCGAACTCGAAGCCTTCCTGTCCGCGCGCGACGGCCTGCTTGCACGGCGCACCGACCTCGACGCTGCGGTGTCGCACTTCCGCTGGCCGGCGCTGCGCCACTTCGACTGGGCGAGCGACTACTTCGACACCATCGCGCGCGGCAACGACAAGCCGGCCTTGCACATCGTCGAGGAGTCGGGCGCGCAGGCGCGGCTGTCGTATGCCGAGCTCTCGCGCCGCTCCTCGCAGGTGGCCAACTTCCTGCGCGAGCTGGGCGCCCGCCCGGGCGACCGCATCCTGCTGATGCTGGGCAACGAGGTGCCGCTGTGGGAGACGATGCTGGCGGCCATCAAGCTCGGTGCGGTGGTGATCCCCGCCACCACGCTGCTGTCGGGGGCTGACCTGGCCGACCGCCTGGCGCGCGGGCGCGTGCGCTGGATCGTCACCAACGCCACGGGCTGCGCGCGCGTGCAGGCCCTGGACCCGATGCTCACCCTGAACGTGGGCCGCGTGCTCGTGGGTGCGGCGGGCGCGGAGGGCGCCGAGGGCGGCCAGGCGGCGGAACGCCCGCCGGCAGGCTGGATCCATTACGCGCACAGTGCGCGCGCGCCCGAGGAGTTCGTTCGGGACGAGCCGCTGGAGGTCACGCAGCCGCTGCTGGAGTACTTCACCTCGGGCACCACCGCGCGCCCCAAGCTCGTGCGGCACTCGCGCCAGAGCTACCCGGTCGGCCATCTGTCGACCATGTACTGGCTCGGCCTGCAGCCCGGCGACGTGCACTGGACGGTCAGCTCGCCGGGCTGGGCCAAGCACGCGTGGAGCTGCTTCTTCGCGCCCTTCAACGCCCAGGCCTGCGTCTTCATCTACAACTACGCGCGCTTCAACGGCCCGGCGATCCTGGACGCACTCGTGCGCCACGGCGTGGACACGCTGTGTGCCCCGCCCACCGTGTGGCGCATGCTGATCCTGGAGGAGTTTGCGCGCTGGCCCGTGAAGCTGCGCGAGGCGATCTCTGCGGGTGAGCCGCTGAACCCCGAGGTGATCGAGCAGGTGCGCGCCGGCTGGGGCCTGACGATCCGCGACGGGTATGGTCAGACCGAGACCACGGCCCAGGTGGGCAACCCGCCTGGCCAGGTGCTCAAGACCGGCTCCATGGGCCGGCCGCTGCCGGGCTACCCCATCGTGCTGCTCGACGCGGACGGGCAGCCCGCCGATGAGGGTGAGATCTGCATCGACCTCTCGCGTCGGCCGGTTGCGCTGATGGACGGCTACGCCGACGACGCAGACAAGACGGCCGAGGCCATGCGCGACGGCCACTACCACACGGGCGACGTGGGCACGCGCGATGCCGAGGGCTACATCACCTACGTGGGCCGCGCCGACGACGTCTTCAAGGCCTCGGGCTACCGCATCAGCCCCTTCGAGCTCGAGAGCGCCCTCATCGAGCACCCCGCCGTGGCCGAGGCGGCGGTGGTGCCTTCGCCCGACCCGGTGCGCGGCTTCGTGCCCAAGGCCTACGTCATCCTCGCACCAGGCCACGCGGCCGATGCCCAGACGGCGCGCGCCATCTTCGGCTTCCTGCGCAGCCGGGTGTCGGGCTACAAGATGATCCGCCGCATCGAGTTCTCGGAGCTGCCCAAGACCATCAGCGGCAAGATCCGCCGCGTGGAGTTGCGCGGCCAGGAGACGGGGCGCCCGGCCAGCGGCGCACGCAACGAACGCGAATTCCTGGAGGAAGGGCTGCGCGGCTGAGGGCGCGCCGCAGCGGCCCGGCCGCTACTCCGGCTTGATCCCTGCCGCGCGGATCGCCTTGCCCCACTTCTCGTGCTCGGCACGCTGGAAGGCCGCAAAGGAGGGCGGCGTGGTGGGCACGAACTTCGCGCCTTCGCTTTCCAGACGCTTTTCCATCTCGGGCGAGCGCATGATCTTCTGCACCTCGGCGTTGATGCGGCTCACGACCTCCGGGGGCGTGCCGGCCGGCGCGAACAGGCCGATCCAGTTGGAGACCTCATAGCCCGGCAGCGTCTCGATGGCCGCCGGGATGTCGGGCGTGGTGCGGTTGCGGGCGGAGCCCAGCGTGGCGATGGGGCGCAGCCGCCCGGCCTTGGCCTGCGGCAGCACGGTGGGCATCGTGGCGAAGATCATCTGCGCCTGCCCGCCCATCACGTCGGTGATGGCCGGGGCGTTGCCCTTGTAGGGCACGTGCACGATGTCCACGCCGGCCATCGACTTGAAGATTTCGCCGGCCAGGTGGCTCGTCGTGCCCATGCCGCCGGATGCGTAGGCGAGCTTGCCGGGCTGGCTCCTGGCGTAGGCGATGAGCTCCTTGAGATCCTTGGCCGGCACCGACGGGTGCACCACCAGCAACCCGTCGGCGTCCAGCACGTGCGCGATCGGCGCGAAGTCCTTGAGCGGCTCGTAGGGCATGGACTTCAGCAGGAACGGGTTGATCGCGTGCGTGCCGATGTTGCCCATGACCAGGGTGTAGCCATCGGCTGCTGACTTGGCCACGAGGTCTGCGCCGATGTTGCCGCCGGCTCCCGTGCGGTTCTCGATCACCACCGTCTGCCCCCAGGCCTCGGAAAGCCTGGCGCCGATGGCGCGCGAGAAGGTGTCGGCGATGCCGGCGGTGGCAAAGGGCACCACGATCCGGATCGGGCGGTTGGGGTAGCCCGGGGCGGCAGCCTGGGCCCGTGCGCCCCGGGTGGCCGCCAGGCCCGCCAGGGTGGCGAGTGCGGCGAAGGTCCTGCGGTTCATGTCGGTCTCCTTCTCTGTGCGTGGCCGGGACTCACATCAGGCGCCCGCGATTCGCTTGAGGCGCTTGACTGTTGGCTGCTCGACGAGCTTGCCTTCGTAGACCAGGGGCCGGGTGGGATCAGCCTCGAACATCGCCAGGATAGCCCGCGCCCGTGCGACCTCTGCGGGCGTGGGTGTAAAGGCCTCCAGGATCGTGGCGATCTGGCTGGCGTGCTTGGCTGTCTTGCCGCTCATGCCCAGTGCCTTGACCCGCACGCAGTCGGCCTGGAGCCCGCGGTTGTCGGCCACGTCGGGGTAGGGCGAGTCGATCACCGGCAGCCCGGCCAGCGCACCTGCGTGCACGACGCGCGAGCGTGCGTACAGCAGGGGCTCCCAGGCCATGTCGCAGCCCAGCGCGGTGGACAGGTCGAAGCCGCCGAAGAAGAGCGCCTTGAGCCGCGGGTGCGCCTGCGCGATGCGCACGCAGTGCTCCAGGCCCTTGGCCGTCTCGATGATGGCGTAGAGGTCGACCTCGGCCCGCGTGGCATCGATGATGTCTCCGGCCGCGCGCACCTCCTCGGGGTCGTCCACCTTGGGCAAAATGATGCCGCCCACGGCGGGCGCCTCGGCCATGAGCACGTGCAGGTCTTCCGGGCCGTCGGGGTCTGCCAGGGCGTTGATGCGCGCCACGAGCTGCACGCCTGGTGGCACCGTGCAGTCGGCCGCCGCGCACAGTGCGGCCGCGCGCCCCTCGCCCTTGCGCCCGGGAGGCACGGCATCTTCCAGGTCGATGCACGCCAGATCGGCGCCGCTGGCCAGCGTGGCGCCCAGGCCCTCGAGCGCCAGGGCGCCCACGAAGAGGGAGGCGCGGCGAAGCTGCACGGCGCGCTTCACAACGGTTGATCGGCCTTGAGCATGTTGTCGTAGTTGACCTTCTCGTGAACGTCCACGGGGTCGCCTCCGGCGCGGATGG
>JBIIED010000279.1:0-4425 GCA_044237995.1 Rubrivivax sp. | reverse complement strand
CCAGCACCGGCATCACGGCGATGAGCAGGTAGGCGGTGATGAGCCACGTCCAGCAGAACAGGGGCATCTTCATCAGCGTCATGCCCGGCGCGCGCATGTTCAGGATCGTGACGATGATGTTGATCGAGCCCATGATCGAGCTCGCGCCCATGATGTGCATCGCGAAGATCGCGGCGTCCATCGAGGGGCCCATCTGCAGCGTCAGCGGCGCGTAGAGCGTCCAGCCGGCCGCAGGTGCGCCGCCCGGCATGAAGAACGAGCCCGCGAGCATCAGGGCTGCCGGGATCAGCAGCCAGAAGCTCAGGTTGTTCATGCGCGCGAAGGCCATGTCGGCCGCGCCCACCTGAAGCGGGATCATCCAGTTCGCGAACCCGACGAAGGCCGGCATGATCGCGCCGAACACCATGATCAGCCCGTGCATCGTGGTGAGCTGGTTGAACAGCTGCGGGTTCACGAACTGCAGGCCCGGCTGGAACAGCTCGGCGCGGATACCGAGTGCCAGCACGCCGCCGAACATCAGCATCGCAAACGAGAACAGCAGGTACAGCGTCCCGATGTCCTTGTGGTTGGTGGCGAAGACCCACCGACGCCAGCCGTGCGGGTGGCCGTGGGCGTGGTCATCGTGACCGTGCGAGTGGGAGGGATGGTCGAGAACGGCGCTCATGGGGGGTTCCTCGAGGCGGATGCAGTGATCGGGTTACTTGCGGGCTGCGACGATGTCGGCCGGCTGCACGAGCTGGCCCGTCTTGTTGCCCCAGTTGTTCTTGGTGTAGGTGATGACGGCAGCAATCTCGGTGTCCGACAGCTGCTTCCAGGCCGGCATGGCTCCGTTGGCCGCGCCGTTGAGCAGGATCGCGATCTGCTTGCTCTTGTCGGCATCGAGCACGATGGCCGAGCCGTCGAGCGCCTTGATCGGGCCCACGGCCTTGCCGGCAGCCTGGTGGCAGGCGACGCAGTTGGCGGCATAGACCTTCTCGCCGCGGGCCACGAGTTCGGCCAGCGGCCAGACCTTGTTCGGGTCGTCGGCGGCGGCAGCCATCTCCTTCTTCTTGCCCTCTACCCACTTGCTGTAATCGGCCTTGCTCAGCACGCGCACGTGGATCGGCATGAAGGCGTGCTCCTTGCCGCACAGCTCGGCGCACTGGCCGTAGAAGTCACCGGTCTTCTCGGCCTTGAACCAGGTGTCGCGCACGAAGCCCGGGATGGCGTCCTGCTTGACCCCCAGCGACGGCACCATCCAGGCGTGAATGACGTCGTTGGCAGTGGTGATGATCCGCACCTTCACGCCCACCGGCACCACGAGCGGGTTGTCGACCTTGAGCAGGTAGTTGTCGATGGGCGGGGGCTTGCCCGAGTCGGCCATCGCGCGGTGCGAGGGATCGAGCGTGGAGAGGAAGCCGATGCCCTCACCCTCGCCCTTGAGGTAGTCGTAGCCCCACTTCCACTGGTAGCCGGTGGCCTTGATGGTGAGGTCGGCGTTGGAGGTGTCCTTCATCGCCACGACGGTGCGGGTGGCCATCGCGCCCATCGCGATCACGATGAGGAAGGGCACCACCGTCCAGGCGATCTCCACTGCCGTGCTCTCGTGGAAGTTGGCCGCCTTGTGGCCCACCGACTTGCGGTGCTTGAGGATCGAATAGAACATCACCCCGAACACGCCGAGGAAGATCGCCACGCAGATGACCATCATCACGACGTGCAGGAAGTGCTGCGACTCGGCAATCTTGCTGGCAGCCGGGTGCAGATCGAGCTGGTTCACGGCCGGGCCGCCGGGCAGGTCCTTGACCTGAGCCATGACGGCGGCCGAGGTGACGAGGGAGCCCAGGGCCAGGCCGGCTCGTGCGCACATCTGCAGGGGGTTCTGCCAGGGGCGGGTCTTCGTCTTCATCGTCGTGCTTGTCAACGTGTGGATGCTTCGGGTGCGGGTGCGGGTGTGGCCAGCCGCGCTTCGCGCAGCGCCTGCCGGATCTCTTGCGCCAGCGCGGCGCGGCGCTCGGGGCGGACGAAGCGGCCGACGCACACGCGCCGGCCTTCGCCGCGGATCTCGATCAGGGAGCCTTCAGCGGCGCTGGGCTCGACGGAGACCCAGGGGGTGCGAAAGCGAGTCTGTGCCGTTCGCGCACCACAGGCCTGCTCGATGGCCAGCCACTGGCCCGACAGCGTGAGCGTGTCGCCGTCGCGCGCGTGGCGGGCGTACACGAGCAGCGCCACACCGACGGCCAGAAGCTCGATGCCGGCGAAGGCCAGCACGACGGCCGCGCCATGCCAGGCGAATCCGAGGGCGATCACGCCCGAGAGCACGCACAGCGAGAGGTAGAAAGCGCCAAGCTGGCGCGGCGTGACCGAGCAGTTACGGCGCAGCACCCACTGCACGGCCGGGCCCTCTGGGCCGGTGGCGTCGTGACCCATGCGCAGCGCGCCTGAGACGGCGGCTGGCCAGGGTGCGGGGGCAAGGGTGGCGGACATCTTGGTCGGTCGCTCGGTTCGAACCCGCAACTCAGGCACGCCAGCCCGTCTCCATCCGGGCAAGCGGCCTCCTACGGGCCAACCCGAATTCTACCGGACGAGCCGGCCACCCTTAGACGGAAGAGGGTGGCGCGCCGCGCCGCCCGGTGCGCGCCATGCGCTGCAGCTGCTCGGCGCTGAAGGCGGTGCGCTCGGCCACCTTCAAGGCAGGCTCGGCCTTGAAGGCGTGGCCGTAGACGAGCTCGAAGGTCAGCGCCACGCGCGCGTCGGCGCGGGTGCGGGCCTGTGCCTGCAGCGCCTGGCACAACCTCTCGCGCCAGCGTGGCGTGCGCAACCCCGGGTGACGCAGCCGGTCGACATTGCCGCCCAGCCCGCGCAGCTCCTGGAGCGCAGCCCGCGCATCGGGCCAGGTGAGCGTGAGCAGCTCCTGGTCCATCACCGGATCGGCCAGGCCGACCCCCACCATCATGTCGCCCAGGTCGTGCATGTCCACCAGCGGGGCGGCGTCCGGCCCCCATCCGGCCTCGCGGTACAGCGCCCGCAGCTCCGGCAGCGACCCCGGACCGAGGGTGCAGAACATCAGGAAGCCCTCCGGCGCGAGCGCGCGGTGCCAGGCCTGCAGCAGCGCCACGGGGTCAGCCGCGCCGTGCAGGCCCATGCTGCTCCACACCAGCTCGGCGCCTCCGGCACTCACCTGCGCGGGCAGCAGCGGGGGCTCCTCCCGCGCGCCGAACCAGCCCCTCCAGCCTCGGCGTGGCGCGGCTGCGGCGGCGCGCGGCCCGTGCATCACCTCCTCCCACTCCACCGCCACGCGGCGCGCCGCGGGGTAGGCGGCACGCAGCTCGGCGCTGCCGCCGCCCAGCCGCGGGCCCCACTCGACGATGGTGGCCGGCGTGCGCCGGATCAGCGGGAGCCGCTCGGCCATGCGGCGCGCAGCCTCGGCGTGCAGCCAAGGGGGCTGCACGGCACCCGCCAGGCGAGCACGCACCCGGGCCAGGGCCTGCAGATCGACGGGGCGGGCCGTGCCGGCCGGCGCTACGGCAGCGGCGGCGGCGGGCACGGGCACGGGCACGGGCACGGGCACGGGCACGGGCGCAGCCGGCGCAACCGGCGCAACCGGCGCAACCGGCGCAACAGGCAGTGAGGACGGGTCGGGTCGGGGGGGAGTCGGGTCGGCCACGGCGGGCGAGCGCAGCATCGCGCACGTAAGGGTCGATCTCGGCCCAGTATATTGACCCCATGCCGCGGCTCGCGCCCGCCCTGCCCAGCCCCTGCGAGGTCTGCCGCCAGTGGACCGCAGCGGCCCTGTGCGACCCGTGCCTGGCGCGCTTTGCGCCGCCGCTGCAACGCTGCCTGCGCTGCGCCATCGCACTGCCCGCGACGGTCTGCGGGGAGGCAGCCAGCCTGGAATGTGCGGCTTGCCGGGCCTTGCCCCCGCCCTGGCGCCGCGCCGTGAGCGCGGTCGACTACGGATTTCCCTGGGATTCCCTCGTGGCGGGCTTGAAGTTTCGCAACCGGCCGGAACTCGCCACGACGCTGTCTCGGCTGCTCGGGCAGGCCGTGGCCAACGCCTGCCGACGCACGCCGGGCTGGCCCCCGGCCGATCTGGTGCTGCCGGTGCCGCTGGCGCCCGCGCGCCTGGCGGCGCGCGGCTACAACCAGGCCTGGGAGCTCGCGCGCCGCGTGGCCCGCGTGCAGGGCCTTCGGGCCGATGCCACGTTGCTGCAGCGCCCGCTGCACACCGAGCCCCTGCCGGGCCAGACGCGCGAGGCCCGCGCGCGCAGCCTGGCCGGCGCCTTCATGGTCGACCCCACCCGCCGCGCCGAACTGGCCGGCCGCCACGTGGCGCTGGTCGACGACGTGCTCACCACCGGCGCCACCGCGCGCGAGGCCTGCGGCACACTGCTTCGGGCAGGCGCAGGCAGCGTGGAGCTCTGGACCCTTGCCCGCACCCCCGAG
>JBIIED010000047.1:0-15268 GCA_044237995.1 Rubrivivax sp. | reverse complement strand
ATCTTCCAGGCGCCGCCGTGGTGGCCGTGCCCGCCCTTCTTGATCCGCTTGACGATGATCGGCTGGAGCTTGCTGCCGTCCTTGGCCATGGCTACTTCTTTCCCTTGACCTGCTTCTCGAGCTCCTGGAACGAGGGCCGGTCGTTGGCGTACAGCACCTTGCGTCCGAACTCGATGGCCACCGCGGGCGAGTAGCCCTGCATGCTCGCCAGCAGCGTCACCTTGATGCACTGGTAGGACTTGCCTGCCTCGTCCACCTTCTGGTCGAGCAGGCCCGCCAGCGGTTCGACGAAGCCGTAGGCCAGAAAGATCCCGAGGAAGGTTCCCACCAGCGCCGCGCCGATCATCCCGCCCAGCACCGCCGGAGGCTGTCCGACCGACCCCATCGTGTTGACCACGCCCAGCACCGCCGCCACGATGCCGAAGGCAGGCAGCCCCCCGGCCATTCGCTGCAGCGCAGCCACCGGCGCGTGCGCCTCGTGGTGGTGGGTGTCGATCTCGCTGTCCATCAGCGACTCGATCTCGTGGGCGTTGAGGTTGCCCGAGACCATCATCCGCATGTAGTCGGTGATGAACTCCATCAGGTGGTGGTCACCCAGGATGCCGGGATAGCGCTTGAAGACGGCCGACTTCTCCGGCTCCTCGACATCCGACTCGATGGCCATCAGGCCCTCCTTGCGGGCCTTTTGCAGGATGTCGTAGAGCAGCGAGAGCAGCTCCATGTAGTGCGCCTTGGTGAGCTTGCTGCCCTTGAAGCACTGCCCCACGCCCGCCAAGGTGGACTTGATCACGCCCATCTGGTTGTTCACCAGGAACGCGCCAATGGCTGCGCCGAAGATGGTCGTCATCTCGAAGGGCAGCGCCTTGAGAACGACGCCGATGTTGCCGCCGTGGGCGACGAACACCCCGAACACGCATCCCAGGGCAACGGCCCAGCCGATGATGACGAACATGACGTGCTTTCTGTCCCTATGCACCCCGGCACGCTGCGGCGCCGAACGTCTGGTTTATCGGCGCCGCGGCGCCTTCATTGAGGCCGCCGCGACGCGAGCACGCTCAGATGAGCGCGATCAGCCGCGTGTGCGACGGGCGGACCTTGATCCGCGTGCGGTTGACCGAGGTCTTCACGGTAAAGCGCGGCAGCGCGGTGTCGCGCAGGATCGGCTCGCCCAGCGGGGCGCCGGTGGAGGTGACGAGGCTGGCCACCAGGGGCAGGTTCGCGCGCTTGCCGCGCGAGACCACCACCCCGAGCTCGCCCGAGGTCAACTCCACGAAGCTGCCGGGCGGGTACAGGCCCAGAGCCTTGATCAGGGCCTGCCCGAAGAGGTCGGGGCGCCCGTCGTCGCCGATGCAGGCCTCCTTGGCCGCTCGCACCGGCGACATGGGCGGGCGCACGCGCCGGCGGCTCATCTTGGCGGTGAAGATATCCACGCGGCGCAGCAGCCTTGCAACCTGCATCTCCAGCGAAAGCTCGGATATCACCTCCCCGGGCTGCTCGGGCGCGTGGTGGTGGCGCACTGCCTCGAGCCACAGGGCGTCCGTCACTCCGGCCTGCTGCAGCAGCTCGGCCGAGCGCTCCGGGTGGGCATCGATCTGCTCGCGCATCTGCTCCGTGGGAGACAGGTCCGCCTCGGCCAGCAGGTCCTGCAGCCGCGACATCGACACATTCATGGTCAGCGCCGCGCTGCCCGCGGCTTCGCACTGCTCGGGGCTCCAGCCCAGCAGCTCGCCGGCTCGCTCCATGACGAGCATGGTCAGCAGCGCATGGCGGCTCGAATAGCTCGTCACCGTGTCGCCACAGGTGTAGATGAGGTAGTAGAGGCACGCGTCGGCCCGGCGTTGGCCGAGCTGGCGTGCACGGGCCTGAACGGCCTGGGCCTGCGCCAGCCACGGCTCGCCGGGCTGCACGTCGCGCAGCGCACCGTCCAGGGCCGACACCAGCTCTTCCCACTGGTCGGGCAGCGCAGTCGCCGCACGCGGATCCAGCGCCGCCTGCGCCGCCTGCTTGGGCTGTGCCTTGGCTACCGCCCCAAGCGTGCCGTTGGTGCGCAGCGCCTCGTCCACGGCGGCACCCATGCGCCGCTCCCAATCGGCCACCTCCTGGGCGTCGGCACACACCTCGTTGGCCAGCAGCTCCTGCAGGCGATCCGGACTGCTGATGGACTGCCCGGCCGACAGCAGCAGCCGACCTTCGGGCGCGTACAGGCCGAACGGGAGCGCCTGGTTCAGCGCCAGGCGGTCGCGATCGAAGGGCACCAGTTTCTTCACCGCTCGATTCTCCGGGTCGTCATGCGACCATGGTCATCGGGAGCCCGGTTGGATGGGCTCCGTGTCCAAGCAGAATCGGCGGATCGGATCGGAACTTGAGGGCGACGGATCTCGAAGATCGTCGTCCGCACCAGATTGGTGCGCTTTTAGGCGTCCTGCGGCTCGGCGCGGTGGCCGCCCATCTGCAGCGCGCCCTCCGTGCGGCCCTTGCCGGCGCGCGCGGGCGGGTTGCACAGGCCGCATACGTAGTGCCGGGCGATCTCGTGCGGGTGGGTCACGAAGTGGCCGCCGCAGCAGGAGCACTTCGTCATCGTGAGCATGCCGTTGTCGGCGAACTTCACCAGGCGCCAGGCGCGGGTAAGCGAGAGCATCGGCTCCAGGCCCTGCACCTTCACCTCCTCGAGGTAGAGCTTGTAGGCCTTGATGACGGCGTCGATCTCCTCGAGCGCCGCAGCCTTGTTCAGGTACTCGTGGATGTTCAGGAACAGGCTCGCGTGGATGTTGGGCTGCCAGGTCATGAACCAGTCGGTGGAAAACGGCAGCTGCCCCTTGCTCGGGCTCTTGCCCGCCACTTCCTTGTACAGGCGCAGCAGCCGCTCGTAGCTCAGGTCGGTCTCGCTCTCGAGAACCTGGAGCCGTGCGCCAAGGTGGATGAGTTCGACCGCGCGTTCGATCTGGCGGGCTTCGTCGAGGATGCTCTTGGTGCGGGGCATGGTCGTTCGTCCGGTAGGAAGGAAGTGAAGGCGGCTCAGGCGGCTTCCTGGTGGCGGCCGGCCATCAGGATGCTGGCGTGCAGGCGCTTGACGCTGTCGCTGGCGGAGGCCGACTTGCCATGGTTGGTCAGCAGGCCCCAGACGATGTCGTCTTCCATGCGGAAGCGGCACAGCAGCTGGTTGCCGCCGGCGATCTTCATCACCTGTGCGGGTGTGAGCGTGGCCAGCAGCGTGGCCGTCTCCTCGCTGATGCCGAGCCGGAAGAGCGCCTGCTCGCGGTCCTGGCGGATGAGGGTCTGTGCGAGCATCAGGTAGGACAGGTTGGCTTCCCTGATCTCGTCGAGCATCTGTTCGTTCGTCATCACGTTTCTCCGTCTGTTCCGGCGATCGATCTCTCGATCTGGCTGCTGTTTGCCGTTCGTCTCGGCGTGGAAAGAACTCTATCCAGCGACCTTTCCCATAGACAGCCGTGAGCATCCTCAACTTGAGTCGGCGCGGCTCCATAGGGCCTGTCAGACAAATTCCTACATGGGCGTCGGGCGCGGTGGCGATGCTCCCCCGCCCTGCCTCTCACGCCCGGCGCCAAAGGCAGCCTCAATTCCGTGCTTCACAAGGGACGGGGCGCGCCTACTATCCCGTGCATGATGGCCCGGTGTCACCTCCGATGAACCGCGTGGCGCTCGTCGTGATCGCACGCAACGAAGCCGGCCGCATCGAGCGGTTGCTGCGCAGCGTGGCGCCCTGGGTCGACGAGATGGTGGTGCTCGACACCGGCTCCACCGACGACACCGCGCGCCTGGCCCGAGAGGCCGGGGCACGCGTGGAGCACTACACATGGGCCGATGACTTCGCCGCAGCGCGCAACGCCGCGCTCGAGCTGGCCGGCGCCGACTGGCACCTCGTGCTCGACGCCGACGAGTGGCTCGTCGAGGGCGGGCTCTTCCTGAAGGAACTCAAGGGCCTGAGGCCCGACTTCGTGGGTACGGTACGCCTGGAGAACCACTCCGGGCCGGGCGGCAGCGTGCGCACGGTGGAGCGCCTCACCCGGCTGCTGCCCGGCACCGTGCGCTACGAAGGCACGGTGCACGAGCAGCCCGTGCACGCCCTGCCCGGCCGCGCCACGCCGCTGCACGTCGAGCACGACGGCTACCTCCCCGCCGCCCTGGTGGCCAAGCACGGGCGCAACCGCCGGCTGCTGCGCGAGGCCGTGGCCGTGTCGCCTGAAGACCCCTACCTCTGGTACCAGCTTGGCAAGGATGCTTCCGTCTACGACGAGCACGCCCCGGCCGAGGAGGCCTTCGCGCAAGCGCGATCACGCATGACGGGCCAGGAGCCCTGGCTCACCGACCTCGTCGTGCGCCGCCTGCACGGGCTCACGCGCATGGGCCGGCACGAGCAGGGGCTGGAGGTGGCGCTGGCCGAGGAGGCTGCGTGCGGCGGATCACCCGACTTTCACTTTGCGTGCGGCGGGCTCTTCCTGGACTGGACGGGCCGTGCGCCCGAGCGGGCACAGCTGCTGCTCGAATCTGCCGAGGCTTGCTGGAGGCGCTGCCTGGCCATCGGCGAGCGGCCGGACATCCCCGGGGCCGTGCTCGGGCGCGGGGGGGCGCTGGCGGCGTTCAACCTGGCCTTGGTGTGCGAGGCAACGGGCAGAGCGGCTGAGGCGAGGATGCTGCGGCTGCAGCATGGCCTGGAGCAGGCTTCGCTGACGGGATGAGCGCCCGGGCCGGCCGCTGCCGCTGAATGGGGGCGCGATCGGAATGGGGACGCAATTGGCCGTGATTTGGCTGTGATTTCCGCCGAAGGCCTGCCCTCAAGTTCCGCAAACTGCGGACCATCGCGGCCCCAACCGAATCACACCATGTTGCGTGACCAGTCCATCCTCATCACCGGCGGCACCGGCTCGTTCGGGCGCGCCCTGGTACAGACCATCCTGCAGCGCCACCCCGACGTGCGACGCCTGGTGGTGTTCTCGCGCGACGAATTCAAGCAGTTCGAGATGTCGCAGCAGTTCCCGGCGAGCCGCTATCCCCAGATGCGCTTCTTCATCGGCGACGTGCGCGACGCGGATCGCCTGCGGCGCGCCATGGAGGGCATCGACATCGTCATCCACGCTGCCGCGATGAAGCAGGTTCCGGCCTCCGAGTACAACCCCTTCGAGTGCATCAAGACCAACGTCCTGGGAGCCCAGAACGTCATCGAAGCCTGCCTCGACACACAAGTCCGCCGCGTGGTGGCCCTTTCCACCGACAAGGCCGCCGCGCCGATCAACCTGTACGGCGCCACCAAGCTGTGCAGCGACAAGCTCTTCGTCGCGGCCAACAACGTACGCGGCTCGCGCGATCTGCGCTTCTCGGTGGTGCGCTACGGAAACGTCCTGGGCAGCCGCGGCTCGGTCATTCCCTTCTTCCTGGACCGCCGCGAGTGCGGCGAGCTGCCCATCACCGATCCAGCCATGACCCGCTTCAGCATCTCCCTGCAGCAGGGGGTGGACATGGTGCTGTGGGCGATCTCCAATGCCTGGGGCGGCGAGATCCTCGTGCCCAAGCTGCCGAGCTACCGCATCACCGATGTTGCCGAGGCGGTGGCACCGCAGGCCCGCCAGCGCGTGGTGGGCGTACGCCCGGGCGAGAAGATCCACGAGGAAATGATCACGGCCAGCGACAGCCCCAACACGGTCGACCTGGGCGACTATTACGCGATCCTGCCCTCCGGCTCCGAGTTCTCGATCGACGACTACTGCGCCCGCATGGGAGCCCAGCGCGTCGAGTCGGGCTTCTGCTACGACAGCGGCAGCAATGAGGCCTTCCTCAGCGTGCCGCAGCTGCGCGCCATGATCGAGCAGCACGTCGAGCATCCCCAGGTGGCCCGGCACTAGGTTCACGGCACACCGCCGCCGCCCCATGTCCTCCCGCGTCCTGGTACTGGGATCGACAGGCCTGCTCGGGCAGGCGCTGCTGCGCCAGGCCCGTGCCGAGGGCCGCCACGTGCAGGGCGTCGCCCGTCACGCGGGTCCCGAAGGCATCGCATCGGACCTGGCAAATCCGGCGGCCGTGCAGGCCCTGCTGGAGCAGCACGACCCGGGCCTCATCATCAACGCCGCCGCGCAGACCGACCTGGCCGCCTGCGAGTCGGCCGCAGGCCTGGCCTGGCGCGTGAACACGGCGCTGCCGGGAGTGCTCGCATCCTGGTGCGCGCCGCGCGGCGCGCGCCTCGTGCATGTCTCCACCGATCACTACTACTGCGGCAACGCCAACACGCTGCACAGCGAGGACGACGCGGTGACGCTCGTCAACGACTACGCGCGTCAGAAGTTCTGCGCCGAGGCGCTGGTGGCGAACTGCCCGGGCTCGCTCGTCGTGCGCACGAACATCGTCGGTGTTCGGGCCTGGAAGGACCGCCCCACCTTCGCCGAGTGGGCCTTCGGCGCTCTGCGCAGCGGCAGACCCTTCGGTGCCTTCGTCGACATGTGGACCTCCAGCATCGACGCCGACACCCTGGCCGCCACGCTGTTCGAACTCAGCGACCGCGGTGCCACGGGGCGGCTCAACGTGGCCACGCGCGGTGCCTGCAGCAAGCGCGACTTCATCGTCGCACTGGCCCGCGCCACGGGTCTGGACGCACGGCTGGCCGAGCCGGCCTCCGTGCGAAACCTCAACGGGCCCCGGCGCGCCAATGCGCTCGGGCTGGACGTCTCGCGTGCCGAGGCGCTGATGGGACGCCGCCTGCCCGACACCGAACGCGTCGTCGACCGGCTGGCGCGCTCCCTCCTGGAGAACTGCCATGCAAGCTGATTCCAGCATCCTCATCGGCGGGCGCCGCCTCGCCGCGGACGCTCCGAGCTACTTCATCGCCGACATCGCGGCCAACCACGACGGCAGCCTGCAGCGGGCCCAGGACCTCATCTGGCTCGCCCGCGAAGCCGGTGCGGACTGCGCAAAGTTCCAGCACTTCAAGGCCGAGAAGATCGTCTCGGACCGCGGCTTCCGTGCGCTGGGAGCGCAGCAAGGCCACCAGGCGCGCTGGAGCCGGCCGGTCTTCGACGTGTACCGCCAGTACGAACTCAACCGGGAATGGAACACCACCCTGGCGGCCACCGCACGCCAGGCCGGGATCGACTTCATGACCACCCCGTACGACGACGAGGCGGTGGACAGCGTCGACGCCCTCGTGCCGGCCTGGAAGATCGGCTCGGGCGACATCACCTGGCCCAGCTTCATCGCCCGCGTGGCCCGCACGGGCAAGCCCGTGCTGCTGGCCACCGGTGCCAGCAACCTGGCCGATGTCGACCGCGCCGTGGCGGCCGTGCTCGCGGTGCATCCAAGGCTCGTGCTGATGCAGTGCAACACGAACTACACCGGATCGCTGGAGAACTTCCGCTTCATCAACCTGCGCGTGCTGCACACCTATGCGCGGCGCTATCCCGGCGTGCTGCTGGGCCTGTCGGATCACTCCCCGGGGCACTCCGCAGTGCTCGGTGCAATCGCGATGGGCGCGCGCGCCATCGAGAAGCACTTCACCGATGACAACTCGCGTGACGGTCCGGACCACGCCTTCGCCATGAATCCCCGCACATGGAAGGAAATGGTGGAGCGCAGCCGCGAGCTCGAGGCCGCGCTGGGCGACGGCGTCAAGCGGGTGGAGGACAACGAGGCGCAGACGGCCGTGCTCCAGCAGCGCTGCGTGCGCATCGTGCGCGCCCTGCCCGCCGGCCACCGGCTCACGCAGTCCGACCTGGAGGTGCTGCGGCCGGCCCCGCCCGGCGCGCTTCGCCCGTGGCAGTTGCCGCTTGCGCTGGGGTGCTGCCTGCGCGAGCCGCTGCAGGCAGGCGATGCGGTGCTGGAAAGTCATCTGCAGGCCCAGCCGGCGCGCCCGGCAGGCGCGGCCGTGACGGCCCCGGAGGCGGAGGCGCTCACGCCGTGATGGCCGGGCAACTCACTGGCCTGCGTGCCGTCGAGGCTCACGACCTGGACGCGCTGCTGGCCTGGCGCAACCGGCCGGAGTTCCGGCGCTACTTCCGCGAGTACCGCGAGCTCAACCGCAGCCAGCAGCAGGCCTGGTTCGACACCAAGGTCAATGGCGACCCCGCCACGCGCATGTTCGCCATCCAGGAGCTCGCCAGCGGGCGCCTGCTCGGAGCGTGCGGCCTGTGCTACATCGACTGGGTCAACCGCAGCGCCGACTTCTCGATCTACCTCGGGGCGGACGATCTCTACATCGACGACCACCTCGCGCCGGACGCAGCCGTGACGCTGCTCGGCTACGGCTTCGACGAGCTCGGCCTGAATCGCCTGTGGAGCGAGATCTACGACTTCGACACCTCCAAGCGCACCTTCTTCGACCGCCTGGGCTTCACGCTCGATGGCCGCCACCGCCGCACCCACTGGGCCGAGGGCGCGTGGCACGACTCGCTCTTCTACAGCCTGCTGGCCAGCGACCCGCGCCCGGTGCGCGCCTGACACCCAGACCCCCTGAAGAACATGGGATTCAACCTCGCCGTCATTCCCGCCCGAGGCGGCAGCAAGCGCATCCCGCGCAAGAACGTCAAGCCCTTCGCGGGCCGGCCGATGATCGCCTACGCGATCGGCGCTGCCCTTGACTCGGGCCTGTTCGATCAGGTCGTGGTCAGCACGGAGGATGACGAGATCGCGGAGGTTGCCCAGCGCCACGGGGCCAGCGTGCCGTTTCGCCGGCCAGCCGAGCTGGCCGATGACCAGACGGTCACGGTGCCCGTCATCGCGCACGCCGTGCAGTGGTTTGCCGAGCGCGGCCAGCGCCCGGATGCCGCGTGCTGCATCTACCCCTGCGTGCCGCTGCTGCGGGCCCAGGACCTGCGCGACGCGCATGCACTCTTCACCTCGCGCCAGGCTGCCTACGTTTACCCGGTGGTGGCCTTCCACAGCTCGCCCTGGCGCGGGATGACGATGCCGCCGGATGGGCCGATGCAGTTCGTGCACCCTGAGTACGAGCTCTCGCGCACGCAGGATCTGCCGCGCTGCTACTTCGATGCCGGGCAGTTCTACTGGGGCCGCGCGGATGCCTGGCTGCAGGGCCTGCGCATGCACAGCAACGGGCACGGCTGGGAGATCGAGGGCCACCGCGTCGTCGACATCGACACGCCAGCCGACTGGATGCGCGCCGAACTGTATGCGCGTGCGCTCGCACTGGGCGAGCAGCAGCGGGCTGCGGAATGAGCCGCTCGGGCCCCTCAATTCACCCGATTCGGCGAGGCACGCGACGGTAGTCTGCAGGGCATCTCATCCGGGAGCCCTGCCCCATGACACAGAAGACCCTCGCCCGACCGGGAGCCTTCACCCATCTGCTGGAAAGGCCCGACGCCGCCAGCGATCCGGCCGACAAGCCCTTCGCGCACCTGCGCTACTGCGTGCGCTGCTGCATCCCGCAGACGCAGGAGGGGGTGGTGTTCGACGAGCTCGGCGTGTGCCAGGCCTGCCAGAGCGCCGAGCAGAAGATCCACATCGACTGGACCGAGCGCGAGAAGGTGCTGCGCGGCATCCTGGACAAGGCCAAGGCGCAGGCGGGCAACAACTACGACTGCATCATCCCGATCAGCGGCGGCAAGGACAGCACCTTCCAGCTGCACGTGCTGACCAAGGTCTACGGCATGAAGCCGCTGGCCGTGACCTTCAGCCACAACTGGTTCAGCGAGACGGGCTGGTACAACCTGCAGAACTCGCTCGAGCAGTTCAACGTGGACCACGTCATGTTCACGCCCAACCGCTCGCTCGTGAACCGCCTGGCCCGGCACTCGCTGGCCGGTATCGGCGACTCCTGCTGGCACTGCCACGCCGGCGTGGGGGCCTTCCCGCTGCAGGCGGCCGTGCGATTCAACATCCCGCTGCTCATCTGGGGCGAGAGCATCGCCGAGAGCTCCGGGCGCGCGAGCTACCTCAACCCGGTGCGCAAGTTCGACCGCGAGTACTTCACCAAGGTCAGCGCCAAGCTGCGCCCGGACCAGATGGTGCGCGAGGACGTGAGCGAGCGCGACCTCTACCCCTTCAACGTGCCGAGCGCCGAGGACTGCGAGCGCGTGGGCGTGTTCGGCCTGCACCTGGGCGACTACATCTTCTGGGACGACGAGCGCCAGACCGAGTTCGTGCGCGACAACTACGGCTGGCGCGAGACCCAGGTGGAGGGCAGCTTCAAGCGCTACAAGAGCGCCGAGTGCATCATGCCGGGCGTCCACGATCTGGCCTGCTACGTCAAGCGTGGCTACGGCCGGGCCACCTTCCACGCCAGCGTGGATGTGCGTGCCGGCCTGCTCAGCCGCGACGAGGCCTGGGAGCTGATCCGCGAGAACGACGGCGTGCGCCCCGAGGGCCTGGACTACTACCTGAAGATCACCGGCATGACCGAGGAGGAGTTCTTCGCGACGCTGGAGAAGCACCGCCGGCCCGAGCTGAAGAACACCGTCATCCCGATCTACCCGAAGTCCGCGCGCAACGAGGAGGAGCTGCTGCCCCACCCGCAGCAGCTGCAGCGCAAGTTCGGCACCTACAAGGCTTGAGGAGCGCCCGATGCACGACTCCGTGGACTTCAGGCGCTGGAGCATCTCGCAGCTGCACCACGAGCTGCGCCACTACCGCATCACGCCCGAGGACATCGCCCGCAGCTGCGCAGCCGCGCAGGCGCGCACCGAGGACGACTGCCAGGCCTGGGTGAGCTTCGACGGCGAGCGGCTGCTCGAGGCTGCCCGCGAGACGGCCAGGCGGCTGGCCGGCGGCGAGCCGCTGAGGCCGCTCGAGGCGATCCCCGTGGGCGTCAAGGACATCTTCAACACCGCGGACTTCCCCACCCAGATGGGCAGTCCGCTGTGGGCGGGCTTTCGGCCCGGCAACGACGCGCGGGCGGTCTTTCACCTCAAGCGCGCGGGCGGGCTCGTGCCCGGCAAGACCGTGACGGCCGAGTTCGCGGTGCACACGCTGGGCAAGACGCTCAACCCGTGGGCGCCCGATCGCACCCCCGGCACCAGCAGCAGCGGCTCGGCCGTGGCGGTGGCCGCCGGCGTCGTGCCGGCCGCACTGGGCACGCAGACGGCCGGGAGCATCGTCCGACCCGCAAGCTTTTGCGGCGTCTGGGGCATGAAGCCCTCCTTCGGCCTCATTCCGCGCACGGGCATGCTCAAGACCACCGACAGCCTGGACACGGTGGGCTTCTTCGCCGGCCACGCCTGCGACCTGCGGCCTGTGCTGGAGGCCCTGCGCGTCCACGGCCGCGACTACCCGTTGTCCGAGCGCGCCCTGAGCGACGACGCGCGTCAGCACCCTGCCCGCCATCGGCCCTGGCGCGTGGGTGTGGTGCGGCCCCACGTGTGGCAACACGCGCCGGCCTATGCGCGGCAGGCCCTGTCGAGCTGGCTCGATCGCATGGCGGCCGACGGCCGCTACGAACTGCAGGAAGCCGTGCTGCCCGAGGCCATGCAGGATTGCCACGCGCTGCACGCCACCATCTACAACCGGGCACTGGCGTACTACTTCAAGGAAGAGTTCAGCAAGGCCGAGCTCGTGAGCCCCGTCATGCGTGAGCTGATCGAGGCGGGCAACCTGGTCTCGCCCGAGCAGTACGCGCAGGCACTGGAGCGCCAGGTGGCACGGGCACGCGCGATGGACGCCTTCATGCAGCGCTTCGACGTGCTCGTCACGCTTTCGACGGCCGGCGAGGCACCGCCGCGCCACGTCGAGGAGCGCCCGGACTCGGCGCTGATGTGGACGCTCACGCAGCTGCCCGCCCTGAGCGCGCCGGTCTTCCGATCACCGGTCGGCCTGCCCTTCGGGCTGCAGCTCGTGGCGCGCCGCTACAACGATCCGATGCTGCTGGACTTCGTGGAGGAGTCGGTGCAGCGCGGCTTGCTGCCGGCCACGAGCTTCGAGCAGCCGTACGGTGCGCAGGTGCTGCGCGCCGAGCCGGCCATCGAAGTGGCCGAGGCGGCATGACAAGGCGCGACACCGCACGACACGGCATGAGGCGCAATGAGGCAGCACGCATGCGGCAGGTCCTGATCATCGGTTGCGGCAACATCGCCGGAGGCTTCGACACGCTGCGCGCGGGGTCGGAGCCGGCCCTGACGCACGCCGGCGCCTACGAGCGCCACGGCGGGTTCCAGGTTGCAGCGTGCGTCGAACCCGACGCCACACGCCGACACGCCTTCATGCAGCGCTGGGGCGTGCCGCAGGGATACGCCAGCCTGGAAGAGGTGCGGGCATCCTGCCTGCCGGGATCGTTCGACGTCATCAGCGTGTGCTCGCCTACCGGCGCCCACGCGCAGCAGGTGCGGGCCGCCCTGCACCTGGCCCCGCGTCTGGTGTTCTGCGAGAAGCCGCTGGCTCCTGCTCTGCACGAGGCACAGGCCATCGTGCAGGACTGCAGCGACGCCGACGTGCCCCTGGCCGTCAACCACTCGCGCCGCTGGGCACCCGACGTGCAGCGGCTGGCCTTGGAACTGCAAGCCGGCACCTGGGGCGCCGTGCGCCAGGCCACCGGGACCTACAACAAGGGCGTGCTGAACAACGGCAGCCACCTCGTGGATCTGCTGCACCTGCTGCTGGGCCCGCTGCGCCTGCTGCATGCGGGCTCGCCGAGCGCGGACCACAACCCGGCAGACCCGAGCGTGCCGGCCGTGCTGGAGGCCGCTGGCGGCGTGCCCGTGCACCTGTGCACCGCCCACGCGGGCGACTACGCGCTGTTCGAGCTGCAGCTCGTCACCGCGCGCGCCGTCATCACGATGGAAGACGGCGGCCTGCGCTGGCGTGTGCGGCGCGTCACGGACAGCCCGGTGTTCAGCGGCTACCGCGGGCTGGATGCCGGCACCGTGGTGCCGGGCCAATACCTCGATTCGATGCAACGCGCAGTGTCCAACCTGCACGACCACCTCGAGCACGGAGTGCCGCTGGCCTGCACCGGCAGCGTCGCGCTCCAGGCGCAGCGCCTGTGTGAACGGATCCGGCTCGAGGCCCGGGCCGTCCCCGCCCTCCCGACCTCCCTGGAAGCCTGACGATGAACCCTCACACCCCCCTTGCCATCCTGGGCGGCCGCCCGGCCATCACCCGCGCGATGACGCCACCGGCGGCGATGGACGAGCAGGACGTGCAAGCCGTGACCTCCGTGATCCGCGATGGCGTGCTGTCGGGCTACATCGGCGCGCCGGGAGAGGCCTTCCTGGGCGGCCCGCGCGTGCGGGCCTTCGAGCGCCAGTGCGAGGCCTACTTCGGCGTGCGACACGCCGTGGCCGTGAACTCCTGGACCAGCGGCCTGGTCTGCGCGGTCGGCGCCATCGGCATCGAGCCGGGCGACGAAGTGATCACCACGCCCTGGACGATGGCCGCCACGGCCACCGCCATCCTGCACTGGGCCGGCATCCCGGTGTTTGCCGACATCGATCGCCAGACCTACAACATCGACCCGCGCAGCGTCGAGCGGCTGATCACGCCGCGCACCAAGGCCGTGATCGCGGTGGACATCTTCGGCCAGAGCGCGGACATGCGCGCACTGCGCGAACTGTGCAACCGGCACGGGCTCAAGCTCCTGAGCGACTGCGCCCAGGCGCCCGGCGCCCTGCACCACGGCGCGCAAGCCGGCACGCTGGCCGACATCGGGGGCTACAGCTTCAACTACCACAAGCACGTGCACTGTGGCGAAGGCGGCGTTCTCGTGACCGACGATGACCGCCTGGCGCGGCGCCTGCAGCTCATCCGCAACCATGCCGAGGCGGTGGTGCGCAGCGACGATCCGGTGGAGCTGGCCAACCTGCTGGGCCACAATTTCCGCATGGGCGAGATGGAAGCGGCCATTGCCTCGGTGCAACTGCCGCGCCTGGCCCACCGCGTGGCACAACGCCAGGCCGCGGCGGCTGCTCTGGATGCCGGCCTCGCAGGTCTGCCCGGGCTCGCCACGCCGGCCGTGCTGCCGGGCAACACCCACGCCTACTACATCTACGGCCTGCAGATCGACACCACACGCCTGGGCGTCTCGCGCGCCGCGCTGCTCGACGCGCTGCGCGCCGAGGGGGTGCCGGGGCTCGTGGGCAGCTACCAGAACCTGCACCTGCTGCCGCTGTTTCGCCACCGCGTGGCCTATGGCACGGGGGGATTCCCCTGGAAGGGCGCACCCGGTGGCGACAGCGATGTCACCTACGGGCCCGGGCTGTGCCCGGTGGCCGAGGATCTGCACGCGCGCAGCTTCCTCGGCCTGGCGATGGGCCAGTTCGCGCATGCGCCGCAGGACGTGGCCGCGATCGTCGGCGCCTTCCACAAGGTGTGGGCGAACATCGACCGGCTGCGCTGCGCCGTGCCCGAGGCTGCCTGAGCGGGCCCTGGGCATGCCTGGCACCGCGCCGAGCATCACCGGCCCGCGGGTTCTGCTGCGCCCGATGCGCCGAGATGACATCCACGACACCCACCTGGCCTGGCTGCGCGATCCGCAGGTGGTGCGGCTGTCGAACCAGCGCTTCGTCACGCACACGCTGGACAGCTGCCTGCGCTACCTGGAGAGCTTCACCGATAGCCCCAACCTGTACCTGAGCGTGCGACGAGCAGCCGACGACCAGCCGATCGGCACGCTCACCGCCTATTGCCAGGTTCACCACGGCACGGCCGACATCGGCATCCTGATGGGAGACCGCAGCACCTGGGGCCAGGGGCTCGGAGCCGAGGCCTTCGGCCTGCTGGCCGACTGGCTGGCGCGCCAGCCGGGCATGCGCAAGCTCACCTGCGGCACGCTGGCCTGCAACGTAGGCATGCTGCGCGTGGCGGCCAAGGCGGGCTTCATCGAAGAAGGCAGGCGCCGGGCACAGGAGCTCGTCGAGGATGTCCCGCAGGACATCGTCCTGCTCGCGCGCTTCGTCGGTTGAAGGACGACGTGCCGATGCCCGCCCTCCACGCCCTCCCCACCCTGCCCACCCTGCCTCAGGCGCCGGCCGCCATCGCCGTCGCGTGCCACGATGCCGGCGCCTGCAACCTGATCCTGCCCTGGCTCGACCCGCCGCAGCTGCGCCTGCAGGCCTGGGTGGCCGGCCCGGCGGAGGTCCTGTGGCGTCGGCGCTTCGGCACACGCGGCCTGTGCGCCAGCCTTCAGGAGGCCCTCGAAGGCGCCGCGGTGCTGGTGTCCGGAACCGGATGGGCCAGCACGCTGGAGCACGACGCCCGCGTCGAAGCTGCGCGGCGCGGCCTGCACACGGTGGCCGTCATCGACCACTGGGTGAACTATCCCGAGCGCTTCGAGCGCGACGGCCACGTGCAGTGGCCCGACGAGTTCTGGCTGACCAACGATCAG
>JBIIED010000046.1:0-15478 GCA_044237995.1 Rubrivivax sp. | reverse complement strand
CTGGTGGGCAACACCTTCGGCACGCATCTCACCTCGATGTTCGGCGAGGTGGAGCGCCCGCAGGCCATCGGCTCCTTCTTCATCGTCATCGACCCCGCACGCTTTGCCGGCGGCCCGGCACTGGCCGTGCAGGTGGAGGCGATGGCACGCGAACTCGCCGCAGAGCCCGGCGCGCCGCGCATGCCCGGAGACCCCGAGTACGAGGTGGCCGCGCAGCGCGAGCGCGACGGCATCCCGGTGGAGCCGGCGCTGCTGGAGATGTTCAAGGCGATCGGGGCGCGACTGGGCGTGGGAGATCCGGGCTGAGGCGAATCGGCGCGTCGCCGGCCCCGCTACGACCTTCCCAGCGCGGCCTGCACCTGCTGCAGCGTCGGCGCGGCCAGCGCGCCGCCCGCGCGCGTGCACTTCAGCGCCGCGGCAGCCGCCGCGAACTGCAGGGCCTGCACAGGCGCCTGGCCGCTGCCAAGGGCGTACCCCAGCGCGGCGTGGAACACGTCGCCAGCCGAAGTCGTATCCACCACGGGGGCAACCTCGAAGGCCGGCATGCGCTGCAGGGCACCGGAGCCGGGCAGCCACAGCAACCCGCGCTCGCCCAGCGTCACCACTGCCTGCCGCGCGCCCGCAACGAGCGCGGCCGCCAGCCCGGCCTCCAGGCTCGTGCCGGCGCCGGCGAAGGCGTGCAGCCCCGGCTCGGAGAAGACCGCCCAGTCCGCCCGTGCCACGAGCGCGCGCAGGTCTTCCGGTGGCGCCACGTCGGCGTCCAGCACGCTCGTGATGCCGCGCGCACGCGCCTGCTCGAGTGCGCTGCGGCTCCAGGCCGGGCAGCGAGGGTCTGTGAGCAGCACGTCTGCGCCCTGCAGCGCCTGGCCGGCCAGCGCCGGCGCCTGCAGCACCGCATCACCGCGGTGGCCGATGATCAGGCGCTGCCCCTGGGCGTCGACCACGACCGCCGCCACCGAAGACTGCGCCCCGGACACGACGACCAGACCCTGCGCATCCACGCCCTCGCGCTCGAAGTGCGCCCGAAAGTCGTCCTCCCACCCGTCGTCGCCGATCGGAGCCACGATGCGAACGCGCGCCCCGAGCCGGGCCGCCGCCACCGCTGCGTTGGCCGTCATGCCACCCACCTGCATCCGGTAGGCCCGGGCCGGCACCTTCAGCGGGGCATCGGGCAGTGCGTCCACCTCGAACACGTGGTCGATCGAGGCGTGGCCGACCCCCACCAGGCAGGGGCCGACCGCACGAGGGGGCGACATGGCCAAGCTGAAAACCTCCTGGAAACCCACGGATGCGTGAACCTGGACGGATACTCTACCCTTCGTGTCGACTGTCCCCACCTCCCTGACCCGCCGCGCCTGGCAGCACGCGCGGCAGGCCGTGGAGCGGCGCACGGCAGGCCTCTCGCCGGTGGCGCAGGCCATCTTGTGGACCATCGCCGCGGGTCTGGCCTTCACCGCGCTCAACGCCGTGGTGCGCGAACTGACGCTGCAGGTGCCGGCCTTGCAGGCCCAGTTCCTGCGCTACCTGTTCGGGCTGCTCGTCTTGCTGCCGCTGGTGGCCTGGCACGGGCCCTCACGCTACCGGCCGCAGGCGATGGGCGGCCAGTTCGTGCGGGGCGCGCTGCACACCGCCGGGCTGTGCCTGTGGTTCGTGGCGCTGCCGCGCATCCCGCTGGCCGACACCACGGCCATCGGCTTCACGACGCCGCTGTTCATCATGGTGGGCGCGTGGCTCTTCTTTCGCGAGCCGATGCGCTGGGAGCGCTGGCTGGCCACCGTGCTCGGCTTTGCGGGCGTGCTCGTCGTGGTGGGCCCGCGCGTGGACTGGAGCGGACAGGGCCCGGGGCTGTACCACCTGGTGATGCTCGCCTCCGCCCCGGTGTTCGCGGCCTCCTTCCTCGTGACCAAGGCGCTCACCCGCTACGAGAGCACCGGCACCATCGTGCTGTGGCAGTGCCTGACGATCACGCTCATGAGCGCACCCATGGCCTGGTCCGTCTGGCAGCCGGTGAGCGTGTCGCAGCTGCTGGGCTTTCTCGTGTGCGGGCTGCTCGGCAGCCTGGGCCACTACTGCCTCACGCGCGGCATCCGCGAGGCCGATCTCTCGGCCACGCAGACGCCGAAGTTCCTGGAGCTGGTCTGGGCGGGCCTCCTGGGCTGGGCCATGTTCTCCGAGGTGCCCAGCGCGAGCACCCTGGCCGGCGGCCTGGTCATCAGCGCGGCCACGCTGTGGCTGGCCAGGCGCGAGTCCCGGCGTTGAAGCCCCGGATCCACCCGCAGCCATGCGCCCGCTCGCGCCGCGAGGAGCTGCCATGAGGTGGCCCTTCCTGCGCTGGCGCGAAGACTGGCGACGCCCGGGCACGCTGCGCGCCGACGCGCTGGCGGGCCTGACAGGTGCCGTCGTGGTGCTGCCGCAAGGGGTGGCCTTCGCCACGCTGGCGGGCCTGCCGCCTCAGCATGGGCTGTGGGCGGCGATGCTGCCGTGCATCGTGGCCGCGCTCTTCGGCTCGAGCCGCCTCATGGTCACCGGCCCGGCCAACGCGATCTCGCTGTCCACCCTGGCGCTCCTGGCGCCGCTGGCCACCCCCTTCACGGCGCGCTACGCCGAGCTGGCGGTGACGCTGGCCTTCCTCGTGGGCATGATGCAGGTGCTGCTGGGCCTGGCACGAGTGGGCCGGCTGGTGGATCACGTGCCGCAGGCGGTCGTGGTGGGCTTCACCGCAGGGGCGGCCGTGCTGATCGTCAACGCCCAGCTCGGGGTGCTGCTGGGCCTGGAGCTGCCCGGCGGCAGCGTGCTGGCCAACCTGCTGGCGGCCGGGGCGCAACTGGGGCAACTCCAACCCGGCGCCTGCCTCGTCAGCGTGCTGACCTGCGCGATCGCCATCGGCGCGCGGCGCTGGAACCGCTGGGTGCCGTCCATGCTGCTGGCGGTGGTGGCTGGCTCGCTCGTGGCAGCCGCCCTGCCGCTGGCCGCCCCGCAGTGGGCCGCCCTGCGCACGGTCGGGGCGTTGCCCAGCCCGCTGCCGACCCTCTCCCTGCCCGACCTGAGCGTCGACACGGTGCGCGCCCTCTTCGGCGCCACGCTCGTCATGACGCTGCTGGCCCTGACCGAAGCCTCGGCCATCGCGCGCTCGGTGGCACGCCGCAACGGCGATCGCCTGGACGGCAACCAGGAGTTCATCGGCCAGGGCCTGGCCAATTTCGCGGCCTCCTTCACATCCGCGTTCCCGTGCAGCGGCTCCTTCAACCGCTCCGGTGTGAATGTCGAGTCCGGGGCACGCACCCCGCTGGCGGCAGCGTGCTCGGCCCTCTTCCTGCTGGCACTGCTGGCCTTCGTCGCCCCGCTGTCGCGCCACCTGCCGCTGGCGGTGATCGCCGGGCTCCTGGTGGCGGTGGCCTGGGGGCTGGTGGACAGACACGAGATCGCCCGGCTGCTGCGCAGCGGGGTGGTCGAGTGGGGCCCGCTGATCGTGACCTTCGTGGCCACCGTCACGCTGTCGCTGGAGTGGGCCATCGTGCTGGGCCTGGCCAGCGCGCCGCTGGCGCGGGCCTGGCGCCGGCGGGGCGAGGGCCACTGAACCTCAGGGCCTGGGTGACCGCGGGGCCCCCACCCGGCCACGGCCACGGCCACGGGCACGGTATGCTCCGCCCCCCCGCACCATGGCCGGCATCCACATCACCGACATCGAGGCCGCCATCAACTGGTGGCGCGAGCGCTCCCCCTCTCCCGACGGCATCACCGCCTGTGCGGAGGTGCGCGCCCTGGCGGAGGTGTACGCGCTGATGGTCTACCACCGCGAGGCCGAGTGCGACGAGGCGACCATGCCGAGGGCAGCCGCCCAGGCCTGGCTGGCCTGGTATGCCACCACGGCCGACGCGCCGTGCATCGCGATCTGCTCCACCAGCCAGGGTGATGCCGAGTGCAAGGGCTGCGGGCGCAGCTTCGACGAGGTGCAGGACTGGACGGCCTACACACCGGCCCAGAAGCGCGTAGTCTGGCGACGCATCACGCTGGAGGCACGCGCCTGGCGCTTCAACCGCTACGCCGAGCGCGCCGTAGAGGGCGCAGCCGTGGCGGCGGCCGCGCCCGAGAGACCGGCGTCGCCCGCGTGAGCGCAGCGGGATCGTGGCGGGCCGATGCCCGGCGCATCGGCTCGCTCGCCTGGCCCGTGCTCGTGGGCCAGGTGTCGGTGCTCGCCTTCGGCACCATCGACACCATACTGGCCGCGCGGCACTCGGCAGCCGACCTGGCGGCGCTGGCGGTCGGGTCGGCTGCCTACATCACGGTCTTCGTCGGCTTCATGAGCGTGGTGCTGGCACTCGGGCCGATCGCCGGGCAGCTCTACGGTGCCGGCCAGCCCGCGCAGGCCGGCCGGCAGCTCCACCAGGCGGTCTGGGTGGCGCTGGCCACTTCGCTCGTGGGCAGTTCGCTGCTGGTCTTCCCGCAGATCTTCCTCACGCTCTCGCAAGCCTCGGAAGCGGTGGGAGAGAAGGTGCGCGGCTACCTGCTGGCGCTGGCCTTCTCGCTGCCTGCTTCGCTGCTCTTCACCGTCTACCGCGGCTTCAACACGGCCGTCTCGCGGCCCAAGGCGGTGATGGTGCTGCAGCTCACGGGCCTGGCGCTGAAGCTGCCGCTGTCGGCCGCACTCGTCTTCGGCGTGCCCGCACTCGGGGTACCGGAGCTGGGCGTGGTGGGCTGCGGTATCGCCACCGCGATCGTGATGTGGGCGCAGGTTCTGTGCGCGGGCCTCGTGCTGCGCCGTGACGCCTTCTACGCACCGTTCGAGATCTTCGGCCGCGGCCTGGATGCACCAGACAGGCAGGCACTGGGCGCGCACCTGCGCCTGGGGCTGCCGATGGGGGCCACCACGCTCGTGGAGGTCACGGGCTTCACCTTCATGACGATCTTCATCGCCCGCCTGGGCACCGAAGCCGTAGCCGGGCACCAGATCGCCGTCAACCTCGTCATCCTGCTCTTCATGGTGCCGATGTCGCTGGCCAACGCAACGGGCACGCTCGTGGCGCAGCGCCTGGGCGCGCGCGACTCCGGCGACGCCTGGCGCCTGGCCCGGCACGGCGCCGTGCTCACGCTGGCGCTTGCGCTCGCGGGCGGCATCCTGGTGGCGCTGCTGCGCGTGCCCCTGGTGGGGCTGTACACCTCCAACCCGCTCGTGGCCGCCGCCGCGGTGCCGCTGCTGGCGTGGGTGGCCGTGTTCCACCTGGCAGACGCCTCGCAGACCTACGCCGGCGTGCTGCTTCGGGCCTGGCGAATCGCCACCATCACCTTCGTCGTCAACGCAACGGCGATGTGGGGCGTGGGGTTGCTCGGCGGCTACGCGCTGGCCTTCGACCTCTGGCCGGGCGGCACACCCGCTGGGCTGCGCGGCGCACCAGGCTTCTGGGCTGCCGGCACCGTGGGCCTGGTGCTGGCGGCCATCGGGCTGGGGGCGGTGCTGGCGCGGCTGCTCAAGCGGCTGGAGCGGGAGGCACGCGGCGTGCCCGCCTGAGGCCACGAGCCGGCGAGCCGGCGCTCGCGCTCAGCTCTGCAGCCAGCGCAGCGGCACCATGACGATCGACGGGAACAGCACCAGCAGCAGCAGCACGCCGAACTGCGCGCACATGAAGGGCACCACCCCGCGCGTCACCTCGTCGAGCCTCATCCGCCCCACGCCCGCCACCACGTTGAGCACCGTGCCCACGGGCGGCGTGACGAGCCCGATGGCATTGTTCATGACGAAGAGTACGCCGAAGTAGACGGGATCGATCCCCGCAGCCTTGACCAGCGGCATGAGCACGGGCGTGAGGATCAGGATCGTGGGGGTCATGTCCATCGCCGTGCCCACCACGATGACCAGCAGCATGATCCCCAGGAGCAGCAGCGTCGGGTTGTCCAGCAGCGGCTCGAGCACGCCGACGAGCATGCGCGGAATGTCGGCCACCGTGATCAGCCAGGCACTGACCATCGCGGCGGCCACGAGGAACATGATGACGGCCGTGGTGAGCGCAGCATCGACGAATACCTTCACCAGGCGGCGCCAGGACAGCTCTCGGTAGACGAGGGTGGCCACCAGCAGCGCATAGACCGCTGCTACCACCCCAGCCTCGGTGGGTGTGAACACGCCCATCTTGAGCCCGACTACCACCAGCACGGGCAGCAGCAGCGCCCAGAACGACTCGCGCAGCGCGCGCATCCGCTCGGCCAGGCTCGCGCGCGGGGGTGGCTGCACCGCCTCGCGCCGCGCCACCCACCACCAGGCCAGCGCAATGGCCACACCCATCAGCAACCCGGGCACGATGCCGGCCAGGAAGAGCTTGCCGATCGAGACATTGGCCGCCACCCCGAAGATCACGAAGGCGATCGAGGGCGGGATGATCGGGGCGATGATGCCAGCACAGGCGATCAGCCCCCCGGACAGGGCCCGGTCGTGCCCGGCCTTGACCATCATCGGCAGCAGCAGCGCCGCCAGTGCCGCGGTATCAGCCACTGCCGAGCCCGACAGCGCCGCGAGCATGCAGCCGGCGAGGATGGCCACGTAGCCCAGCCCTCCGCGGTAGTGCCCCACGAGCGTCATCGCGAGCTGCACGATGCGCCGCGACAGCCCGCCCGCGTTCATGATCTCGCCGGCCAGCATGAAGAAGGGAACGGCCAGCAGCGGGAAGCTGTCGGCGCCGTTGATCACGTTTTGCGCCAGGATCTGCGTATCGAACATGTCCAGGTGCAGCATCAGCGCCACGCCGGAAACGAGCAGCGCAAAGGCGATCGGCATGCCCAGCGCCATCGCGCCAAGCAGCGAGGCCAGGAAGATGACCAGTGTCATGGCGCGCCCTCCTCGGCCTGGGCGGGGTCGCGCAGCGTGCGCACGAGCTGGGCCACGAGGACCACGGCGGCCCCAACTGCAAACACCACCCCGGCCGCGTAGACGAGGCCCACCGAGGCGCCCGTGACAGGCGCGCTCACGTCGATGTTGATGCGTACCTGGGCCAGCGCCCCATGCAGGAGGATGGCGCAGACGCCGAGCATCGCCAGCTGACCCAGCACGCGGCAGGCCCGCCGGCCGCGTGGCCCCAGGCGCGAGACCACGAAATCACTGCCCAGGTGCTCCTCGCGCCGCAGTGCGACGAGGGCACCCATGAAAGTGAGCCACACGAAGAGCCAGCGCGAGACTTCCTCGGAGACCGTGATGCCCGAATCGAAGCCGTAGCGCAGCACGACGTTGCCGAACACCAGCACCACCATGACGGCCAGCATGAGTGCGATGAGCCCTTCGAGCAGGCGCATCGCGAAGTCGACGAGGCGGTTCATGGCGAACTCCGGGTGGGCGAGCAAGCAACTTCCAGGCAGGCCTGCAGCGCCAGGCTGGACGGCGGCCTCACGGGCGCAGCGAGCGCAAGGCGGTGCGCACCTGCGCCGTGCTCGCCAGGGGCCGGCCGGCGGCCTCGATGCGTGCCCGCGCGCGCTGCACCAGAGCCTCGTTGCCGAGCTCGCAGCCCATCGGCGCGTCCTCCAGGCCGACCCGCACATGGCCGCCGGCGGCCACCGCGGCCTCGATGAGCGGCTCGATCTGCACGGCCAGCCCCGCGACCATCCACGCCGCACCCGGGGCCTGCAGCGCCAACAGCTGCCGGTAGGCCTGCAGCGCCCACACGTCGGGCGGGAAGCCGAAGGCCAGGCCGTCGGAGAACATCAACCGGTAGATGGGCATCGGTGCGCCGGGGTAGGCGCGGTGCAAGGCCGCCCCGAGCCGGATGAAGCCCGGTTCGTAGATCGCATAGGAGGGCGTGATGCCGTGCCGCTGCGCAAGCGCCAGGCCATGGCGGATGTGCGACTCCGGGTTCGCGTAGACGAAGCCCTCGTGTCCCGAGGCGATGTCGCCCAGGTGCGTGAGGTTGACAGAGCCTGGGTCCACCACTGCCCACTCGATCAGGCCCGCATGCAGCAGCTTCTCCACGGCCGCGAAGCGCTGCGCCGGGGTGAGCGGCGCGGGCGCGTCGATGCTGCCCGCAAACGGCAGCGTCGGGTAGCAGATCACGTCGCGCTGCGACCGGATGCGCTCGATGATGGGCGCGTAGATGTCGTAGTCGTCGCGCTGCCTCAGCGTGACCGGGTCGTAGGCGTGGAAGTGCAGGATCGAGGCCCCCGCATCGGCGCAGCGCAGCGCCTCCTCCACGATCTCGTCGGCCAGCACCGGGATGTTGGGCTGGCGCGTGCGCGACCAGGGGCCGTTGAGGGCCACCTCGAGCCAGACAGGTGCGCTCATCTCTTGCACTCCAGGGTGGATGGCGGATGCAACGTGTTCAGTGCCCGCGCGTGATGGCGCGGATGCTCTCGGCGATGGCGGCAGGCTCGAAGACCTTCTTCCAGTCCGGCGCGAAGATCTCGGTCTTGGCTCGCTCCACCGCGCGGTTGGCGGCATCGGACATGCGCACCCCGGGCAGCTGCTCGAACAGGATCGCCAGCTCCACGTTGATGTGGCCGAGCACGAAGTCGCGTGCCGCCTGCTCGGGTACGCCACGGCGCACCGCCTCGTCGGTGGCCTCCCGGATCACGGTCAGGCAGGTGGCCGTCACGGTCTCGGAGAGCGCTGGCTCGAGGATGGCCATCTGCTCCACCGTCACGCGGTGCGTGCGCAGCACCGGGGCGTACATGCGTGTGGCGATGTCCGCGCCGAGCGCGTAGTGCGCCTCGGGCCCGCGCATGAGCGCGCACACGATCGCCTGCCCGGCCTTCAGGCCGCCGAAGTAGTCGCGCCGCGCCTCGGGATCGGTCTCGTCATTGAAGACCGATGGATGGCAGGGATGGGCCACGAACACGGTGAGGTCCGCACGCTCGGGCAGCTCGCCCGCAAAGGGCGCCGCCGCATCGAGCGCCACCAGCATCGCACCGGTCTTGAACTGCGGAGCAAGGTCATGCGTCACACGCCCGATGGCGCTGTCGGGGATGGCAAGGATCACCACGTCGGCCTCTGGCAGAACCTCCTCGGCTGGCCGCGCCGTGCAACCGATGCCCGCCAGCCGCTGGCGCCCCACCTCGCTGACCTCCACATGCGCGACCTCATAGGGGGCATTCAGCAGGTTGGCAGACACGCGCAGGCCCATCTTGCCGCCTGCGCCCAGGATTGCGATCTTCTTCGTCATGTCGTGACCTCTTGGAAGGAAGCCCGCGCGGCCGTCGGCACGTGCGGAAGGGAGGGTGTCGGATTCGGCTCGAGTGTGCCGGGCCGATCGGATGGGGCCATCGTGAAGCGCACGGCTGGCAGGTGCTCAGGGCGTGCCGCGCCAGGCCCGCACGAAGAAGTCGGGGCCGCCCATCTGACCGCCCTTGAGCGCAGCCTGCATCCCATGCGCCAGGGGATCTCCCCCATGCAACTGGCACAGGGGCGCGCCCGGGGCCAGCCTGGCAGCCACCGTCAGGGCCTGCGGGCCCAGCGCCTGCATCACGAGGCTGGAGGTGTCGCCCCCGGCAAGCAGCAGCCGCGGCACCCGCGTGCGCTGCAGGACCGCACGCGTCAGTTCGCCCAGCCGCTGCCCGAGCAGCCGCCCACCTTCCAGGCGCGCCGCCTCGGGGGTTCGGCCTGCCGCCACGAGCGCCTCGACCATGCGGCCGATGCGCGGATCGTCGGGACCACGCGCGGTGTGCAGCAGCGGGCTGCGGCCCTCGCTGAGCACGGCCACGGCACGCGCCACGAGGGCCTCACGCACCGCCGGCCAGGTTGCCTCGTCGAGCAGTTCGTGCGCCTGCACCGCCACCTCCACGAGGCCTGCTGCCAGGGCAGCGTCGATCTGCAGCGCCGTCAGGGCAGAGGCGCTCGCGCTGACGGCCAGCACGCGGTCCACCGGCTCGACCTCCGCCAGCGCCGTGCCACCGGCTGCGCCAGCCTGCCCGCTCGCGCGCCACCACTGCGTGAGCGCGTACTGCAAGCCGGAGGAGCCCACGACGAAGAGCGGGGCTGCCTGCGCCTGCGCCTCCAGCAGCCGCCCCACCTCCGTGAGGTGCGCGGGGCTGGCGGCGTCGATCAACACGGCGTCGGCACCCGTCTCGCGAGCGGCCTGCCACGCAGCCTCGGCCGATTCGGGGCCACGGTCCAGATCGGCCAGCGTCACGCCGGCAAAGCGCAGTGGCGCCTGGCGCGCGATGTGCACCGCGAGGTCCGACTCGTCCATCGGCGTGACCGGGTGCACGCGCATGATCGGGTGCCGATCGATGCGGTAGACGCGCCCATCGGTGCCCGAGCGCGCATACAGGTGGCCAAAGAGGCAATAGCGCCCGAGCGCCGGGTTGCCGGCCACGATCGGCACGGCCCCGCGGCCCAGCGTGCGGCGGGCGATCTCGATGACCCGGCCGATGCTGCCCACGTGCGGTGCGCTGTCGAAGGTGGAGCAGACCTTGTAGTGCACGATCGGGGCCAGCTGCCCCAGCGCCTGCAGCAGCGGCGGCAGCGCCTCGTCCATCTCGGCCGGCGTCATCGCCCGGCCGTGCCCGGCCAGCCCGATCGCGTCGAGCTCGCCGAAAGCCTCGAGCCTGCCAGGCTGCGGGGGTTGCAGGAAGAGCGCGCAGCGCAATCCGGCACCGGCCAGCGCCTCCAGCGCATCGGTCGACCCGGTGAAGTCGTCACCGTAGAAGGCCAGCCGCGCGCGGCGGGGCGGGGCCGGCGCGTACCCGCTCACCCGCGCTCCCCGAAGGTGTCGAGCGCCGCGCGCAAGGCTGGCCGCGTCTTCGCGTAGACGTCCAGCGCCACCCCTTCGCGCGCCGCCTCCCAGGCTTCCCGCATGCTGGCCACTCCGGCTCCAATGCCCATCGGATGCCCGATGATGCCGCCACCGGCCACGTGCAGCACGTCCGAGCACCCCAGCGCCGCGTACATGTCCGGCGCCTGCCCGGCCCACTGCCCCGAGGTGAAGACGGGCATCGCCGGCTGGACCCCGGAGAAAGGCGCCAGCAACGCACGGGCCGAGCGTGTGACGGACTCGTCGGGCTCCCAGAACTTGCTGCGCAGCCCGTTGACGTGCAGCTGGTCGACGCCAGCCAGGCGCCAGACCTTCTGCATCGCGGTGAACTCGAAGCCCAGCCAGGGGTGACGCGACAGCGCGCCCCAGCCGTGGCGATGGGCGTGGATGGGCAGCTCGCTGTAGCTGCGCAGGTGTTCCACACCCGCCAGGCCCACGCCATGGATGCACACCATGACGCAGCTGCCGCCTGCGGCCACCACCGCGTCGTGGCGCCGGCGCATGTCGTCCACCGTGCCCGAGATGTTGACGGCGTACATCGGCATGCGACCGAGCCGCTCGGCGTGCCGGTGCAGCACCGGCATCACCGCCCGCACGCGCGCCTCGAAGGGTGCGTAATCGGGGTCGGCGTGCAACTCGTCGTCCTTGATGAAGTCGATGCCGGCCGAGCACAGCTCGTCCACCACGGCGGCCGTCTGCTCGGGCAGCATGCCGATGCTGGGCTTGATGATGCTTCCGATCAGGGCCCGGCCCTGGACGCCCGCGCGCTTGCGGGTGCCGGGCACGCCGAAGCGCGGCCCGGGAAAGCGGGCCGCGTACTCATCGGGCAAGTCCAGGTCCAGCAGGCGCAGCCCCGTGACCTCGCCCAGCTCGAACAGGTTGCCCGCCACGGTGGCCATCAGCGTGGGCAGGTTGGCGCCGATGTTGCTCACCGGAAAGGCCAGCTCGATACGGCCTCGATGCAGCGGGCCGGTCAGGCCGCGCCTGTGCGCATAGGCACTGTGCAGCGAGGGCTGCTCCACGCCGGGCAGGTGCTCGATGCGGACCACACGGGCGCGGGCGCGCTCCTTGAGCTCGTCGGTCTCGCCGGCCAGGCGCAGGAAGGTGCCGCTGGACTGCTCGCCAGCAATCACCTCGGCCACACGCTCCAGGGGCTCGCAGCTCTCCAGCAGGTACGTGGCACGCAGTTCGGTGCGCGCGGGCCGGCCGGCCTGCTCGGCCGGCTGCATGGCTACCCCCACATCCGGGGTCGACGCAGCGCGCTCGTGATCTAGAGTCATGCGAGGAATCGTAGAGTGCGTGCCGCACGCAGCCAAGCGATATGATGTCTGTCGCCTGCGACGAAAGCTCACACCGTGCCCAATCCCCGCAGCACGCCACGTCCCTCGTTGAACGCCCTGCGCGCCTTCGAAGCCACGACACGGCTTGGGAGCATGAGTGCGGCGGCCGACGAGCTCTTCGTCACGCACGGTGCCGTGAGCCGGCACATCCGCTCCCTTGAAGAGCAGCTTGGCCTCGTGCTGCTCGAGCGCGGGGGCGGCTCGACGCGGCCCACGCCCGAGGGGCTGCGCCTGGCCGAAGGGCTGGCCACCGCCTTTCGCCTGATCCAGGCCAGCGTCGAGCAGTTGCGTCCTGGGCCCCTGACGCTGTCGTGCTCGTCGTCGATCATGATGCACTGGCTGCTGCCGCGCATAGGAGGCTTCCACCAGCGCCATCCCGACGTCGAACTGCAGTTCAACCTGAACTACGACCGCATCGACTTCGTGCGCGACAACATCGGCCTGGCCATCCGCAACTCCTCCATCACGCCGCCCCCGGACGCCAGGCAGCGTGACCTCCTGGTCGAGTGGGTGGGCCCGGTATGCGCACCGGACTACCAGCAGGCCGTGGGCCTGGAGAATCCCCTTGCACTGGCCGAGGCGCGGCTGCTGGCCACCAAGACGCGCCTGGAGGCATGGAACGAGTGGGCCGACGCCGCCGGCTACGCCGGGCCGGCCCTGGAGGTGGCAGCCCGCTACGAGCACTTCTACCTGCAGATCCAGGCGGCGGTGTGCGGCCTCGGGGTCGCGGTCGTGCCGCGCATGCTGGTGCTCGACGACCTGCAATCGGGCAAGCTCGTGGCCCCGTTGGGCTTCGTGCCCAGCCCGCGCAAGCTCGTGCTGTGGATCGCCCCGCACCTGGACGGCCGGGCCGATGTGGAGACGCTGGCGGCCTGGCTCGGTGCCGAGATGCGCGCCAGCGAGGTGCCCCCGCCCGGCCAGCGGATGCGGCCGGCGCGGGGTGCGGTGCCCGTCAGCGCGGCTGGCGGCGCACCCTCTCGATCTCGGCGTAGGCCTGCCTGACCAGGTCCGGCCCCACGGTCGCGGTGTACTTCTCGATCACGGGCTTGACCTGCTCGCGCATGCGTGCGCGCTCCTCGGGCGAGATCTCGTTGACCACCAGGCCCTTGGCACGCATCTCGGAGAGCACGCGCGCGTCCAGGTCTCGGCTGGCCTTGCGCTCGAACTCGCGCGCTTCGGCGCAGCCGTCCTGCAGGATCTTGCGCTCGTCGGCGCTGAGCTGGTCCCAGAACTTGCGCCCCACGAGCACGACGCCCGGCCCGTAGATGTGACGCGTGGCGCTGAGGAACTTCTGCACCTCGTGGAAACGGCTCGTGTAGATGATGTTGTAGGGCGTCTCCTGGCCGTCCAGCGCCTTGCTCTCCAGCGCCGTGTACACCTCGGTGAAGGCCATCGGCGTGGCGTTGGCGCCCAGCGTGTTGAAGACATCCACGAACACCGGGTTCTGGATCGTGCGGATCTTCAGGCCCTTGAAGTCCTCCAGCCGGTTCACCGGGCGGCGGCTGTTGGTGACATGCCGGAACCCTACCTCCCAGTAGCACAGGCCCACCAGGCCGCGGTCCGGGAGCTTGCCCAGCAGCTGCGTGCCCACTGCGCCGTCGAGCACCGCGTAGGCCTCGCGCTCGTCGCCGAAGAGGAAGGGGAAGTCGAAGAGCGCGAACTCCTTGACGTTGCCGGCCACCGCAGCGGTGGAGACGAGCGCCATCTCGAGCACCCCGCCCTGCGCCGCGGAGATGGACTGCACCTCCGCGCCGAGCTGCCCGTCGGAGTAGCCGCGCAGCTTCATCTTGCCGCCGCTGCGTGCAGCCACGATCTCGGCGAGCTTCGTCACACCCAGCCCGTAGGGGCTGTCCTTGGACGTGACGTAGCTCAGCTTGATGTTTCGTTCCTTGATGTCGCCCGTCTGGGCCGAGGCGCCTGCCACGCAGGCGGCGCAGGCCGCCAGGGCGATGAGGCGGCGGGATAGCGTGAAGGACATTGGGTTCTCCGGTTTTCGAGGGGTGGGTAAGGGGCGCTGTCGCGGCGTGCCGGCGGGTCAGCCGGCCACCAGCCGCTGCAGCGCCCCGCGCAGCGACTCGCCCACGGCCAGGCCCAGCTGGCGCGCGGCATCGTTGAGGTGGGAGATGACGCCGCACTCCCAGGTGTCCTGGGAGTCGCCGATGCGCGCACTCGTGTGGGCCACGGTTCCGCCGGCCACGCCATGCGCCTGCAGCATGGCCAGCGCCGTGATGCCCGCACCGTCCTTGCCGCCGCCCGCGTCGTTGAAGAACGCAGCCTTCAGGGGCACCTCCAGCGCGAACTCGCCCGAACTCGCGCCGCCGTGCGAGGCCGACACCACGATCGCCCCTGCATCCTCGGGCGCCACCTTGGTGATCGAATCCATGATGAGCACGACGCCGCCAGGCCCGCGCACCACTTCAGTCTTGAGCATCGCCGGGCCTCCTGCCCTTCAGTGCAATGGCGGTCATCCTAGGCAAGCGAGGCAGTCACCGCAATGGACATGAATTCAGGTGGATGTGAGCAAATATCACGGCCTGCCACCAGGATGGTTACGCTTCACCAGTGAGACGTCTACTGAACCGCCTGAAAGGTGTGAACCTAGATCACACCCGGCGGAATTCAAATCGAGCCCGCCGGATGGCCTGAACGTCACCCACGCCCACAGAATCGATCTCCAGGGCACCCGCGTACGCCGGCCCGGCGACGCGGCCCCAGGGGAGGTACGAGATGGGTCTTTTTCCAGGGTTCGAGAGCCGGCGCGTTCGCGCCAACGGCGTGACACTGAATGTCGTGGTGGGCGGCTCCGGCCCGCCGGTGGCCATGCTGCACGGCTACCCGCAGAGCCACGCCATGTGGCACCGCGTGGCCCCGCGCCTGGCGCGCCACTACACCGTCGTGTGCCCCGACCTCCGCGGCTATGGCGACTCCTCCAAGCCGCGCGGCCTGCCCGACCACTCCAACTACTCCAAGCGCGTCATGGCGCTGGACGTGGTGGAGCTCATGCGCAAGCTCGGCCACGCGTCGTTCCACCTCGTGGGGCACGACCGCGGCGCGCGCGTGGGCCACCGCCTCGTGCGCGACCACGGCCGCGCCGTGGTGCGCAGCTTCACGGCCATCGACATCGTGCCCACGCTGCACGCGTTCGAGGCGACCGACATGGCCTTCGCGCGGGCCTACTACCACTGGTTCCTGATGCTGCAGCCCGCACCGCTGCCCGAGCAGATGCTCGGCCCGCTGCTGCCGCAGGCGATCCTGGCGGGCAGCGCGCTCGGAGGGCGGGGGCTGAAGGTCTTCTCCAAGCTCGCGCTGGCCGAGTACGTGCGCACCTTCGCCGATGCACGCACCGTGCATGCCACCTGCGAGGACTACCGCGCCTCGGGCAGCATCGACCTGGACCACGACCGCGCCGACCTG
>JBIIED010000045.1:0-15504 GCA_044237995.1 Rubrivivax sp. | reverse complement strand
CATCTCCACGGGTGGCGCCACCTACTTCAACACCACGCCGCTGGGGCGTGCCGTCACCGGCACCGCGCTCGTCGTGGCCATGCGCGAGGACGGCGTGAACATCTGGGGCGACGGCTCCACCTACAAGGGCAACGACATCGAGCGCTTCTACCGCTACGGGCTGCTGGCCAACCCGCAGCTGCGCATCTACAAGCCCTGGCTCGACCAGCGCTTCATCGACGAGCTCGGCGGGCGCAAGGAGATGAGCGAATACCTCATCGCCGCGGGCTTCGACTACAAGATGAGCGTGGAGAAGGCCTACTCGACCGACTCCAACATGCTCGGTGCCACGCACGAGGCCAAGGACCTGGAGTACCTCAACTCGGGCATCCGCATCGTCAACCCGATCATGGGCGTGGCCTTCTGGCGCGAGGACGTGGCCGTGAAGGCCGAGGAAGTGACGGTTCGCTTCGAAGAGGGCCACCCGGTGGCGCTCAACGGCCGCAGCTTCACGAGCGCGGTGGAGCTCTTCGAGGAGGCCAACCGCATTGGCGGGCGCCACGGCCTGGGGATGTGCGACCAGATCGAGAACCGCATCATCGAAGCCAAGAGCCGCGGCATCTACGAGGCCCCGGGCATGGCGCTGCTGCACATCGCCTATGAGCGGCTCGTCACCGGCATCCACAACGAGGACACGATCGAGCAGTACCGCAGCAACGGCCGGCGCCTGGGCAAGCTGCTGTATCACGGCCGCTGGTTCGACCCGCAGGCGCTGATGCTGCGCGAGACGGCGCAGCGCTGGGTGGCGCGCGCCGTGACCGGTGAGGTCACGCTCGAGCTGCGCCGCGGCAACGACTACTCGATCCTCAACACCGAGAGCCCCAACCTCACCTACCACCCCGAGCGGCTGACGATGGAGAAGGGCGAGGGTGCCTTCACCCCGGCCGACCGCATCGGGCAGCTCACGATGCGTGCGCTCGACATCGCCGACACGCGCGACAAGCTCGGGATCTACAGTCGAACTGGGCTCTTGGGTGCCAGCAGCGACGGCAGCGTGCCGCTGCTGGGGGCGGGCGCAGGCTGAGCAGGCTCGGCGCTCAGCCCTGCGCCGAAGGCTGCCGGCGCATCCGGCCCGCCGCAGCCTCGCCGATGTCGTCCTGAGCCGCAACGGTCTCCGGCCCGAGCCGGGCAGGAAGGTCCAGCAGTTCCTCCAGGCGCATCGCGTGGGCATAGAGCCAGCCTTGCGCGCGCTCGCAGCCCAGGCCCAGCAGGAGCTGGCGCTGAACTTCGCTTTCCACGCCCTCGGCGCTCACCTCGAGGTCCAGCGCGCGGGCGAGCTGGATCATCGCCGTGACCACCTGCAGGCCATCGGACCCTTCGAGCGCGGCGGTGAGCGAGCCGTCGATCTTGATCCGGTGGCCCTGCAGGCCCGCGAGCCTGGAGACCGAGGAGTCGCCGCTGCCGAAGTCGTCGAGCACGAGCCGAACGCCCAGCCCGCGCAGGGTCTGCATCTCGCGCCCGAGCTGGCGGTGCGCGGTGTGCATGTCGGCTTCGCCGAGCTCGATGTGGATGGGTCGTCGCGGCTCGCCCTCGGCCGCGCCCACGCCCGTGAGCAGGTCCAGCACGCGGCGGCTGCGCAGTGCCTGGGGGCGGGTGTTCACGCTCACCTGCGCGCCGGGGAAGCGCGCCTCGATGTGCGGGCGGTCGGCGTGCACCGTGGCCAGGACATGCAGCGTCAGCCGCTCCATCAGGTGCGAATCCTCGGCCACGGGGATGAATTCGCTGGGCAGAACCGCGCCGAGCTCTTCGTCCACCCAGCGTGCAAGCGCCTCGAAGCCCACCACCGTTCCGTGGCGCAGGTCGACCTCGGGCTGGTAGTGCACCGTGATCGCCCCGGTGTCGATCGCATGGGTCAGGCGGGCCTGGATCACACGGGCACGGTGCAGCTTTCGCCCGAGGCTGTCGTCGTACCAGCCCACCGCGGCGCGGCCGTTTTGCTTGACGCGGTTGAGCGCGCCATCGGCGCAGATGAGCAGATCCTGCACGGCGCTCGCATCCTCGGGGAAGCGGGCCACGCCCGCGCTCACCGTCACCGGGATCGAGCCGATCTCCGCATCCACACGGAAGCTGCTGATGCCGTCGGCAAGCCGCTCGCGCAGGTCCGGCAATGTCTGCGCCGCGTCGACCTCCACGAGGGCGACGAACTCGTCACCCGAGCGCCGGCACAGCAGGTGACGCGGCGGCAGCCGCAGGGACAGGTGCGTGGCCAGGCCGCGGATGACGGTGTCGCCCACGTCGTGCCCGTGGCTGTCGTTGACCCACTTGAGCCGGTCCATGTCGAAGAAGACGACGAGAAAGGGGTGGCTCGCCGCATCGGGGGCAGACAGCCGCTGCTGCAGCGTCTCCGAGAGGCTGCGGAAGTTGGGCAGCCCCGTGAGGCTGTCCTGGTAGGCCAGCAGACGCAATTTCTCTTCGGCCGCCTTGACAGGGCTGATGTCGGAGATGACGGCCACGGTGCGGCGGTGCCCGCCCGCTTCGTCTTCCAGGCGCGAGACGGCGACGTAGGTGGGAATGAGGCGCCCGTCGCGGCCGCGGAAGGCCGTCTCGCCACGCCAGGTGTCGCCGGCCGCCAGGGCCTCACGGATGCGGGTGGAGGTGGCGTCGGTGTCCGCGCCGTGATAGAGCATGCCCGCAGGGTGTCCGATCAGCTCCTCGCGCGAGAAGCCGGTCATGCGCAGCAAGGCCGGGTTGACGTCGGCGATCTGGCCGTTGGCGTCGCTGATCAGGATCGCCTCGGCCGAAGTCTCGAAGACACGCGCCGAGGCGCGCAGGGCCTCGGTGTCCAGACGCTGCTGGCGCAGCATTGCGTCCAGCGCCTTGAAAACGTCTGAGATCTCGTCATTGATCGTGTATGGGTGAAGCGCCACCGGGTGGCCGGCCATGATCTCGCGGCAGTAGCCCACGAGTTCGTCAAGCCGCCGCGTGGTGCCCAGCGCGAAGCCGCGTGCCCAGGCCTTGAGCTGGCCGTTCAGGAGCAGGCCCAGTACGCCCGTGAGGGCGGCGATCCCCAGTGTCAGCAGCAGCACCGAGACCCCGCTGCGGCTCGCCTGAAGCACCACCTCCACCTGCAGCGGCTCCTGGCCGGCGCGGATGCGCTGCGTCATGGTCAGGGGCAGCATGCCTGCGGCCGGGCGGGCGTCGCGGGAGGCTTCAGTGGCAATCGAGACGGCCAGGCCCGCGCGCAACGGCATGCCCGCCAGGGCCGCGTCGGGGTCGACACCGGCCAGGATGTAGCCCACCGGGGAGGGCGTCTGCGGCGAGATCACCGGCACCACCATGACGAGCAGCCGCCGGCCGCCCTCCAGGCCGACCACGTCATGCTCCGCGCGGGACTCCTTCACCGCCCGGCGCACGACGTCGCTGGCCAGCACCTGCTGCAGTGCGAAGTTCTCCGCACCCAGGAACAGCCGGCCTCGATAGTCGAGAACCGTGAACGGGCTGCCGCCAGGGGCGTTGAAGCGCGCCAGCAGCGGCTTGAGGTAGCTCTCCCGCCCATAGCTGTCGGTCAGGCCCGTCCAGACGAGCGAGGAGGCGGCCAGAGACTGCAGCTGGCGGGCGGTGTTGTCGATGTCGGCGCGCAGCTTGGTGGCCACGAGCTCGCCTTCCTGGTGCAGCCGAGTGAAGGCGTCGTAGGTGCCAGCCCCGACGGCCAGCGCCCCCACCACGCCCACCGACAGCATCACCCAGCGCCGGATGATGCGCGTGAGCTCCCCGAGGATGCGCCCTCGCAGCGTCTCGTGGAACGGGCGGGGCTGCATCGCGCTGTGCCCCGCCTCAGCGCAACGGCGTCAGCGCGCCCGAGCGCTCGATGCGCACGAACAGCACCTGCTGTGGCCCCAGGGCGTCGTGGCGCTCCGGCGTGAAGGCTGGCGCATAGCTGCGAACCGCGCCGTCGAAGGGCGGCAGCTTCTCCAGCGCGCGGCGGATGTCATCGCCCTTGGTGGAGCGCGCCTGGTCGACCGCGCGCGCCAGCAGGTGCGTCATGTCGTAGGCATGGGCCGAACCCACCGGGCTCGTGATCTGTGCCGCCGAGGTGTAGCCGCCTTCCTTCATGAGCCAGGCGGCGAGCTGGCGCGCACGCGGCCTGGCGTTGTCGACGAAGGTGAAGGTCTGGATGACCTGCAGGTCGACCTTGTCCAGGGCCTCACCCGCGAGCTCGTGCATGACGCCGCCCGTCACGCCCCAGTGCGAGACGATCGGGATGCGGTCGGCCGGGGCCAGTGCCGCCATCTCGCGCACGATCAGCGCGGCCTCGACCTCGTTGGCCACGAGGATCATGGCTTGTGCGTCGCCCGCCCGGCAGGCAGCCAGGATTTCGCCGAAGGCCTTGTCGCCCCAGTTGTACCAGCGCGTGGCTGCCACCGCCAGCCCGATCGCGCCTGCCCGGCCGTTGATCACGCTCTGGCCGGAGCGGCCCCATGAAGTATTGGGCAGCACCGCACACACGCGCTTGGCCTTGAACGTGGTGGCCGCGCGCCTGAGCATCGCCTCCACGCCCCAGCTGTCCTTGAGCGACAGACGAAAGACGAAGGAGGGGTTGTGCCCGTTATCGGTGATCGGGTCGGCCGAGCCCCACACGCTCACCAGGGGCACCTGCATGCGCTGTGCCTCGGGCACGGTCTCGACGATGACGGGGCTGAACTTGCCGCCCAGCACCGCAATCACGTCCGGTCTGGCGGCGAGCTCGAGGTAGTTGTCGCGTGCACGCGCCGAGACCCCCTGGTTGTCGGTGGTCAGCAGCAGCAGCGGCCGCCCGCCGAGAACCCCGCCGCGCGCGTTGATCTCCTCCATCGCGGCGCGGATGCCGCGCTCGATGGCCTTGGGCGCAGTGTTGGTCTTGACGCCATAGGCGCCGTCGAAGCCGATGTAGACGGGCTCCCTGGCGTGGGCGATGCCCGCAAGCGCCAGCAGGGCGGGCAGTGCCGGCCACACGGCCAGGCGCAAGAGGGCGCGCAGCCAGGACACCGGCAAGCCCGGCGGCAATGGCCAAGGCCCGCGGCTGCGCCCATGCCCCGCCTCCAGCCAGACCCAGCGCTGAACACGCCCCCCTCTTCTTATCATGGGAGGATGTTACGCCCGGCCAGGCCCGGGCGGGGCCATTCAGGTGCGGGGTCGAAGGATTTCAGCCGCCTGCAAGGTGCCCACTTCCAGCCCGTTCCAGTTGCGCATTTCGACCCGGCTGAGGCTGCGCAGCAGCGCAGCGTCCTCGCCCTCGAGCGCCAGGCGGGCCTCGATCACCGCCGCCATCACCACCTCTGCCGCGCGTGCCGTGTTGCCGTCGTCCATCTTCAGGGCCACCCCCAGCCCGACCTCGGGCAAGGCAGCGCAGTAGACGCCCTCGGCGCCCACCTTGCAGAACACCCGCTCGCCCAGCCGCGCCATCACGCGGCTGTCGAAGCGGCCCGTGCCGGCCACCATCTGCGGCGCGCGCGCCACGGCCTCGCGCAGCCGCCGGGCGGCCCGCGCGTGCCCGGGCGAAAGCCCGATGCCGGTGGCCACGCGCGCGAAGGCATGCGCCAGGTGGCGCAGCGGGATGGCATAGGTCGGGATCGAGCAACCGTCTGTGCCGCGGGCGGCCTGGGTGAGATCGAAGCCGGTGGCGGCCTGCAGGGCGGCGGTCACCTCGCGCATCACCGGATGATCCGGGCTCACGTATCCGCGCACGAAGGCGGCCACCTCCTGGCCACGGGAGAGCCCGCAGCCCAGGCAGACGAAGCCCGCGTGCTTGCCCGAACAGTTGTTGTGCAGCGCGCTGGGCTGTGCACCGCTGGCCGCCATCGCCTTGATCGAGCCGTCGTGGTAGGGCCAGTGGGCGCCACACTCGAGTGCCGCCGCATCCACCCCGGCCTTGGCGAGCATCGAGGCGGCGGTCGCGGCGTGGTGGGGCTCTCCGCCATGCGAGGCGCAGGCCAGTGCCAGCTCCTCGTCGCTCAGGCCGAGCGCCTCGGCGGCACCCGAGGCCACCAGCGGCAGCGCCTGCAGCACCTTGACGGCCGAGCGCGGAAAGATCGGGCGATCGATGTCGCCCAGGGCGGTGTGCACGGCGCCGTCGGCGTCGACGATGGCGAGCGCGCCACGGTGGAAGGACTCGACCACGCCGCCACGCAGGGCTTCGGCCAGGATGGGATGGGCTGACATGCCCGGCACTGTATCCCGAGTGTCGGTCCGGGCTCCCGCCTGCGCCGCACAATGCCGGCTTGGTCATCTATCCCGCCGCCCAACCGCCGCCTGGATCCGCAGCTGGAGCTGGAGTCGGGGCCGAGGGCCTGCCTGCTCTCATCGGGGTGGATTTCAGCAGCGCGCCTTCCCGCAGCAAGCCCATCACGGTGGCGCACGGCCGGCTGGCCGGCGGGGTGGTGAAGCTGGTGCGGGTCGACGAGCTGCCCACGCTCGAGGCCTTCGAGGCGCTGCTGGCCGAGCCGGGGCCGTGGTTCGGGGCCTTCGACTTTCCCTTCGGGCTGCCGCGCGCCTTCGTGGAGGGGTCCAGGCTGGGTGACGACACGGACACCGTGATCGCCACGCTGCGACAGCGCTGCGCCACACGAATGGGTTTTCGCGCCATGGTCGATGCCTGGGCCGCCACCCGGCCCCCCGGCCAGCGCCTCGTGCATCGCCGTGCCGACCTCGCGCTGGGCACGATCCGCTCCACGAGCCCCCTGCAGACCCGCTACGTGCCGGTGGGCTTCATGTACTTCGAGGGCCTGTGGCGGCTCGTGCAGGCCGGGCTGACGCTGCCGCGCCAGCGCCTGGGCGACCCCTGCCGGGTGGCGGTGGAGGGCTACCCGGCCCTCCTGGCGCACGAGCTGATCGGCCCACGCTCCTACAAGAACGGGGTCGATGCCGCGCGGCTGATCGCCCGCAAGGACCTGCTGGGCGGGCTGGAACTGGGCCGCACACGCCTGAACCTGAGGGTGGCGATGACCGACGCGCAGCGCGACCGGATCGCCGACGACGCCTCGGGCGACCGGCTCGACGCGTTGCTGTGCCTGGTCCAGGCCGCCTGGGCGGTGCGCAGGCCTGCCGGCGGACTGCCGGATGGGGTGGACCCGGTGGAGGGCTGGATCGTCACCGCCTGACGCGACGCTCCAGCCCAATTGCAAGCAAAGCGCGCAATCTGTTACGAAATGTGCCGGCATATCGGCGCATGTTCGACCCGGATCCGGCCGAAATCACAGGGACAGGGCAGGCGCAGCGGCAACCTCCGCGGCTCGCTGTCCTGACCCTCGTGCAACATTCAAAAAGGATCATCATGGGTATTCGTTTCGCTCGCCTGGCCTTGACCGGGGCGGTGCTGGCGGCGCTGAGCGGCGGGGCCATGGCCCAGTCGGTCGGTGCCGACGTCACGGCCAGCGCCACGCTCGTGCGCACGCTGGCCGTTACCTCCACATCCGGGTTGAGCTTCGGCACACTGTCGCCCAGCGCGACGGCCGGCACGGTCGTTGTCGCTCCCGATGGCGCACGTTCGGCCACGGGCGGTGTCACGCTGCTGACGGCCAATGTCGGTGCCGCAGGCTCGGTCAACCTGGCCGGCACGGCCGCGCTGGCCTACACCGTGACCATGCCGAGCTCCGTCACCCTGACGGCCTCCAGCGGCGGCCAGACGATGACCCTGTCGAGCCTCACCACCAATCTCTCGAGCGGTTCCGGCACGCTGGGCAGCTCGGGCGCGGGCACGTTCAACATCGGCGGCACGCTCGCCGTGGGCGCAAACCAGGCCGTGGCCAGCTACTCGGGCATCGTGCCCGTGACCGTCACCTGGAACTGACCAGGCGAGCCGGTCAGACAGACTGCATTGGGGTGTCGAGTTGTGGTGCAAGTCCGACACCCTCATGCGCTCCTGACACGGCAAACCCCTCAAAGCGTTGCAGATTGGCAACGCTTTGAGGGGGTTCTTCCAACTCCGCCCGAGATTCGAGGCGCCATGGCGGGAATCCCCGCACGGTTCCTCGACCCGACGCGGCAGGGGTATTTGCGGCCTCGCCTCCCCGGCCTCTCAGCCGCCGGTCGGAGGATTGGCGCACGCATGCCGCCGGCCTCGTCTGGCCGGTTTGGCCGGTTTGGCCATTTGAATCTCGCGCCTGCAGGCGCATCTGTACGACACCTTTTCGGAGCAGGGCTGGAGGTGCCTGCCAGGCATCGAGCGACCGGCTTTCGACCGGCTGGTCAACCTCGCCACCTGCTATCCAGGCGTTGGCACTTTCCCTCTCAGGCATCCCCTGTCGAAGGGGTCTGCACAGGCGTATGCCGCCGTGTCTCGAGGTATGCTGGAAGTGGTTGTCTCGCCCCCTTCGAAGCGGGTATTCGACAGGGTCGGGATTCGCGCGGCGCAGCGCGGGAAGTTCTCCTCGTCGCGCCCTTGCAAGGGTTCGACTCCGCCTGGTGGTTTTCAGAAGCCCACGCTGATGAAGGGGCGCCCGATACACGGCTCGAGACGGCCTTGATTGGCTGGCCTCCGGGGCAGCCGAATTCTTCGAATCTCGTTACCAAGGCAGGCTTGGCCTGTCAAGCCCCCATACCGAGAAAAGACAGGGGTTATTGCCTACTCTTTCACGGATCAGCGCGCCTAAACTCCCCCTCCCGGTTTTTTTCTGGGTGTGCATCGCAGGTCGCCGAAGCGCCTGCAGCAGATGTCGCCCCAGCCGCCGGGGGTATCGCAGTCATTCGACAAGGGGATTGGCATGGGACAGGTGGGTGGAATGAAGGTGCGTTCGATCACCTTCTCGAGCGTGCCTCGTTCGGTTTCGGTTCTGGCGCTCGCTGTCGGCGCGCCGCAGGTATGGGCGCAGAATTCCACGAGCGCCGACGTGAATGCATCGGCCACGGTGGTGCGTACGCTGGCGGTGACCTCCACCAGCGAACTGAGCTTCGGCACCTTCGCGGCCGGCAACGCCGCCGGCACGCTCACGATGACGGCCACGGGCAATCGAAGCGCCACGGGCGGCGTCACGCTGGTGGCGGCCGCTCCTGGGAGCAATGCCACGGTGAACCTCGCGGGAACGCCCGGCACGAGCTTCAGCGTCTCGCTGCCCAGCACCGTGCAACTGGCGGCTGCCACCGGCAGCGCCACGATGACCCTGGGCAGCTTCTTGACCACGCTCACGGGTGGCCAGGGCAGCCTCAACACCAGCGGCTCCAGTTCCTTTGGAATCGGCGGCACGCTCACGGTCAATGCCAACCAGGCCATCGGCACGTATTCCGGGAATTTCACGGTTACCCTGAACTACAACTGATTCGCGGCAAGGCACTTCGCCGCGAACGGGTATCCCGGCGCGGCCACGGGGTGCTCGTCGACTGGAATCTTCCCCGATTAAGGCGAAAGCTGATCGGGTTTCGAGCCGTTCTTCCTGATTTCGCTGGCCTTCAGCCGCGCCATCATTGACCGACTGTCTGCGCAATGGGCGTCGGGCGGACCGCGTGGCGGGCCGTTGGATGTGCCGGGCCAGACAGATCGCAAGACGAATTCGAGGAATCGCCATGTCCGCCCAGGCCCCCGCCGCGTTTGCTGCTCGACCCTCTCCTCATTGGCGAGCATGTTTCGTTGGCGTCAGCCTGTCGGTTCTCGGCGGGCCGGCACTTGCCCAGTTCACGGCCAATGGCAGCGTGAATTCCTCGGCCAGTGTGGTGCGCATCCTGTCGGTGTCTTCGACGAGTGAATTGAGTTTCGGAACATTTGCCGCGGGCAGTTCGGCCGGTACGGTCGTGATGAGTGCCGCCGGAAACCGCAGCGCTACAGGCGGCGTGACACTCGTCAGTACCGCCCCGGGTTCCCAGGGTTCGGTGAACCTTTCCGGCACCCCTTCCACGAGCTACACGGTCTCGTTTCCTGGTTCCGTCACCCTGACGGCCACCGGCGGCACCGCGACGATGAATCTCGGCACCTTTACCTCCACCCTCACGGGCGGGCAGGGCAGCCTGAATTCAGCCGGTTCCGGTTCATTTGGCATAGGCGGCACCCTCAGTGTTTCCGCCAATCAGCCGATAGCTGTGTATGCAGGGAGTTTCACCGTCACACTGAGTTACAACTGACACGCTCTGTGTCACGCGCCGGCTGCCCGGCGTGACCTTGTCTAGGGTTCAATACAGGCTTTCGCGGCTCCGAGGAGGAGTCGCCGGAGGCCTGTATGCGTTCGTTCCGGCAGGCCGGGACGCCTGGAGCGGGGGTTTGGTGGAGCGGTCTGGCCTGCGTGGTCGGTCTGGCGCTCGGCTTGCCTGTCTCCGCGCAGCCGGTGCGTTCCACCTGGGTGGAGCGCGTGCCGGTCACGGCCGAGGTGGTTCCGATGCCGGCCCGCTTCGGGCCGCTCGTGGCCACGATGATCGAAGCGACCGCCCCCTCGCCCTTCGGAACCGGGTCAATCGGCCGCACCGCGAGCCCGCCGCCCCCATTGGCTGCCCCCGCGCCCGCCACGGGCACGATCGCCGTGTCAGCCGTGCCGCTGACCGAGGGAGCCCCGGGCAGCGCACCCGCGCCGGGCCAGACGGTCCCGGCCACTGATCGGCCGGATCTGCCGCCCCTGATGGAGCCTACGGGCACGCATGGCGTGGTGCAGTCCTACCTCGTGGCAGCGGCGGGTTCAGCCGCGCTGTCGGCCGCGCCTGCAGCCCAGGTGGGCGTACCCGCTCCCGCCCGTGCGATCATCCGGGTGCATGACGGCCACTCGGGGCGTTCGGTCGTCATGGCCTCCCGGGAGGGGGTCGGTGACGGGCGCCTCGTGATCACCGTCGTGTTCAATTGACATCGGGATTCCCCGCACGAGACCCCGACCCGCGAAGTGGCCGAGCCGCAACAGGCAGGCATCTGCGTGGCGTGCTCACCGCGTTGGCTTGTCTGGTCGCCTGCACCGGTGCTCGCTCGGCCTCTCCGTTCGACTCTCTGACGCCGCTTGCCACGCTGAGCTTTGGCAGCGTGGCCGTGCTCGGCTCGGGGTCCGTCACCGTTCATCCCCTCGGTGGCCGAACGGCGCTGGGTGCGGTCTACCTGGTGAACCCCGATCACGGCTCGCCGGCGCAGATCCTGGTGCGCAGTACGCAGCCCAACCTCGTCTTTTCCGTTGTGCTGCCCGACCACTTCCCGGTGTCGGCCCTGCGCGGCGGTGATTCGATGCGTGTTGCCGCGCTGATGAGCCAGCCCGTCGTCAAATCCACGGGGCCAGGCTCGGCCCTGACCATCACGATCGGGGGCACGCTGCATTTCACCCGCAGCCCGCTTCCGGGGACCTACCAGGGCACCTTCGCGGTGACTGTCGCCTACCCCTGAAGGCGCGCGCGCCGCGCCGCCTGGCCGGTGCACAAGGCTGCGTGCAACAGGTGGATACCTGGTGCAAAACCGGTGGATAATCCCGTGTCTCCACAGGTCCGGACGCGAGCGGGTGCCGGAAGGCGCCCGGTTGGCGATCCGCGTACGGCATGCCGAGGTTGCCCCTACTGCTCCTGGTCTTCGCTGCCGCGTGGGCGGCGCTGCCGGTCCAGGCCCAGCTGCTGCTGAGCCCCACGCGTGTGGTCTTCGAAGGCACCATGCGCGCCACGCAGGTCGACGTCGTCAACACCACGACGCAGCGAGCTGTCTATCGGCTGTCGCTCGTCAACCGCCGCATGACCGAGCGGGGCGAGAACGTCGCCGCGGATCCCCCGCTTCCCGAGGAGCGCTTCCTCGGTGAGATGGTGCGCTTTTCCCCGCGGCAGCTCGTGCTCGAGCCGGGAGCGAGCCAGGTGGTGAGGCTCTCGCTGCGCAAGCCCGAGGGTTTGCAGCCGGGGGAGTACCGGTCGCACCTGCACATCGAGCGCGTGGCCGACGGGTCCGACGCCAACAGCGTCGAGACGGTGGCTGGAGCCGGCTCTCCACAAGGCATGCAGATCCGGCTGACAGCTCTCGTCGGAGCCATGATCCCCGTCATCGTCCGGGAGGGGCCGCCGGCCGTGACGCTGTCGGTGCGGGATCTGCAGCTGGCGCCGGCCAGCGGGTCGGATCCGGCTGCACTGTCTCTCGCGCTGGCGCGCGAAGGCAATCGCTCGGTGTACGGCGATGTGATCGTCACCCACGTACCTGCTACCGGAGGCGCCGGCGTCGAGGTGGCACGGCTCAGCGGTATCGCCGTCTACGTGCCGAACCCGCTGCTGCGTCTGCGCCTGGCGCTGCAGCCGCCGCCTGGCCTCGCACTGGACCGTGGGCGCCTGCGCGTGGCCTTCGTGCTCAAGCCCGAGGAGGGCGCCCGCGCCCTGGCCGAGGCTGAGCTGGAGTTGCGGTGAGCCCCGTTCCTCTCGATTTCGTGCGCCCCGAGCCGGCGCCTTCGGCGGGATGAGCCGACGGCGCGACATCGACGCCGCCGTCCTGGCCCTGGGGGCCGCCGTCTTCGTCAGTGCTGCGCCCGTGTGGGCGGTCACGCCAGGTGAGGCTGCGCCCCAGGCGGCACGGGCGAAGGCACGGAGCGCGGCCGTGCCGGCCGATGCCGACGGATCGTCGAGAGCGGGTGCCAGCGCCGCGGGTTCGGGCTCCGGCTCAGCCCAGCGCCCGAAGGCCGAGCGGACAGTCAAGGCCGGGCAGACCGCGGGCCCGAGGGCCCAGGCGGGTAAGGGGGCTCAGACGGACAAGTCTGCCCGCGCGGCGCGCTCCGCCCCGCCGGGCAAGGCGGCCCAGGCAGGTCAGGCCGGCAAGGCTGGCCAGGCTGGCCAGGCGCGCAAGGCCGGGCAACCCGGCAAGTCTGCGCGCTCTGCCAAGACGCCTCCCGTCTCTGCGGCTGGTGCTGCGGTCGAACGCGCTGACGGGCCTTCCGGCGGATCCCGGACTGCGCGGGCATCCCGGGCCGAGACTTCCGCCGGAGGTACGCGCTCCAACAGAGGCGGACCGCTCGAGACTTCCGGCCGGGCACGGATCCTCGTGGCCAGCGCCTCCCCTGGCGTCGTGGGCGAGACGTTGGGCGCGGTGTCGCGGCAGCGGCAGGCGCGAGGGATCCCGGCTCTTGAGTCCTCCAGCTCTGCTGCAACTGCCGACGGCGCGCAGTTGGCCGCCCGAACCGGTGTATCGACCCCCGGCAGCCGGGTTCCCGCAAGTCCGGTGGCGCCGAGCCAGCCCGAGCCCGATGAGCCGGGCAACCTGCTTCTCTTCGATGTGGCCGTCGAGCGCACGATGGTGGCTTCGGCGATGACGACCTACCAGATCGGCAAGGCGATCTTCGTGCCCCTGGGCGAGCTGGCCCGCGTGCTGACCCTGTCCGTCCGCGTGGACCCGGCCCGGCGGCGCGCCAGCGGATTCATCCTCGCCCAGGAGCGCAGCTTCGACCTCGATGCGGGCGCCAACCGCGTCGTCATGTCCGGGCGCGTGGAGCAGGTGGACCCCACGGCGCTGCGCGTGCTGGAGGACGACATCTACATCGACACGGCGCTGCTCGAGAACTGGTGGCCCGTGCGGCTGCGGCCGGATCGCTCACGCCTGGTGCTGGAGGTGCAGCCGCGCGAGCCGCTGCCGCTGCAGTTGCGCCTCGCGCGCGAGCGCGCAGCAGCGATGATCGGGCGCAACGGCCCCCGGGCGGCTGAGCTGCCCCGCACGGACGTGCCCTACCGCGCCATCACCTGGCCCGCCATTGACCAGACCCTGTCCCTCACGGCGGGGCGTTCCAGCACCGACCGGTCCTGGGGCATGGCCAGCACGAGCTACCTGACAGGTGATCTGCTCGGCCTGGAGGCGGCGGCGTACGCGAATCTCAACGCCTCGATGGCAGGCCCGGCTGGCACGCCGGTCACGCGCGACTCCACGCTTCGCATGACCCTGGGCCGCAGCGACCCGCAGGGCCGGGCGCTCGCCGGGCTGCCGTCGACTTCCTTCTCGGTGGGCAATGTGCTGATGCCCGGCATCGGGCACGTGTTTCGCACCAGCACAGCCGGGCCCGGCTTCACGGTGAGCAACCTGCCGCTGGAGCGGGGCACGAACTTCAGCTCGACGAGCTTCCAGGGCGCGCTGCCGCCCGGGTGGGACGTGGAGCTCTTCTTCAACGATGCGCTCGTGGGCTACCAGCAGTCGCGCACCGATGGCACCTACAGCTTCAACGACCTGCCCCTGATCTTCGGCGAGAACCGCTTCCGGCTCGTGTTCCACGGGCCGCAGGGCCAGACCCGCGTGGAGACGCGCAACTACAACCTCGACGCCTCCACCGTGCGGCCGGGCGAGGTGCTCTACTCGCTGGGCGCGCATCGCGACGTGAGCGGGTCCGACCGCGGGCTCGTGCAGCTCGAGTACGGCATCGACAAGCGGCTTGCCGCCTACGGCGGACTCGTGGTGGCGCCGCCGCAGCCGGGCACGGTGGGCCGGCAGTTTGCCAACGGCGGCCTGCGGGCCTTCCTGGACGGGTGGCTGCTGTCCACCGACATGGTTCACTGCACGAACTGCTCCAGCAGCAGCAATCTCTACGCCTTCGGCTTCAACCGCCGGCTGAGCTACGGCACGCTCACCGCCAGCCACGCTCTGCTGGACAACTTCACGAGCGAGTTCTACCCCGCAGGCCCCGACCCCGTGCGCGCGAGCACGAAGGGGCGCCTCGATGCCTCCGTTCCGGTGCAGGACGGCCGCCCGGTGCCCGTGACGGCACAGCTGCAGGTGGACAACCGGCGCTCGGGTGCCTCCGATGTGCTGCTCAGCGCCCGTGCCACGCACGCGTGGAACGGCTCGACCGTGACGCACGAGCTGGCCGCGCAATCGCTGGCCGGGCAGCAGTCCGTGCTCGGGGGCCTTCAGCTGAGCCGGCAGCTCGCGGGGATGTCACTGCGCGGGCAGATGCTCTACCGCCTTGACCCGGAGTCCCGCGTGGACACCGGTCTCGTGTCGGCTGACTGGAACCTCAAGGGCGGGCAGCTGCTGAACGTGTCGGCCATGCACCGATTCCAGCTGCGCGACACCATGCTCTCGCTCACGCTGAACCGTAACCTCGGCACCTACTCCGTGCGCGCGGGCGTGTCGCGCTCCACCTCGGGCACGACCATGGCCGGGGTGCAGTTCTTCACCTCGGCCGCACGCGATCCCGGCGCCGATCGATGGATGTTCTCCGCGCTGCCAGGCGCCAACAGCGGGGCAGCGTCGGCGCGGGTGTTCCTCGACCGCAACCTCAACGGCGTCTTCGACGGGGGCGACGAGCCCGTCACGGGCGCCGGGTTCTTCGTCAACGGCACCGGCGCGCCTGTACGCACCGATGCGTCGGGCCTGGCCTACATCCCGCGGCTGACCCCGCACCGCGTCACGGGCATCAGCCTGAACCCCACGAGCCTCGAGGATTCGCAGTGGAGTCCGGGCGTGGCGGGGGTCTCGTTCATGCCTCGCGCGGGCCGCATCGCAGCGGTGGAGTTTCCGGTGGTGATCACGGCCGAAATCGACGGCTATGTCCAGCTCGAGACCGACGGCCAGCGCCGTGGCGTGAGCGACGTGCAGCTCGAGCTCTACGGCAGCGACGGCTCGCTTGCCATGCGCGTGCGCAGCACCGCGGA
>JBIIED010000278.1:0-4497 GCA_044237995.1 Rubrivivax sp. | reverse complement strand
ATGGGCGGCCAAGGATAGCGTGCACGGCACGTGGCACGCGCGCGGCGGCGAATTCCCGATGCCAGGCGGCAGGTACTGCTGCGCCCGCCTTGACCTGGGTCAGGCCGGCCGGCCCGGTGGCCCGCCATCATGGGCCCATCGGAGGAAAGACATGTCGCACGTCCCGCAAGACACACCCCGCGCGCAGCCGGGCAGCCGCGCAACCAGCGCGCTCACGGCCACCCAGCGCGCGCTGCTGGAGGCCGGGCTGCTCGCGCGCATGCGCGAGCTCGACCAGCGCCTGGCCGACCACCATGAGGGCGCCTCGCGCGCCGAGCACGCGCACGAACTGCTCGAGCAGGACGCCGACGACGCCTCGCAGCACGCGATGGACCGCGAGGTCGACCTCGGCCAGTCCGACCGTGAGATGCGCGAGCTCGACGCGCTCGGCCGCGCGCTGCGCCGTGTGCACGAGCCCGGCTACGGGCTGTGCATGGCCTGCGCGGCCGAGATCCCCTTCGACCGGCTCAAGGCCGAACCGCAAGCCGAGCGCTGCGTGACCTGCGAAGCCGCCCTCGAAACCCGTCAGGAGCTGATGAAATGACCCTCTTCCACGCCGTCGTCTGGCTCGACCACCACCAGGCCGAGATCCTGCAGTTCGACCCCGAGCACGTGCAGGCCAGCAAGGTCAAGGCGCGCACCAGCCACACCCGCACCCATGGCAACGGCGTGCGCACCGAGCACGAGTTCCACGCCCACGTGTGCGACGCGCTCACGGGCGTGCCCGAGGTGCTCGTCACCGGCAGCAAGACGAGCCTGAAGGACTTCCAGCACCACGTGGACAAGCACCGCCCGGGGCTCGCCCCGCACATCTTCGGCTACGAGGCGGTGGACCACCCGAGCCAGCCGCAGCTCGTGGCGCTGGCGCGGCGCTTCTTCCTGAAGGCCGACCGCATGGCGGGCACGCCCACGCCGAGCTGAGCTGGCGCCGGCATGGCCGGACTCAGCGGCCAGCCCGTGAGCCCACCTGCCGCGGCGGCGCCGTGCTGCCCCGGTTGACGATCTCGATCGGGTAGATCTGCAGCGTCTGGCAGGGCCGCCCTTCCAGACGCGCCACGAGCTGGTCGGCCGCCGCGCGGCCGATCTCCGTGATGGGGGTGCGGATGCTCGTCAGGCCGGGCGTCTGCGTGGCCCCCAGGTCGGTGTTGTCCACACCGCTGATCGACATGTCCTCCGGCACGCGCACACCGGCCTTGCGGCACGCCACCATCGCGCCCACGGCGAAGACGTCGTTGGTGGCCACCACCGCCGTGGGCGGCTCGGGCAGCGCCAGGAGCCGCCCCATCGCCTCCTCGGCCGCAGCCAGCGAGATGGGGGCGAACTGCACGCAGGTGGGCTGCAGCTCGAGCCCGGCCTCGGCCAGCGCCGCCCGCACGCCGTCGCCCCGGGCGCGCGCCCGGTCGTTGCCCGGCAGCGGGGCACTCAGCAGCCCGAAGCGCCGGTGGCCGAGTTCGACCAGGTGGCGCGTGATCGCGTGCGTGGCCGCGCGGTTGTCGAAGCCCACGCTCGGATGCCGGCCCATCGGGTCCACGCCCCAGGTGAGCACGTAGGGCCGCCCGTAGTCCTCCAGCAGCGAGAACAGCCGCTGCTCGTGATCCAGGCCGACGAAGACGAAGGCGTCCACGCCGTGCTGCACGAGCTGCGCCGCCGTGCGCGTCTCGGCGGCGAGATCGTAGTGGTGCTCGGCCAGCACGAGCGAATAGCCGTGCTCGTCCAGCCGCCGCTGCAGCGCGCTCGTGGTGCGCGCGTAGAGGGCGTAGTCGAAGGAAGGCACCACCGCCCCGACCATCCGGCTGCGGTGGCTGCGCAGGCTGCGTGCTGCGCCGTGGGGCACGTAGCGCAGCTTTTCGGCCGCCTGGAGGACCCGCTCGCGCGTGGCCGGGTCCACCTGAGCGGGGCTGTTCAGGGCCCGCGACACGGTGGCCGTGGACACGCCGGCCAGGCGTGCCACGTCGCGCGCGGCGGTGCGTGGCTTGGGTGAAGCAGGGGCCGGAGGGTTCATGTGCAATCGATTACATCGACCCTATTGGATCGAGGGTCATCGCCCACTGCAATCACGGGTAATCCCTCTATTTTGACTGTTTTCAGGGTCAGGGCTGGGGTGGTAGATTGACCAATGTTATCGATTACATCCTGAGGAGACGGCCATGAGGGATTCGAGCCACCACACCATGCCGGGCCAGGGCCCGGATGCCTCGCGTCGCACCCTGTTGCAGGGCGCGGCAGCAGCCGGTGCACTGGCCGCGGTGGCGCCCGTTGCGCTGGCGCAGGCTGACGACCTCGCGGCCTACCGCGCCGCCAAGCTCAACTGGCGCCAGGCCGAGGGCGAGCAGCTGACGGTGGCCGTCATTCCCGCGGGCTACTTCGAGAACCTCATCGGCCTGGTGCCGCAGTTCGAGGCGCTCACGGGCGTGAAGGTGCGCATGGAAAAGGTGCCGCCCGGGCAGATCCGCCAAAAGGCGATGCTCGACCTGTCGTCCAAGACGGCCACCTACGCCACGCACGCGGCCGACCCGATGTACTACCCGCTGTACGTCTCCAACAAGTGGGTCGAGCCGCTGGACCGCTACCTCAACGACCCGGCGCTGACCGACTCGGCCTGGTTCAACTACAACGACATCCTCAAGGCCTGGCGCGACGCCGACAGCGTGGACGGCAAGCCCTACGGCATCCCCTTCGACGGCGAGGTCACGGTGCAGGTGTACCGCAAGGACCTCTACGACGCCAAGGGCCTCAAGCCCGCCGAGACCTACGACCAACTGCTGGCCAACGCCAAGGCCGTGCACGACCCGGCCAACCGCGTATGGGGCCTGGCCATGCGGGGCTTTGCCGGCGCGGGCCAGAACATGTACCTCTACCCCTCGATCCTGCGCGGCTTTGGCGGCAGCTGGTTCCAGGGCAGCAACCTCACGGTCAACTCAGCCCAGGCGGTGGCCGCGCTCGACTGGTACGTAAACGCCCTGACGCAGTACGCGCCGCCGGCCGTGCGCAACTGGAACTGGCCCGACATCGCCGACGCCTTCTCGCAGGGCACGCTGGGCTGCTACCTCGACGCGCACTCCTCGGCCTCCGTGATCAACAACCCGGAGAAGTCCAAGGTCATCGGCAAGATCGGCTACGCGCGCTGGCCCAAGGGCCCCTCGGGCAAGGGCGTGACCTCGATCTGGAACTGGGGCTTCCCGATCAATGCGGCGCTGTCGGACAAGGCCAAGCGCGCGACCTGGCTCTTCATCACCTGGGCCTGCTGCGCCGAGACGCAGGCGCGCACCTCCTGGAAGTTCGCCGGGCCCGGCAAGCGCTCGGGCATCAACCGCGCGAGCCAGTGGCGATCGGCCGAGTTCGCCGCCGCGATGAAGGACGCCGGCCACAACTTCATCCCCGCGGCGCTGCAGTCGCTCGAGCTCGACACCGACGTCGACTGGCGCCCGCGCGTGCCGCAGTGGCCGGCCGTGGGCGAGACGATGGCCACCGCCATCCAGGCCGCCCTGGTCGGGCAGAAGAAGTCCAAGGAGGCGCTCGACGAGGCCCAGGCGCGCATCGCGCAGATCCTGAAGACCTGAGCCAGCGCGACATGCGCCCGGGCGGCACCTGCTGCCTGGGCCGCGCCGCGGCACGTGCGCACCGCCTGGCCACGAACCCTCCCTTGACTCTCGTCACCCGCACCCCCGAGCAGCGTGAGCGCAGCTTCGCGCTGGCACTCTTCGCCCCAGCCTTCGTGCTGCTGCTGGCGATCACGACCGCGCCGCTGGTGTACCTGCTGTGGACGAGCCTGTGGCGGCTCGACCTGTCGATGCCGTGGCTGTCCGGCTTCGCCGGCCTGTCGAACTACACGAAGATGGGCGGCGACCCGCGCTTCTGGAACTCGCTCGTGCTCACGCTCGTCTACACGGGCTCGACGGTGGTGCTGCAGGTCGTCATCGGGCTGTCGCTGGCGCTGCTGGTGCTGCAGATCCCGCGCGGCCAGGCCTGGCTGCGCCTGGCGGCCATCCTGCCCATCGTGCTGGCCCCGGTGGTGGTGGGCCTGTTCTGGCGCACGCTGGTGCTGGCACCCGATGTCGGCCTGGTGGACCTCGTCACACGCGCGCTGGGGCTGGGCAGCCACAACTGGCTGGGCGACCCGCAGCTCGCACTGATCTCCGTGATCGCGATCCACACCTGGCAGTGGACACCCTTTGCCTTCCTCGTGCTGCTGGCCACGCTGGCCACGCTGCCGCCTGACATCTACGAGGCCGCGCGCCTGGACCGGGCGAGCGCCTGGCAGCGCTTGTGGCACCTGACGCTGCCGCTGATCCGCCCGGCGGTGGTGATGGTCGTGATCCTGCGCACGATGACGGCGCTGTCGGCCTTTGCCGCGATCTTTGCCGCCACCGGCGGCGGGCCCGGCTCAGCCACCGAGATCCTGAACCTGTACGCCTACCGCACGGCCTTCACGGAACTCAACCTGGGCTACGGCTCCTC
>JBIIED010000044.1:0-15572 GCA_044237995.1 Rubrivivax sp. | reverse complement strand
GCGGTTCGTGCATCGTGCCTCAGTCCAGGATGCCGGCCAGCAGGTGCGGGCCTGGTGCGAGCTCGCCGCGCTCGACGCGGCCGATGAGCGCGTTCACGCGCCGGTGCAGGGTCACGTCCACCCCCACCTCCTCGCCGCGCCGGGCCACCAGGCCGTTGATGTCCTGCGTCTCGGTGCGCCGCCCCTTGAGCACATCCTGGCCCATCGAGGGGCGCTGCGCGTCGCTGCGGGCGGTGGCAACGGCCATGATCTGCTGCGTCAGGGCCTGCAGCGCGTGCGCGTCGTCCTGTGCGCGGGCGAGCAGCTCCAGGTCGAGCCCGCCCACGGGCTCCAGGGCCAGGCCCAGGGCGCGGCCCACGCGCACGGCCGAGCTGCCCAGGCGAATGGACAGCGTGCGTGCGACGTCGTGCGTGTCGCGCTCGCGGCCCGTCATGGCGGTGAAGGCGCAGGGCCCGTTGCGCATGGCGTTGATCGTGAGCTTCGACCAGCGTTCGCCCCACAGGTTGCTCGTCACCTTGCAGGTGTCGCCCAGGGCCAGCAGCGCGGCGATGCGTTCGGCGCGCGGCGTCACCTGGCCATGGGCCTCGCCCACGCGCATGCCCGGCTTGTGGGCGTCGCCCAGGGGCGAGTGGCGCACGATCCTGCCCGGCGCGACGAGTTCGGCAGCCAGTGCGCTCACGGAGACCCCGAGCGTGCGGGGCCAGCCGACGATGGCCGCGATGGCGGGCTCGTTGATGCTGTTTTGCAGCGACACGACGCAGCCCGAGGGCGCGAGGTAGGGGGCCATCAGGTGCGTGGCCCACGCCGTGTCGTAGGACTTCACGGCGATGAAGACGATATCCAGGGCGGGCTCGCGCACGAGTTGCTGCACCTCGTGCACGTGCAGCGCGCGCACGCGCGCATGCACCGAACCGGCCTGGCCCATGCCCTGCACGTGCAGGCCGTCGCGTCGCATGGCCTGCACATGCTCGGCCCAGGCCTCCACGAGCACGACGTCCGCCCCGGCGTGCGCCATGTGCGCGCCGACGTAGCCGCCCACCGCACCGGCGCCGACGATGCCGATCCGGGCCATGGCTCAGCTCTCGCGGCGCAGCGGCGCCCAGGCAAAGTCGCTGGCCGGGCCGCGCGCCTGCACGGCCGCACAGGCTTCCTGCGGCACGCTCGACTGCTCGAGCACCTGGCGCGTGTGCGCCCCAAGCTCCGCAGGGGGAAGCCCCGGCGCGGCCGGCGCCGAGCCGGACGTCCACGGGAACTGCGGCACCTCGAAGTCGAGCCCCCGGAAGCGCACGTGCCCGAGCTTGCCGGGCGCGCGCGCCTGCGGGGCTTCGAGCACCCGCTCCAGCGGCAGCACCTCGGTGCAGCCCAGGCCGGCCGCCTTCAGCAGCGCGGCTGTTTCCTCCAGCGGCCGCGCGCGCACGGCCTGCCGCACGATCGACTCGACCTGCTCGCGCGCCTTCTTGCGCAGACGCAGCGTGGCCAGCGCGGGGTCGCCCGCCTGCTCCAGGCCCAGGGCCTGGCCAAACCTCGCCCAGTGGGCATCGCTGAGCATCACGAGGTACAGCCAGCGCCCGTCGGCAGTCTCGTAGGCGCCGTAGCCGGGCATGCTGAACTCGCCATGGGGTTCGCGCTCGGCCCGGCCCAGCAGCTGCTTCTTGAGCTGCACGCCCACCAGGTCGCGCGCGGCGACGTGCAGACCCGTCTCGTACAGGCCCACCTCCACCGGCGCCGGCGTGCGGCCCTGGGCGGCCTGCAGCATCGCGGCGAGGACGCCGATGACCGCATAGGCGCCGGCAAACTGGTCGTGGTACGAGGGCCCCAGGCGGCTTGGGCGGCCGTCGACGCGGTTGGCCTCCATGACACCCGTGGCGGCTTCGGCCACCGGGTTGGAAGCCAGGTCGTCGGCCTGCGGCCCCGCGCCAAAGCCCCTGATGTGGCAATAGATGAGGCGGGGATGGACGGCCAGGCAGTCCTCGCGCGTCAAGCGCAGCTTGCGCGCGGCCTGGGGCGCCAGGTTGTGCACGAACGCATCGGCGCGCCCGAGCAGCTGCAGGAACGCGGCGTGGCCGGCGGGGCTGGCAAGGTCGATGCAGGCGCTCTTCTTGTCGTGGCTGTAGGCGATGAAGGTGCCGCTGGGCCCGCCGCGCACGAGCGCGCGGGTGGGGTCTCCACCGGGCGGCTCCACCTTGATCACCTCCGCGCCGAGCTGGCTCAGGATGTGGGTGGCAAAGGGGGCGGCGAGCATGGTGCCCATCTCGATGACGAGGCGACCGCTCAGTGGGCGATCGGGCAGGCTGTGGGAGTCAGCTTGCTGCGACATTTGATGCATTCTATTGAGTCCCTTGATGGCCGATCGAGCGCAATTTACCCAGGTAAACCCGAGTCTCTTGGTGCTTTGCCAAAAATAGAATGCATTCTATGAGGCATGTGAAACAGCAAGGCGGTCGCCGGCAGGCTGCCGTGGAGGGTGGCCGGTGAGTGCGCCCGAGGCCACCTGGGTGGGTCGCGAGGAGGTTCGCGCCGAGCGCATCGCGGCCTGGTCGGTGCAGGCGATGGCCGCCACGCTGGGTCTGCCGCAGGCGCCCGCTGCGGGGCAGCCCCTGCCGCCGGGCTGGCACTGGCTGTTCTTCAATCCGGTGGTTGCGCGCGAGGGGCTCGGTCCGGACGGGCACCCGCGGCGCGGCGGGTTCCTGCCGCCCATCGAGCTGCCCCGGCGCATGTGGGCCGGCAGCCGGCTGCGCTACCTGGCTGCACTGCCCGTCGATTCGGTGGCCGAGCGCACGAGCCGCATCGCGCGCATCGAGCGCAAGGTGGGTCGGCGCGGCGAGCTGTGCTTCGTCACGGTCGAGCACACGGTGCGGCTGGACGGCCAGACCTGCCTGGTCGAGGAGCAGGACATCGTCTACCGCGAGGCCGACCCGCCGGGCGCGGCTGCGCCCGCCGCTGCGCCGCAGCGCCCCGCCAGCGCGGCCGAGTGGGGATGCAGCGTCGAGACGGACACCACGATGCTGTTTCGCTACTCGGCGCTGACCTTCAACGGCCACCGCATCCACTACGACGCCGACTACGCGCGTCAGGTCGAGGGCTACCCGGGGCTCGTCGTGCACGGCCCGCTCACTGCGACGTTGTTGCAGCAGCTGGCCTGCGAGCACGCGGGTGGCTGCGAGCTGGCCACCTTCGAGTTTCGCGGCGTGAGCCCGCTCATCTGCGGCCGGGCGATGCGCCTGGAGGGTTGCCGCACGGGCGAGCACGCGCTGTCGCTGTGGGCCTGCGGGCCCGACGGCGAGCTTGCCATGACCGCCAGCGCAACCCTGCGCTGATTCCCTGCGGGCACGGATCCTTCCACTTCGGCTGCCACACCTCGACATGCCTCCTCACCCCAGCGGACCCGCGCGCCTGGACGGCCAGGTCGCCTTCATCACCGGTGCGGCTGGCGGAATGGGCCGTGCCATTGCGGCTGCGCTGCACGGCGCAGGTGCCCGTGTCGTGGCCACCGACATGCACCCGCACGCCGATCTCGGCGACGGGATCGAATACCGGGCCTGCGACGTCACCTCGCGTGCGCAGACCGAGCAGGTCATCGATGCGGTGCTCGCCCGGCACGGGCGCATCGACGTGCTGGTGCTGTGTGCAGGCGTGATCGCACGCACGCCGCTGGCCGACAGCACCGATCCGGAGTGGGAGGCGATGCTCTCGGTCAACGTGATGGGCGTGGTGAACCCGGCGCGCAAGCTCTTTCCGATCATGTGCGCGCAGGGCTTCGGCAAGATCCTGGCCGCCGGCTCGATTGCGGCCAAGAACGGCGGCGTGGCCTCCGGCCCCGCCTACGTGGCCTCCAAGGCGGCGGTGCACGGGATGGTGCGCTGGATGGCCAAGGCCGGCGCGCCGCACGGCGTGTATGCCAACACGCTGGCCCCAGGGCCGGTGGAGACGGCGATGTGGGCTCAGGTCACCGGCGCGGCGGGCGCGCCGGCTGCGCGGACCACCGTGCCTCTGGGGCGCTATGGCAGCGCGCAGGACATCGCGCAGGCCGCGCTCTTTCTGTGCTCGCCGGCTTCCAACTGGATCACCGGCACGTCGCTGGACATCAGCGGCGGCATGTGGATGGACTGACCAGGAGAAAGCTGCGCATGGATGCAACCGGGAAGCCCGTGATCGGATTCGTCGGGATAGGTGCCATCGGCGGGCCGATGTGCCGCAACCTCGCGCTCAAGCACACCGGCGAGCTCTGGGCCTACGACCTCAACCCCGGGGCGTGGGAGGCGGTGGAAGGCACGCCTGCCCGCCGCGCGGCGAGCGTGGCGCAGCTCGCCGAGGTCTGCGACATCGTCTTCCTGTCGCTGCCCGGCGGGCCCCAGGTGGAGCAGGTGTGCCTGGGCGCAGGCGGCCTGGCCGCCGGGCCGCGACGCCCGGGCCTGGTGGTGGACCTGAGCACGACCACCGTGGCCACTGCGCGGGCCGTGGCCGCGCAGCTCGCTGCGCACGGGGTGGGCTTTGCCGACGCCCCCGTGGCGCGCACCCGCGAGGCGGCACGGCGCGGCGAGCTCAGCATCATGGTGGGGGCGGATGCGGAAGTCTTTGCCCGCATCGAGCCGCTGCTGCGTCACCTGGGCTCGGACATCACGCACTGCGGCGGCATCAGCTGCGGGCAGGTGGTCAAGCTCATCAACAACGCACTCGTCTTCGAGCACACGGCGGCGCTGGCCGAGATGATGGTGCTGGGCGAGCGTGCAGGCGTGTCGCCGGCCACCTTGCTGGAGGCCGTCTCCAAGGGCTCGGGCGACAGCTTCGTGCTGCGCAACCACGCGCGCAAGGCGATGCTGCCGCGTGAGTTTCCCACCCAGGGCTTCCCGCCCGAGTACGCGCTCAAGGACATCGGCTACGTGCTCGAGCTGGCGCAGCACACGGGCACCCGCACGCCGCTGACACAGCTGGCGCAGCGCTACTACGAGGCCGCTGTAGCAAAGGGCCTGGGCGGGCGCTACTTCCCCGTGGTGATCGAACTCGTGGCGCGCGACATTCAGGTGGCCGACGCGGCGAACGACGCCTGATGCCCCGGCCCCGAGCCCGACTTCGACCCTGAACCAACCCCAACCCCAACCCCGAACCGAGGACTCCTGCCTTGAGCACATCTGCCCCACCAGGCGAAGTCGGCAGCGCGCCTGCCGAAGGCCGAATCACCGACCAGGCCGTTGCCGACGCGAGGGCCATGATCGGCCTGCAGCTGCGCCCCGAGGGCCCCTACCTGCAGGACGCCACCTCCGACACCCTGCGCAACTGGTGCAACGGCATCGGCGACCTGAACCCGCTGTACCGCGAGCCCGGCTACGGGGCGGGCACCCGCCACGGTGGCCAGGTGTCGCACCCGATGTTCCCGATGGCCTACGGCTGGGTGGGCCGCACGCGCTGGGGGATGCCTGGCGTGCACGGCTTCTACGCCGGCAACGACTGGGAACTCTTTCGGCACGTGCGCCCCGGTGACCGCCTGACCGCCATCGAGCGCGTGGTGGGCGTGGAGGAAAAGCACAGCCAGTTCTCCGGCCGGCTCGTGCTGCAGTACGTGGAGGCCTGCTACTTCAACCAGCGCAGCGAGCTCGTCGCGCGCGCGCTGGGCACCTGCACGCGCCACGAGCGCAAGGCCGCGCGCGATGCGGGCAAGTACAAGGCCATCACCCAGCATGCCTACACCGACGAGGAGCGCGACCGCATCGACCAGATGGTGCTCGACGAGCCGCGCCAGATCCGCGGCCAGGCGGTGCGCTACTGGGAGGACGTGCAGGAGGGCGAGGAGCTGCCCACCCTCGCACGCGGGCCGCTCTCGCTCATGGACACCATGGGCTTCCTCGTGGGCTCCGGCCGCGGCCACACCCACGGCGTGGTGCTTCAGGCCGCGGTGCGCCACCCCGGCCACTTCTTCCGCAACCCCGAGGCCGGGGGCGGCGTGGAGTACACGGGGATCGGCCACCACCGCGAGTCGGTGGCCAAGGAGGTGGGCGTGCCGGGCACCTACGACTACGGCCCGCAGCGCTCGGCGTGGATGGCCACGCTGGTCACCAACTGGATGGGTGATGCGGGCTTTCTCAAGCGCGTGCGCACGGAGATGCGGCGCTTCAACATCATGGGCGACACCACCTTCTGCAAGGGTCGTGTGCTGCGCAAGTACGTGAAGGACAAGACGCCGCTCGTGGACATCGAGATCGCGGCGGAGAACCAGCGCGGGGAGGTGACCACGCCGGGTCTGGCCACCGTGGCGCTGCCCTCGCGAGACGTGAAGCTGCCGGTGTTCCTGGACGGGTCGGGCGTCGACCTGGATCTTCCCGTGGTGCGATGAAGGAGGCTCCGGTGGCCACCGCTGCGCAGATGCCGGACGCTCCCCTGGCTCCCCTGGCGGGTTGCCGCGTGGTGGAGATCGCGAGCACGCCGGCGGCGGCCTACGCCGCACGGATGCTGGCCGCGATGGGTGCGCAGGTGACCATGCTGGAGCCCGTCAGCGGCTCGCCGCTGCGGTGCATGCCGCCGCGCCTGGAGGGCGGCCTGGGCGAGAGCGCGCTCTTTGCGTATCTCTCGGCCGGCAAGCGCAGCGTGGCGTGCGAGCTCGCCAGCCAGGCGGGGCAGGACGTGCTCGCGCACGAGCTGGCCGGGGCCGACATCCTGATCGAGGACGTGCCGGCGGCCGCCAAGGCGGCGCTGGGCCTGGGGCACGAGGGGCCGCACGGCACGCTCGCGCGATTTCCGGCCCTCGTGCACGTGAGCGTGCTGCCCTTTGGCGCCCAGGGCCCGAAGGCCCACTGGCAGGGCGAGGAGCTCAATCTCGTGCATGCCGCCGGCGAGGGCTTCTTGCTGCCCAACGGCTTGTCGCACGAGCGCTTTCCCGAGCGTGCGCCGCTGAAGATCTACGGCCACTTCGCGGGCTACCAGGGCGGCACGATGGCTGCGCTGGCCGCGCTGTCGGCCTGGTGGGCGGTGCCACAGTGCGGCGGCCAGCACGTGGACGTCTCGGTGCAGGACGCCACGCTGGCCGTCGGGGCCTTTGCGATCCAGCGCCTGGGCGACGGCTCGCTGGAGCACCGAGCGACGCGGCGCTTTCGCTACGGAGGGGTGTTCGAGACACGCGACGGGTTCGTGGAGCTGCTCACCCTGGAGGATCGGCAGTGGGAGGGGCTCGTGGAGGTGCTCGACCACCCGGCCTGGGCGGCCGACCCCGCGCTGGCCGACCCGCTGGAGCGCAGCCGCCGCGGCGATGAGATCAACGCCCACATACGCGCCTGGATGGCCGGGCACGATGCCGAGGAGGTGGTGCGCCGTGCGCAGCAGGCGGGCGTGCCGCTGGCCCGGTACCGTACGCCGGCTGATGTGGTCGCAGGCGCGCACGAGCAGGCACGCGGGCTCTTCGTGCCCACGGTGCTGCCCGACGGGCGCGAGGTGCCCGTGCTGCGCGCACCGTTCCAGTTCCGCACCACGCCACTGCCGCCTCCGGGGCCGGTGCCGGCGCGGCCGGCTCGTGAGTGTGCGCAGCAGGAGGTGCAAAGGGCTGAGCAGGCCGGCGCTCAAGCCGGCGCATGGGAGGCGACGCCATGAACCCTTCGGTGAGCGCAGGGCATGCGGGCAGCGCGGCTGACGTGAGCAACGGGGGCCCCGCGTCGAACCTGCGCGCGCCGCTGGCCGGTGTGCGCATTGCCGACTTCACGATCCACGCCGCTGGGCCCTTTTGCACGCACCTGCTGTCGCAGCTGGGCGCGCAATGCATCAAGGTGGAGAGCAGCACCCGGCTCGACGCCTTTCGCAAGCCGCATGCCGTCTATGGCCGCATGCAGGCCGCCACCTTCGATCAGGTCTCGGCCAACAAGCTCTCGGTGCGCCTGAACCTGAAGAAGCCCGAGGCGGTGGCACTGGCCAAGCGTCTGGTGGCGGTGTGCGATGTGGCGGCCGAGAGCTTCCGCCCGGGCGTCATGCAGCGTCTGGGCCTGGGATTCGAGGCCCTGCGCGAGGTCAGGCCCGATGTCGTGCTGCTCTCGCTTTCCTCCAGCGGGCAGAGCGGCCCGGACTCGCACTTCACTGGCTACGCGCCGCTCTTCGGTGCCTGGGGCGGCCTGGGCTGGATGAGTGGCTACCCGGACGGCCCGCCAGTGGAGATGCGCCACGTGATGGACCACTCCTCGGGCCTGCACGCGGCCATGGCGCTGATGGCAGCGCTGCACCAGCGCCGGCGCACGGGCCGCGCGCAGCACGTGGACCTCGCGGCGCGCGAGGTGGCCTCGGCCATGCTCGGCGAAGCGCTGCTGCAGGCGGCGTGTGGCGAGGAGCCTGAGCGCCCGGGCAATGGCGACCTGGCCATGGCGCCGCACGGCGTGTACGCCACGGCGCAGCCCGACCGCTGGCTGACGCTGGCCGTGCGCGACGATGCGCAGTGGCAGGCCCTGGCGAGCGTGATGGGCCAGCCGGGCCTGGCCACCGAGACCCGCTACGCGACGGCCGAGCAGCGCCTGCGCTTGCGCGACGAGCTCGACAGCCTGCTTGTGCAGTGGCTGGCGCACGTGGACGCCGACCGCACGGCCGAGCAGCTGCAGCAAGCCGGCGTGTGCGCGCATGTGTCATGGAGCGCGCAAGATCTCGTCGACGACCCGCACCTGCGCGCGCGCGGCGCGATCACGCGCGTCAGCGGCCCGGGCGTGGAGCCGCGCTGGGCGGTCGGTGCGCCGGCGCGGTTCTCGGCCACCCCGGAGGTCGGCATCCGGCGCCTGACACCCGAGCTGGGCCAGGACGAGGACCATGTCTTTGGCGAGCTGCTGGGCTTGTCGCGCACTGAGCGCGACGCGCTGCAGGCGCGCGAAGTCATCCTGTGAGACACCGACCAGCAAACCTGCGAGGAGGACCCCCCCGACCATGAGCCGCTCGATCTATCTCGTGCTCGACATGATGAACGACCTCGTGCACCCCGATGGGGTGAACGGGGCGGCGCCCTACGGCGTGCAGGCGCGCGAGCGGGGCATCGTGGCCCGCACGCGCGTGGCCATCGACAAGGCGCGGGCGGCGGGCCTGCGCGTGGGCTTCGTGCGCGTGGGCTTCTCGCCCGACTACCGCGAGTGCCCGCCCGCCTCGCCGATCTTCTCGGGCGCGCGCAAGAACGGCATCTTTCAGCTTGGCACCTGGGGCACGCAGACGCATCCCGAGCTCGACCAGCGCGCCCAGGACATCGACATCGTCAAGCACCGGGTCAGCCCCTTCTACGCGACGAGCCTGGAGGCGGTGCTGCGCGCGCAGGGCGTGCAGCGCATCTACTGCTCGGGCATCTCGACCAACGCGGTGGTGCAGGCCACCGTGCGCGAGGGGCACGACCGCGACTACGAGATGGTCGTGCTCGAGGACGCCTGCTGCGCACTGTCGGCGCAGGAGCACGAGGAGGCGATCCGCGGGCTGCAGCGCTTCTGCCGCCTGGCGAACACGCACGACATCGTGTTCGAGTGACGAGCGCCCGCGACTCTGCAGCCAACCCCGCGACACCTCGATGGACACACGGACCAAGGAGGAGCAGGTTGCCGACTACCTGCGCGAGCGCATCATCTCCGGCGTCTATCCGCGCGGCTCGCGCCTGAAGCAGGCCGACATCGCCGAGCAGCTGCAGCTGAGCATCACGCCGGTGCGCGAGGCGCTCAAGCTGCTGGAGGCCGAGGGCTACGTCAGCGGCGACTCCTACCGCGGCGCGCGCGTGGTGCCCTTCGATGCCGCGGCCTCGGCCGAGACGCTGCAGTTGCGGCTGCTGCTGGAGGCACAGCTCGTGCGCGGTGCGATCGACAAGCTCACGGCTGGCGACATCCACGAGCTGCGGCGCCTGGCGCGCGAGTTCGAGCAGGCCTTCGCCTCGGGCGACCGCGCCAGTGCCCGGGGCATCAACTACCGGCTGCACCGCCGGCTCTACGAGTTCGCCGCGATGCCGCAGACGCTGCACTTCGTGCAGATCCTGTGGGCGCGCTACCCCTTCGACCTCATCAATGCCGTGCAGGGCCGCGGCGGGGATGCGGCGAGCGAGCACGAGGCCATCCTGCAGGCACTGACCGATGGCGACGCCGCCGCGGCGACGCTGGCGATGCGCCACCACATCGAATCGGGCTTCGGCGTGCTGCAGGCCGCCGTGGCACACGCGCAACCCCCCACCCGTTGAGCGCCCTGCCGGCGCACAGGAGAACACCATGGTGACCACAGGAACGACCCGCCGCGCCTGGCTCGGCGCGGCTGCTGCAGGCGCACTCGGCCTGGCTGCGAGCGGACACGTGGCGGCGCAGGCCGGCTACCCCGAGCGACCCATCAGGATCATCGTGCCCGTGGCCCCAGGCGGCGGCACCGATTTCGTGGCGCGGCTGCTGGCCGAGAAGCTCGCCCCCGCGTTGGGTCAGCCCGTGCTCGTGGACAACCGGCCCGGCGGCTCGGGCAACGTGGGCGTGCGCCAGGTGGTCGAGTCTGCGCCCGATGGCTACACGCTGGTGATGCCCATCACCTCGCTGCCCATCAGCCCCTCGCTGCAGAAGCTCCCCTTCAACCCGGTGAAGGACCTCGCGCCCATCACGCTGGCGGGCACGCTGCCGCTGGTGCTGGTGGTGCATCCCTCGCTGCCGGCCACCAGCGTGCGCGAGGTGATCGCGCTGGCCAAGGCCAGGCCGCGCACCCTGAACTTCGCCAACTCCGGCGTGGGCACCACGGCGCATCTGGCCGGCGAGCTCTTCAACCGCATGGCCGGCGTGGAGATGGTGAGCGTGAACTACAAGGGAGGCGGGCCGGCCGTGACGGACCTGCTCGGGGGCCACGTGCAGCTGTACTTCTCCACCATCCCTTCCGTGATCCAGCACGTGAAGGCCGGCAAGCTGCGCGCCATCGCCGTCACGGGCCGCCAGCGCAGCAGCGAGATGCCGGAGGTGCCCACCGTGATCGAGTCGGGCCTGCGCGACTTCGAGGTGACCTCGTGGTTCGGCCTGTTCGCGCCGGCGGGCACGCCGCGGGCCGTGATCGAGCGGCTCAACCGCGAGTCGGTGGCCGCGCTGGCCCTGGCCGACGTGCGGCAGAAGATGGCCGGCCATGGCGTGGAGGCCGCCAGCAGCACGCCCGAAGCGCTCGGGCAGCTGCTGTCCAGCGAGATCGAGCGCTGGGGCAAGGTGATCCGCGAGGCGGGCATCAAGGCCGAGTAGGCCCGGGCCGCAGGCGCCATGGCCGAGGAGAGCGACCGCCGGGGCACGCAGAGCCTGGAGCGCGGCATCCGGCTGCTGCGCACGGTGGCCACGCGACCGCAGTTCGGCTGGCGCCTGTCGGACCTGGCAGCCGCCTGCGGCCTGGACAAGGGCACGGTGCACCGCATGCTGGGCTGCCTGGTGGCCGAGCGGCTCGTCGAGCAGCGTGCGAGCGACCGCCACTACCTGCCCGGCCCGCTGATGTTCGAGCTGGGCCTGGCGCTGCCCGAGCGCGCGCAGTTCCAGCGTGCGGCGGAGTCGCACCTGCGCGCGCTGGTGCGCCACCTCGGTGGCGTGGCCTTCCTGCTGCTGCGCAGCGGTAACGAATACGTGTGCTGCCTGCGCACGGGCACCCAGCCCCTGACCGCGCTGATGGTCTACCCGGGCACGCGCCGGCCGTTGTTCACCTCGGTGGGCGGGGTGGCGATGCTGCAGACCTTGCCGGAGCCGGAGGTCCAGGCGATCCTGGCCGACAACACGGCGCAGGAGATCGCGCGGCAGGGCACGAAGCGGCTGGCCGCGCTCGCGCAGATGCGCGAGCGCTCGGCCCGGCACGGTTTCGGGGTGAACCTGGGCGATGTCGTGCCGGGGCTGCACGCTTTTGCCGCGCCGGTGCAGGGCGCGCGCTCGGCCGTGGCCGCGCTGTGCCTGGCCGGCCCGGCGGAGCTCTACGCCGAGTCGCGCCTGGCCGAGATCCGCCAGGCGCTGGAGGCGGGCGCGGCGGCGCTGGCTGCGGATGCCCGAAAGTTCGGAATGTGAAACCATGACCCGCCGGGGCGCTACCGCTGCCGGTGGCGCGCGCCTATGGTGCGGGGAGTCTTTCCGGCGGGCCAGGCCCACGGCATGACGGCAATTCGATGAACCTGCAATCCGTCGTCAATCTCCACGATCTGCAGCGCCTGGCGCGGCGCAAGCTTCCGCGCATCGCCTTTGACTTCATCGAAGGCGGCGCCGACGCCGAGCAGTGCCTGGCCCGCAACCGCTCGGCCTTCGATGCGCACCGCCTGGTGCCCCGCTACCTGCGCGACGTCAGCCGGCGCGACCAGTCCCTGACGCTGCTCGGGCGCCGCTGGCGCAGCCCTCTGGGCATCTCGCCCACGGGCCTGGCCGGGCTCTTCCGCCCGGATGCCGACCGCATGCTGGCGGCGGCCGCGCGCGAGGCCGACGTGCCTTTCCTGCTGTCCAGCGCGGCCAACGGGGCGCTGGAGGAGGTGGCGGCAGTCGCGCCCGAGCACGTGTGGTTCCAGATGTACTGCACGAGCGATGCGCGCATCAACGACGACCTGGTGCGCCGCGCCCGCGCCACGCCCGTGCGCGTGCTCGTGGTGTCGGTGGACGTGCCCGTCAATTCCAACCGCGAGCGCAACCGGCGCAACGGCTTTTCCCGGCCCTTTCGCATGACGCCGGGGGTGGCCCTGGAGGCGCTGGGCCATCCGCTGTGGGTGCTGCGCTACCTGCGCACGGGCGGCATTCCGGTCATGAAGAACTGGCAGCCCTATGCCCCGCAGGGCGCAACCGCGGCCGAGGTGGCCGACCTCTACGGCACGCTCACGCCCGCACCGATGGTCACGTGGGAGCATCTGCAGCGCATCCGCCAGGCCTGGCCGCACAAGCTGGTCGTCAAGGGCCTGATGCACGCCGACGACGCGTGCCAGGCCGTGGCCTTCGGGGCCGATGCGCTGGTGGTCTCCAACCACGGCGGGCGCCAGCTCGATGCCGCGCCATCGCCGCTGGAGGTGCTGCCGGCGGTGCGCGCGGCCGTGGGCCCGCAGGTGGAGCTCATCCTGGACAGCGGCGTGCGCCGGGGCTCGGATGTCGTGATCGCGCGCTGCCTGGGCGCGAACTCGACGATCTTCGGCCGGCCCACGCTCTACGGCGTGGCGGCTGCCGGCCAGGCCGGCGCGGCGCGCGCCCTGGAGATCGTGCGCAAGGAGGTCGACATGGTGCAGGCGCAGATCGGCTGCGCGTCCTTCGAGTCGCTCGGCCCCGAGTACCTGTGGCCCCCTCCTGCTGCGGCGCCGCCTCCGGCGGCTGCGCACGCACCCTCCTCGACCCCGCCTTCCCACCCGTCACCGATACCCAGGAGCCCCCAATGACCGCACCCTCCACCGTCATCGACACCCGGCCGCTGCAGCCGGGATTCGTGCTGCAGGTCAACGAGCGCATCGACGAGCTGCTCGAATCGGCCGAAGCCATGGCCGAGCTGCGCCGGCTGTGGCGTGACTGGCCCGTGCTGATCTTTCGCCGCCAGTCGCTCGAGGAATCCGAGCAGGTGCGCTTCAGCAACTACTTCGGCAGCTGCGAGAGCGCCTCGCGCAAGGACATCCAGTCTCCCTATCACGAGGAGATCATCTACTTCAGCACGCTGAAGTACAACGATGGCCGCTTCGTCGGCGGCTTTGCCGGCGGCGAGGACGTGAGCTGGCACTCGGACCAGACCTTCCGCGAGCGCCCGGCCACCGGCGCGATCCTCTACGGGGTGGAGGTGCCGCACAACGGGGGCGACATGTACTGGGCCAACCAGTACGCGGCCTGGGAGCGGCTGAGCCCGCAGGTGCAGCAGCTCATCGATGGACGCACGGGCGTGTACCGCTACGCCAAGCGCTACGAGAAGCTCAACCCGACGGAGCTGGCCGGCAGCGAGCAGGTCAGGAAGATGCTGGCGCTGCCCGATGCGCGTCACCCGGTGGTGCTCACGCACCCGGCCACGGGCCGCAAGGCGCTGTACGCCGACCCGACCACCCTCGTGGCCATCGAGGGGCTCTCGCCCGAGGAGAGCGCGCGCGTGCTGCCGCAGCTGTTCGAGGCGGGAGGAGAGGAGTCGTTGAGCTACCGGCACAAGGTGCACCACGGCGACGTGCTGATGTGGGACAACGGATGCACCATGCACAAGCGCGACGAGATGAGCGTCGAGCAGCCGCGCCTGATGAAGCGCACCACGTTCCGCCTGGCGGCCGACGCCTACTGCGTGCCGCACGCATGATGCGCTCCACCGTCTACCTGCGCGTGAACCGGGTCGAGGCGCAGTTGTGCGCGCGCGCGAGCGCCACCTCGGTGTCCGACCTGCACGAGGCGGCCTATGCCGCCGGAATCGAGGCCCGGGGTCGCACGCTGATGTCGGCGGCCATGCGGCCCGTGATCGAGGGCGTGCGCATCGCCGGGCCGGCCGTGACGGCGCACGTGGCCCCCGGGGACAACCTGATGATGCACCGCGCGCTCGTGCTCGCTCAGCCCGGGGACGTGCTGGTCGTGGTGAGCGACGCCCCGACCTCCGGTGCGCAGTGGGGCGACATGGCTGCGCGCTATGCCCTCAAGGCGGGCCTGGCGGGCGTGGTCGTGCAGGGCTGCGTGCGCGACACCGACACCCTGCGCGCGCTGGGCAGCGCCACCTGGGCCACGCACGTGCTGTCCACCCACCCCGACAAGGCGGGCCACGGCAGCGTGAACGTGCCGGTGGTGTGCGATGGCGTGCGCGTGGAGCCGGGCGACCTCGTGGTGGCCGATGGCGACGGGGTGATCGTGGTCCCGCGCCGCCATGCCGCCACGGTGGTGGAGGGGGCCGAGGCGCGCATGCGCAAGGAAGATGCCATGATGCCGGCCATCGCCGCCGGTGCCGCCGTGTGGGAGCTCAGCGGCGCGGCCGCCAGCTACGCCCGGCTCGCGGTGCAGGAGATCGACGCCGCCTTCGACGATCCGCCGCCCGGCTGAGGCGGGCGGCCTCGTGCGAGGCTCAGCCCGGTCCCCACTGCCGGGAGATGAGCCCGCAGGTGGCCATGAGGAGCTGCGCGCACTCGACCACCCGCGCCTCCATCCGGTGGCGCGGCCCGGCCACGGCGACGGCCAGCGTCTGGCCATCGAGCACGAGCGGGCAGGAGACGGCCCACACGTCGGGCACGTTCTCGCCCCGCGTGACGAAGTAGCCCCGGCGCCGGCCCTCGGCAACGTCCTGCGCGACCTGCCGCGGATCGGTGAGCGTGCGCGGCGTCACGCGCGGCAGCGGCAGGGCCGCCAGGCTGGTGGCCAGTGCTGCGTCCTTGAGGCTGCCCAGCAGCGCCTTGCCGATGGCGCTGGCGTGCAGTGGCTTGAATTCCCCCGGCCGGGCGGAGTAGCGGATCGGGTTCGGGCCCTCCATCACCTGCAGGTAGATGACGGCCTCGCCCTGCTGCTTGCCCAGGATGACGGTCTCTTCCGAGGTGTTGCGCAGCCGCTCCAGCAACGGCACGACACGCTCGGCCAGCGGATCGCGAGCGTGGATCTCGCGTGTGAGGTCAAAGAGCTTGCGCGTGGGGTAGAGCGCCCGCGGGCGCAGCATCTGGTACAGGTGGCCGCGCGCCGCCAGGGTCTTGACGATGGCGTGGC
>JBIIED010000043.1:0-15682 GCA_044237995.1 Rubrivivax sp. | reverse complement strand
CGCGGCTGCCCACCCTGGCCGCGGTCAACGGGCTGGCCGTAGGCGGGGCGGTGGGGCTTGCCTTGCTGTTCGACATCGTGCTCGCGTCGCGCTCGGCGCGCTTCTCGCTCGTGTTCGCGCAGCTCGGGCTCGTGCCCGACACCGGGCTGACGCGCACGCTGGTGCAGCGCGTGGGCGAGGCACGTGCCCGGGCCTGGATGATGAGCGCGGCCGCGATCGGCGCGGAGGAAGCCGCCTCCACGGGCATGATCTACCGTGCAGTCGATGATGCCTCCTTCGCGGCGGAGACCCAGGCGCTCGCGCGCCGGCTGGCGGCGCTGCCGCCGGCTTCGCATCGGCTCGTGCGCGAGGCGATCCTCGCCGGCCACTCGAACTCGCTGCCGCAGCAGATCGAGTACGAGGCAGGTGTGCAGGCCCAGTGCGTGCTCGGCGAGGACTTCCGCGCCGCACTCGCGGCCTTCTCGGCCCGCCGCAAGCACTGAGCCTGCCTCGCGCCGATGGCCAGGATCCTGTTTCGCCGCCTGCTGATGCTCGTGGGGGTGATGCTGGGCGTCACCGTGATCTGCTTCGTGATCTCGCGCATGATCCCCGGTGATCCGGCGCAGCTGATCCTCGGCCCGCGCGCCACCCCGCAGGCGATCGCGGAGCTGCGCACCCAGCTCGGCCTGGACCAGGCGTTGCACGTCCAGTACGCGGTGTACGTGGGGGATCTGCTGCGCGGCAATTTCGGCACGTCGATCACGTCGCGCCAGCCGGTGCTCGGGGAGCTGCTGGGGTACATGCCGGCCACGCTCGAGCTGATGGGCCTGGCGATGCTGATCTCCATCGCGGTGGGGGTGCCGCTGGGCGTGATCTGTGCGGTGCGGCGCGACACCTGGGTGGACAACCTGCTGCGCGGCGTGGCCGTTGCCGGCATCTCCACACCCACGTTCTGGCTTGCCTTGATGGGAGTGCTGCTGTTTTACGCGCAGCTCGGCTGGTTGCCGGGCTCGGGCCGGCTGGACCTCGGGTTGGCGCCGCCGCCCCAGGTGACGGGCTTGTACCTGGTGGATGCTGCGCTCGCGGGCGACTGGCTGGCCTGGCGCAGCGCCTTCAACCACCTGCTGCTGCCGGCCAGCGTGCTCGCGCTGTCCTCCATCGGCACGGTGCTTCGGCTCGTGCGCGCCTCCATGATCGAGGTGCTCGCCGAGGACTACATCCGCACGGCCCGCGCCTGCGGCATCCCCGACAGGCGCGTGCACTACGTGTTTGCGCTGAAGAACGCGCTGATCCCCTTCGTCACGGTGCTGGGCCTGGAGCTGGCCTCGCTGCTCTTCGGCTCGGTGATCATCGAGTCGGTGTTCGCGTGGCCCGGCGTGGGCAACCACGTGCTGGGCGCCATCCTGAACCTGGACTTCCCGGTCATCATGGGCTTCACGGTGCTGGCGTCGGTGGTCTACGTGCTGGCCAACCTGTTCGTGGACCTGGCCTACCTGGTGCTGGATCCGCGCATCCAGGCCGTCGGATGAGGCGGCCGTGGTGAGCCTCATCGACCGATCGATCGCGGCGCGGCTGCCCGCGGCGCTGCGCAAGCCGATGTCCTTTGCCGCGCTCGTGGTCGTGGTGGTGGTGTGCGCGACGGCCATGCTGGCGCCCTGGCTCACCGCGCTCGATCCGAACGCGATGAACCTCAACGCGGTGCTGCAGCCGCCTTCGTGGCAACACTGGGCCGGCACCGATGAACTTGGCCGCGATCAGCTCACGCGCATCCTGCACGGGGCGCGGCCCTCGGTGGCGGCGGCGCTGGGCATCGTGGCCATCGGGGCGGTGTTCGGCCTGACGATCGGCGCGCTGTCGGGGTTGCTGGCCGGATGGGTGGACACCGTGACCATGCGGCTGACCGACGTGGTGATGGCGCTGCCGGGCCTGGTGGTGGCGCTCGCGCTGACGGCCGCGCTCGGGCCGAGCCTCTTCAACGCGGTGGTGGCACTCGGGTTGCTGTCGATTCCCGCCTATGTGCGCGTGGCGCGCGGGCAGGCACTGGCCCTGCGCGAGCGCGAGTACGTGCTGGCCGCGCGCGCGATGGGTGCGAATACGCGCCACCTGCTGGTGCGGCACATCGTGCCTGGCGTGCTGCCACCGGTGCTCGTGTTCATGACCTTCCACCTCGGCTCGGCCGTGCTTGCGTCCTCGGCGCTGAGCTTCATCGGCCTGGGCGCCCAGCCCCCCGCGGCGGAGTGGGGCTCGATGATCGGTGCCGGCCGCCCGTACGTGCTGGGTCACTGGTGGCTGGTGACGCTGCCCGGGGTGGTGGTGATCGCCACCGCGGCCAGCTTCAACCTGATCGGCGACGCGCTGCGCGACTGGCTCGATCCGCGCAGCGGCGCGTCAGGCAGCCGCTGAAGGGCCTGCGCCCTGCTCCCATGGGTCCTCGTCCCAGGGCCACATCGGGCGCGGGATGCGTGAGAAGGGCAGCGCCTTCACGTCGGCCACGCACACGCCGGGCGAGTCCAGCACCAGGCTGTGCGGAGTGAATGACGCGAAGTGCGGCTTGTAGTGCTGGGCCGACTTCACGAGGATGATGCGCATGGCTCGCAGGTCCACGCCGAGGTCGGCGAAGATCGACGGCCCGTAGGTCTGGTAGCGCTGCTCTGCCAGCACGAGCACGCCTTGTGCGAAGCGCAACGCGACGGCGCGGCCCATCGGGACGACCGTGCCGCCCTCGAGCACGATCTTGGCTGCCGGGTCGATCGCGCTGACGGTGACCTCGAGGTCCAGCGGCCGGCCCGACAGCGGGCAGGCCTTGCCGCCGATGCGCATCGTCAGGCGTGCGCCCTGGCCCGCCTCGATGGCCATCGCCACGGCCAGCGGGTCGATCAGCACGCCGGCGCACAGGCCGTCCAGGCCGGTGGCGATCAGTGCCTCGAGCACGTAGGTGGCATCTCCCGGGGCGCCGCCGCCTGGGTTGTCTGCCATCTCCGCCAGGATCAGCGGGCCGTGGCGCGTGGCGTCCCAGTCGCGCGCTGCGGCGATGGCCTCGGCCATCGGCGTGGTCGGGTCCGCGCACTGGCCGCGTAGCGCGAAGAGCTCGCGGCCCAGTGTCTCGGCCAGCTGCGCGCCGAGAGCGGGGTTCCCGTCGGTGATCACGAGCACGTGCGTACCCATGAGCGGCACATCGGCGCGCCGAAAGCCGTGCACGATGCTGATCGACAGCACCCCGTCTCGGCCCTCGAGCGCGCGCATGCGCTGCACGAAGCCCTTCATCGGCTCGCGCAGCGTCTGGAACACGTCGGCCATCCGGCAGGCGAAGACCGAAGTCACGGGCGCCACCTCACGGCGGGCGGTGCGCACGAGCAGCTCGATGAGCTCGTGGCGGCGCGCGTCGATATCGACGTGGGGATTCTCCCGGTAGCACATGAGAAGGGCGTTCTCGTGCATCGCCGGGCTCAGGTGCGAGTGGGGGTCGAGCGAGCAGCCGATGGGCACGCCGGGGCCGACCAGGGCCCGCACGCGCGCGATCAGGTCTCCCTCGCAGTCGTCGTAGCCCTGGGCGACCATGCCTCCGTGCAGGTTGAGCGCCACGATGTCCACCGGCATCGCGGCCTGCAGCCGCGCGAGCAGTTCGTCGCGCAGGGACTCGTAGGCGGCGCGGCTGACGGCGCTGCCCGGATGGGCGTCGGCTTGCAGCCCGCCCACCACCTCCAGGCCGAGCGAGGCGGCATAGCGGGCCATGTCGTTGCCGCGCTCGGGGTGCAGCACCTCCTGGCCGCGCTGGATGCCGCAGGCCTCGAAGGTCTGCAGGCTCACCGGGATCGGCGAGAAGGTGTTGGTCTCGGTGAGGATGCCGCCGAAGAAGAGCCTCATGCGGCCTTGCGGTACATCGTGACCACGCAGGCGCCGCCCAGGCCCAGGTTGTGCTGGAGCGCCAGGCGCGCCCCCTCGACCTGGCGTGCCTGCGCCTGCCCGCGCAGCTGCCACGTGAGCTCGGCGCATTGGGCGAGCCCGGTGGCGCCCAGCGGATGGCCCTTGGAGAGCAGGCCGCCCGAGGGGTTGGTGACGACCTGACCACCGTAGGTATGGTCGCCGTCCATCACGAACTTCTCGCCGCCGCCCTCGGGGGCCAGGCCCAGGGCCTCGTAGGTCAGCAGCTCGTTGGTGGTGAAGCAGTCGTGCAGCTCGCACACGTCCACCTCCTGCGGGCCGATGCCGGCGCGCTCGTAGACCTCGCGCGCGGCGTTGCGCGCCATCTCGAAGCCGATCACGCGCATCATGCTGTGGCCCTGCAGCGTGGCCTCGGGGTCGGTGGTCATGGCCTGGGCGACGACCTCCACGCACTGGCTGGCGAGCCCATGTCGGCGCGCCCAGGCCTCGGAGACGACGACCGCTGCGGCTGCGCCGCAGGTGGGGGGGCAGCACTGCAGCCGCGTGAGCGGCCCGTAGATCGGCTTGCTGGCCAGCACCTCCTCGAGCGTGAGCGGGTCGCGGAAGATCGCCATCGGGTTGCGCGAGGCGTGCGCGCGCGCCTTGACTGCAACGCGCGCGAAGGCCTCGGTGCTCGTGCCGTATTTGCGCTGGTGTTCTTCACCGGCGCCGCCAAAGAGCAGCGCGGCCATCGGCACGTCCTCGCGCCACGGGATCGACTCGCGCGCCACGGCGAGCTGCCGGCCCATGATGCTCGGGCGGTCGGTGGCCGTGACACCGAGCGCACCCGGGTTCATCTGCTCGAAGCCGAGGGCGAGCGCGACCTCTGTGGCGCCGCTCTCGACCGCCTGGCGCGCGAGGAAGAGCGCCGTCGAGCCGGTGGCGCAGGCGTTGTTGACGTTGATGATGGGGATGCCGGTCAGGCCCACGCCGTACAGCGCCTGCTGTCCGCTCGTGCTGTCGCCGTAGACAAATCCGACGTAGGCCTGCTGCACGTCGGCGTAGCCGATGCCCGCGTCCTGCAGCGCCAGGCGCGCGGCGCTCGCGCCCATGGCGTCGTAGGGGTCACTCGCCCCGGGCTTCTTGAAGGGAACCATGCCGACGCCGGCTATCCATGCCTTGACCATGGCCATGCTCCTGAGCAATTCGTATCGAGGTGTCGGCGACGCACCAGCGGTGCGCGCCTCGTGCGAGAACCGATCTTCGCTGCTCTTCCTCAACGGCCGCCTGCACGCGCCCCGACAGCGCGGACCAAGAGTGGCAGGGCCGGCCGTGTGGACGGGCTCAAAGGGTTTTCCAGAGGAGCGCCATCTATTGACCGAACGTCCGTTCAAATCTAGGATTTGCAGCTACCAGAGGGTGCTGCCCAGTACCCGGGACAGCGTCGAGGAGGACCCGCGCGTGAGCTCCATCCCTGCCATTGAACCCACGCGGGATGACGGACCCGAGCTGCCCGGGTTGCGCGGCCTGGACCAGCCGGAGCGTGCCGCCGAGAGGGCGCACTACCTCGCCGAGGTCTTTGCCGCACACCACCGCGCGTTGCGCACCTTCGTTGCACGCATGCTGCGCAACGAGGACGACATCGCCGATACCGTGCAGGACGTGTTCCTGCGCATCGCGCAGCTTCCCGACCCCTCGCGCCTGGACCTCAACCCGCGGGCTTACCTGTTCCGCGTGGCCGAGCGCCTGGTCATCGACCGCGTGCGTCGCGAGCAGTTCCGCCAGGTGCAGCACCACGAGCCCCTGGACGACGAGTCCGAGTACGTGCTCGTCGAGCCGCCTGTGGAGCAGCGCGTGCACTGGCAGCGCGTGATGCAGCAGGTGGTGGCCCGCCTGGCCCATGCCGGGCCTCGCGTGGCGCGCGTGGTGGAGATGAGCTGCATGGATGACCTCACGCACCCGGAGATCGCCCACCGCCTGGGTGTGACGACTCGCACGGTGGAGCGCTGCATGCAGCGCGCCCGCGAGGTTTGCCATCCGCTGTACGCCGCCGCCTGATTCACCGAACCGAAGGAGTAGCGATGCACAAGAAGACCCCCTTGATTCCGACCCTGCTGGCTCAGGCCGCCGCGCTGGCGCTGGCTGCAGGGGCTGCGCCGGTATTCGCGCAGACGAGCGCGCCGGCGGCCTCAGGCTCCAATGCGGCTGACGAGACGATCGTCGTGACGGCCCGCAAGCGTGTCGAGCGGCTGCTCGACGTGCCGCTTTCCGTCACCGCCATCGCCGGCGAGGAGATCCGCGACCGCGGGGCGGTGCGGCTGTCGGAGATCGGCGTGCCCAACGTCTCCTTCTTCGGCGTGGAGAACAACTCGCTGCCGAACTTCACGGTGCGTGGCGTGCAGGGCCAGAACCGGCCCAACGTCGGCTTCGACAGCGGGATCGGCGTGTACGTGGACGGCGTGTTCATGGGCCGAACTGCTGCCTTCAACCAGGAAACCTTCGATGTCGAGCGCGTGGAGTTCCTGCGCGGGCCGCAGGGCACGCTGTTCGGCAAGAACTCGGTGGCCGGCGCGATCAGCGTCACCACGCGCGAGCCCGGCAAGAACTTCGCGGCAACCGGCAGCATCGACATGGGCAGCCGCAATCAGCAGCGGCTGAGTGCCTACATGTCTTCGCCGCTGGGCTCGCAGGAGTTGCGCGGCAGCGTGTCCGTCTACTCCGGCAAGCGTGACGGCTACGTGGACAACCTCGCCACCGGCACCCGTGGCGGCAACGAGGATGTCGAGTCGGCCCGGGTGAAGCTGCTGTACAAGCCCTCGTCGAAGCTGGACGTCACCGTGGCGGCCGACTCGCTGCGCGACCGCTCGGTGATGGCCTCGCCGCGCATCGTGGCCGGCTACGGGCTCGTGGCCGGCTCGGGCGAGTACACCTCCAACGTCAACCTCCCCACGCTGGCCGCACGCAACGTGCAGGGCTTGGGCCTGACGGTCAACTACGACCTCGGCAACGGGCTCATGCTGACTTCCATCACGAGCAAGCGCAAGCTCGACACCGACCGCACGGCCGATACCGACGTGGGCCCGACGAACATCGTCGCCTCGGCCTCCATGTCCAAGCAGGACCAGTGGAGCCAGGAGCTGCGCGTGGTCACCAACCGCGATGCAGCCGTCACGTACATCGCGGGGCTGTACTACTACCAGCAGGACGTGAGCGGCAGCTCGCGCAGCACCTTCGGCCCGTCTGCCCCGGTCTTCGCACCGATCCGCAACACCACGGGCGTGACCTTCGGCGACATCGGCACGACGAGCGCGGCAGCCTTCGTCAACGCCGACTGGAACCTCGCCAAGGCCCTCACGCTCACGGGCGGGCTGCGCTACACGAGCGAGAAGAAGAACCTGACCTATCAGCAGGACGTGACCTTCCCGGCCTTCCTCGCGTCGTCGCTGCCGCGCGAGAAGGACAGCCTGAGCACCAACGACCTGTCCCCGCTGCTGTCGCTGCGCTACAAGGTCGACCGCAACTCGATGGTCTACGCCACCTACAGCCGCGGCTTTCGCAGCGGCGGCTGGAACGTGGACAACGTGACCGCCGGCGGGCCGACGTCGTTTGCGCAGACGCGCTTCAAGGACGAGCAGATGACCAACCTGGAGCTCGGGGTGAAGGCCTCGGCGCTCGGGGGCAAGCTGTCGGGCAGCGCTGCGCTGTTCAGCATGGACTACTCCGACATGCAGCTCACCCGGCAGGTGGCCGTGCTCGGTGGCGGAGGCGCGACGGTGGGCATCGTGACCAACGGCGGCAAGGCGCGCATCGAAGGCGCGGAGCTCGAGGCAACGCTGCGGCCGATGTCCTCGTTGCGCCTGACGGCCGCCCTCGGCTACACCGACGCCAGGTACCGCGACTACTCCGACCTGGTGGGCACCAGCACGGTGAGCTTCAACGGCAACCGGCTGAACTTTGCGCCTCGGCTGAACTCCAACGTGGCGGCGGTGTACTCGATCCCGCTGTCCTTCGGCTGGCTCGGCCTGCGCGCCGACTACAGTTACACCGATGGCTATTACATCGGCCGGGAGAACCTGGCAAGCCAGTTCATCCCGCGGCGCGAGATCATCAATGCCCGCATCTCGCTGGCCGGGGAGAAGTGGGAAGTGGCCCTCTACGGCAAGAACGTGACCGACAAGCGCTACATCGTCATGCAGGGCCGCGGCGGCTTCGCCGCGCCCGTGGGCGCGGGTACGAACACGCTGGTCGACTACGGCCCGCCGCGCAGCTACGGCGTGGTGGGTACGTACACCTTCTGAGCGTCGCCCGCCATGCGGGCCTTCACCGCCACGCTGGGCACCGAGGTCGACCCCCGGTCACCGTTGCCCACGGGCTGGAAGGCCTTCGAGGACACGATGCTGTGGCGCCCCGGGCAGCACCCCGGGCAGCCCACCGAGGCGACGGGCGCGCTCTGGGCGTGCCGGCAGCGTGCGCGCGAACGGGGCTGGACGGTGGTGGAGGGCACCTGCGCCTACGCGATGCCTGGCGGCCCGGTGCCCGAGCCGGTCTACGAGGCGTTGCGCGATGAGATCCTCGCCCAATTGCGCGCGGCCCTTCCGCTGGACATCGTGGCCCTGGGCCTGCACGGCGCGATGATGGCCGACCGCACGCTCGACTGCGAGGGCGATCTGCTGCAGCGCGCGCGTGCGATCGTCGGCCCGAAGGTGGCGCTGGGTGCCTTGCTGGATTGCCACGCCCACCACAGCGCGGCGATGCAGGCCGCCGCTGACGTGCTCGTCTACTTCAAGGCCTACCCGCACGATGACTTTGTGGAGCGCGGCGAGGAGCTGCTGCAGCTGCTCGAGCGTACGCACCGCGGCGAGATCCGCCCCGTGATGCGCGCGGCCGAATGCCGGATGCTCGCGGGCTTTCCCACCCGCACCGAGCCGGTGCGCAGCTTCGTGGCGGCGATGCGGGCACGCGAAGTGCCGCCAGTGCTGTCGGTGTCGCTCGTGCACGGCTTTCCGCGTGCGGATGTGCCCGACGCAGGCGCCCAGGTGCTGGTGGTCACGGACGGGCAGCCGGAGCTCGCCGCACGCACGGCGCGCGAGCTCGCGCGCGAGCTCTTCGCGCTGCGAAAGCAACTGCGCGTGCCGCGGCCGACGATGCAGCAGGCCTTCGCGCAGGCGCAGGCGCTGGCTGCCGCGCAGCAGCCCGTCATCCTGGTCGACGCCGACGACAACCCCGGCGGCGGCGCCGCAGGCGACGGCACGCAGGTGCTGCAGCTGCTGCGCGAGCACGGCGTGCGCGACGCCTGCGTCGGGCCGCTGTGGGACCCGCTGGCGGTGCGGCTGTGCTTCGAGGCGGGCGTGGGTGCGCGGCTCGCGCTTCGCATCGGCGGCAAGGTGGGCCCGGATTCGGGGATGCCGCTGGACGTGCAGGTGGAGGTCCGCGCACTCGTGCGCGACCACCATCAGCTCGCGGCCGGGGTGCGCGCGCCGCTGGGCGACAGCGCGGCCGTCGCCTTCGACGGCATCGAGCTCGTGCTCACGAGCCTGCGCGACCAGGCCTACGACCCGACGCTCTTCTCGGGCCTAGGGATCGACTGCGCGCGCCACCGTTTCATCGTGCTCAAATCGGCCCAGCAGTACCGGCTCGGGTTCGACGCCGTGACGACGCAGCACGTCGTGTTGCGCCGCCCGCCGCGCGAGGCGCTCGAGCTGCGCCACGTGAAGCGGCCGATGTGGCCCCTGGACGAGGACTTCGAACTGCCATGAACAAGCGAGCGCCCCTGATCGGCATCAGCACCGATGTCGAAGTCCGCCCGGAGACACGCCCGCCGCGCCCGTTCTACATGCTCGACGAGACCAACGCCCGGGCGCTGATCGCGTCGGGCGCCACCCCTGTCCTGCTGCCCCCCGAGCCGGAGTGCGTCGAGGCCTACCTCGAGCTGTGCGACGGGCTGATCGTCAGCGGCGGGGGCTACCAGTTCCAGGTGCCGCAGCTGTTTCGGCACGACGGCACCGAGCCGCCGGAAAAGGAGCGGCGCTTTCGCTTCGAGGCGGCGCTGCTGCGCGGTGCCATGGCGCGCAACCTGCCCGTGCTCGCCGAGTGCGGGGGCTTCCAGGTGCTCAACCACGTGACCGGCGGCGAACTCGTCGTGTCGCTCGCTCAGGCGCGCGAGGACTGGGCGCGCCACCTCGGCGAGGGCCCCCGCGTCGAGGTGCACGCGGTGCACGTGCAGCCCGGCACGCAGCTCGAGCGCATCGTCGGGGTCGCAGCGTTCCCGACCAACTCGCTGCACCGCCAGGGCGTGGTGAAGGCCGGCCCCGGGGCGGTGGTCAGCGGCCTGACCGATGACGGGATCGTGGAGGCCATCGAGGTACCGGGCCAGCGCTTTTGCATCGGCACGCAGTGGCACCCTGAGTTCCTCAACTGCGAGCCCGAGCGACGGCTGTTCGAAGCCTTCGTGCGCGCCTGCCACGAGGGCCGATGATGCGCCGGCGCTCCGCGCTCGCCGCCCTCACGGCGGGCCCGCTTGGCGCGGCGGGTCTGGCCGGCTGCGACGTCTCGGACATCCCGCGCGACCCGCGCCGGGTCACGATGGCGGTGGGGCGCGACATCACCACGCTCGACCCCGCGGCGAGCTTCATCATCTCCAACCAACTCGCGGTGCAGCTTTCCTACCAGCGCCTGGTGGCCGCGGAGCTGGGCCCCGAAGGACCGACCGGGCGCATCGTCGGCGATCTGGCCGAGCGCTGGGAGGCGTCGGCCGACGGGCTCGTGTGGACCTTCTTCCTCAAGCCCGGGCAGCGCTTCGACGATGGGAGCGAGGTCACGGCCGAGGCGGTCAAGTTCTCCTTCGAACGCACCCTCAAGCTCAAGGCTCCGCCGGCGCAGTTCCTGTTCTTCCTGCGTGGCGTGGAGGCGCTGGGGCCCCACGAGGTTCGCTTCGTGCTGCGCATGCCCGTGGCTTTTCTGCTTCAGGTGCTGGCGGTGCCCACCTCCAGCATCGTCAACCCCAAGCTCGCCGAGCACGCGCGCGGCAGCGACCACGGCAGCCGCTGGCTGTCCACCCGCAGCGCCGGCAGCGGCCCTTACCGCGTGGCGCGCTTCGACAAGGGGCAGCAGGTGGTGTTGCAGGCCAACCCGCACGCCGTGCAGCCGCCTGCCTACTTTCGCGAGGTGGTCTTCCTCATCGTGAAGGACGACACGACGCGCGCCATCCAGCTCGCCAAGGGGGCACTCGACATCGTCGACCCGGTGCCCGCAGCGGTGGACGATTGGCTTGCACGGCAACCCGGGGTACGCCTGGTCAATGGCCTGTCGCCCACGGTGGCATTCCTGCACATGAACAACGAGCGCGCGCTCTTTCGCGATCCGCGCGTGCGCCGCGCGGTGTCGCTGGCGGTCGACCGCGAGCTCATCGGGCGCTCGCTTTACGGCGGGCGCACGCGGCTGCTGCACGGTGTGTTGCCCGAAGGGGTCCCCGGCCACGATGCCAGCCTGCCATTGCCGCGGCACGATCCGCAGGCGGCGCGCATGCTGCTCGACCAGGCGGGTGTGGCGCGCGGCGCCCGTGCGAGCTTCGTCGTCGTGGGCGACGGTTCCGGGACGGCGCCGGTGGCGCTGGCTCTGCGTGAGCAGCTTCAGGCCATCGGGTTGGACGTGCGCATCGAGCGCGTGTCCACGGCTGCGCGCACGAAGGTCATGAAGGGTGACTTCGACCTGACGATGCAGGCCATCAACCTCGACTTTCCCGACCCGTCGATCGTCTTCAACTTCGTCTACAACTCGGCCATGATCGGAGGGGCGAACTTCCCGCGCTACCGCAACCGGGAAGTCGACCGGCTGATCGGCCGCGCCGACACCACGCTCGAGCCGCAGGCCCGGGCTGCGCTGTACCAGCAGGCGCAGCGCATCGTGATGGACGAGCTGCCCACCGTGCCGCTCTTCCAGCTCGACTGGCAGCGCGCGCAGCGCGTCGAGCTGTCCGGCGTGCGCTACAACTTTGCCCAGCCAACCTTCTACAACTTCGACTCCATGCGGCGCACGGGCGCGGCGGGTGCAAGCCTCGTCAGTCCACTCGGCGCGCGCTGGGGGTAGTGCTTCGAGGGTACGGCGTGCCAGCGGCCGCAGCAAGCGGCGCAGGGCTGGGCACTGCCTGCAGGCGGTACGCTAGGCGCTACCCGCTTTGCCCTTCCCCCTGGCCATTTCCGCGCAACCCATGAAACCCCGAACCCGGCGCGTGCTGCAGGCGGTGCTCTACGAGGTGTTCGCCGTGGCCTTCGTCGGCCCCGTGCTGGGCATCGTCTTCGACAAGCCGCAGGCCTCCACGCTTGCCCTGGCGGTGGTGCTCTCGGGCATCGCGCTGTGCTGGAACTACGTCTTCAACGCGCTCTTCGAGCGCTGGGAGGCCAGTCAGGCGCGCAAGGGGCGCAGCTTCGCCAGGCGTCTTGCACACGGGGCCGGGTTCGAGGGGGGCCTGACGGTGCTGCTCGTGCCCGTGATGGCGTGGTGGCTGGACACGTCGGTGCTCAGTGCCTTCGTGGCCAACCTGGGCCTGCTCGTGTTCTTCTTCGTCTACGCCGTCGGCTTCACCTGGGCCTTCGACCGCGTGTTCGGGCTGCCGCAAGCGGCGCGCCCGGAGGGCTGAGGCTGCGCAGCGGTTATGGTTGCTGCCTGCTCGATCAGGCGAGCACCCCCATACCGAACGCCAGATGAACAACACACCCAAGCTCGAAGGGGGCTGCCTGTGCGGCAAGGTCAGGTTCACGGTGAACCAGGCGCCGCTGCGCACCTTTGCCTGCCACTGCACCTTCTGCCAGCGCGTGACCGGAACGGCCTTCTATGCGGAGTCCATCTTCCAGCGTGAGGCCGTCGTGTTCAACGCGGGCGAGCTCAGGCAGTACGAGCACGTGTCGGACAACAGCGGCAAGAAGGTTGGCGTGCACTTCTGCCCCTCGTGCGGCACGACCGTGAGCCTGACCTTCGAGCGCTGGCCCGAGTTGCGCGGCATCTCGCGGGGTTGCTACGACGATCCGAACGCGGTGGAGATCTCGAGCCACATCTGGACGCGCTCGGCCCAGGCGGGCGTGGTGCTTCCACCGCGCGTCGATTGCTTTGCCGAGGCGCGGGCCTCGCTGGACGGGCAGCCGGCGCAGGCTTGGCGGCACGAGGCGCCCTGGGTGGTGCCGGCGCGGCAGGACGAGGCCTAGAATCGTTTGCGAAAATCGTTTGCACAGCGCCCCCATGTCTGCCCGCTCACTCCTTCCCGTCGCCTGCCTGGCCCTCGCTGGGCTGTTCGGTTGCGGCGGTGGCGACGCCGCCGCGCCGCGTGAACTGGCGATGACGCGGCTCTCGGCCGCCTGGGCCACGACCGACCTGCGCCAGACCTACGCCTTGCGCAGCGAGGCCGAGTGGCAAGCTGTCTGGCAGCTGCACGAGCCCCGCACGACGCCTCCCGCGGTGCGCCCGGCGGTGGACTTCTCGCGCCAGATGGTCCTGGGGCTGACCCGGGGCACCGGGCCCAACGGCTGCCACGGGGTGGCGATCCGGGGCGTGGTCGATCAGGCCGACCGGGTCCAGGTGAACTACGCCGTCATCACGCCCACGGGCGGGCTCGCCTGCACCGAGGCTCTGGTTGCGCTCACCGATTTCGTCGTCGTGGAACGACTCGACAAGCCGGTGTCATTCGTGCAGACGGGCGGCTGAGCGGGCCGCACGGCATCGCCAAGCTCGACGCGGGATCCGCACCTGGCGGCTGCCCGGCAACCGTCGCTCAGGCGTAGGGCTCGCGCGCCTGCTCGTGCAGGAGGGCCTGCAGCTGCGAGCCGTTGAAGACGTGGACGTGGCAGTGCCGGCCAGCCTCTGCGGATTCGATGGAGGAGGGCGCCGCTTCAGTCACGGGTGATGCGGCGCTCACGCACAACCTGACCCCACAGGGCCCGGGCGCGTGGACATCGCGCCGCTGAAGAACCTCTCGGCCTACGTGGCGCGCGTGGCGGCGCGGCCGGCGGTGCAGGAGGCCTTGAAGGCTGAAGGGCTGATCAAGTAGGGGTGGCGCGCCCACGCCTCAGGACCCGCAGGCTCGCAGGATTCATCCAGCTCGATGGCTGGGTGACCGCGGGCGCTGACGGTGCCGATCGGCTTCTGCCGGCTCGACCCGCTGCTGGGCATCAGCACCTGCCCGACGATGCGTTCGCCCCGACCTTGCCTTGTTCACGCTTTCGCATTCCACCGGGCGCATGGTGCACAAGCCCTGGATGCCGTGGGACGGGCACGAACCAGCCCACCAGGGAGATTGCAAAGAGGTCCCGGCCGTGGCGCTCACCCTGGCGCAAGGGCAAGCGCATCGGGCAGTGCTTCGGCCCAGGAAAGCGCATCGGTCCGATCCGGCAGGTGATGGTGCGGGGGCTGGACATGCTGGACCAGCTTCCGACCCTGACGATGACCGCCTGCAACCTCACGCGGCTGCGCGCCTTGGGGCAAGTGCGGCCGTAGTGCGCCCGTAGTGCGCCTGACGAGTGGCAAGAAGGTCGAATTGCCTTCTTCCGGGCACCCGAATGACCGCGAATGGGGCCAATTGAGGCCCACCTGCCGAAGCCTGCGGGCTGTGAAGGGTCAGCCGCCCCCAAAGCACCTGGGGTGACAGCTGTCACCCTGGGTGCGTAACACCGTTCACTTGCGCTCGGCGTGCCGCTCCAACACAGTGGCGGCATGAACACCGCCACCCTCCCGACCCTGCTGGCGCAGGCCGAACACACGCCGCCGGCCGCAGCACCCGGGCCCGTCGTCAGCGCACGCGGCCTCGTGCGGCGCTACGGCGCCGTCACCGCGCTGGCCGGCCTGGACATCGATATCCGTCCTGAGCAGGTGACCACGCTGCTGGGCCCCAACGGAGCGGGCAAGAGCACGCTGGTGAACCTGGTGCTGGGCCGGCTGCGCGCCGACGCTGGCACGCTGCGGGTGGCCGGCCACGCGCCAGGCAGCCTGACGGCCAGGCGCCTCACCGGCGCCATGCTGCAGTCCGCCGGGCTGGCGCCGCAGCTCACCGTGCAGGAGCATGTCGCGCTGCACAGCAGCTACCACCCCGGCGCGCGGCCGCTGGCCGAGACGTTGGCCCTGGCCGGCCTGCAGGATCTGGCCACGAAGCGCTACGAGGCGCTGTCGGGCGGGCAACAGCGGCGCGTGCAGTTCGCGCTGGCGCTGGCCGGGCGGCCGCGCCTGCTGGTGCTCGACGAACCCACTGCGGCGCTGGACGCCGAATCGCGCCGCGCGCTGTGGCAGACGGTGCGCGCGCTGGCCGACGAGGGCAGCGCGGTGATGCTGACCACGCACCTGCTCGAGGAGGCCGAGGCGCTGTCGGACCGCGTGCTGCTGCTGGCCGGCGGCCGCGCGGTGGCCGACGGCACGCCGGGCGAGATCCGCAGCCGCGTGGCGGCGCGCTGGGTGCGCGGGGTGAGCACGCTGGCGCTGGCGCAGCTGCGCGCGCTGCCCGGCGTCGTGTCGGCTGCGGCCGAGGGCCGCCGCGTGGCGCTGCGCACGCAGGCGCCCGAAGCCACGCTGCGCGCGCTGCTGGCCGCCGATGCCGGCCTGATGGACATCGAAGTCACCGGTACGAGCCTCGAGGACGCCGTGCTCGATCTGCTGAAGAAGGAGCTCGCATGAACACCCTCGCCTTGCTGTCGGCCGAGACCGGCGCAGAGTGGCGCAAGGCCTGGCGCCAGCCGGCTTTCGCCATCCCCACGCTGGTGCTGCCGCTGGCCTTCTACGCCCTGTTCGGCATCGTGCTGGCGCGGCCCGGCGGGGGCAATGCCGCCTACCTGATGGCCACCTACGGCGTGTTCGCCTCGCTCGGGCC
>JBIIED010000042.1:0-15701 GCA_044237995.1 Rubrivivax sp. | reverse complement strand
GTGGGCACGACGCGCATGTAGTCCTTCATGCCCAGGGCCGGGCCGGCCACGTGCCAGATGGCCGGCAGCAGATCCACCGGCAGCAGGTCCATTGCGTTCATCAGGAAGATCCAGACGAACACGGTGAGCGCCAGAGGCGCGACCAGCTTGCGGCTGGTGGCGTTGTGCACGATGCCCTTGGCCTGGCTCTCGACCATCTCCACGAGGATCTCGACGGCAGCCTGGAAGCGACCCGGGACGCCGGCAGTGGCCCGGGAAGCCGCCCGCCACAGCAGGAAGCAGCCCAGTACCCCGAGCAAGACGGAGTAGAAGATCGAGTCGAGGTTGAAGACCGAGAAGTCGACGACGCCCGTCTGCTTCTGATTCTGCAGGTGTTGCAGGTGGTGGACGATGTACTCGCCGGCCGTAGGGCCCTGACCGCTGGCTGCCATCTCGGTTGCTCTGCTCGTTGTTCTTCAGCGCCCGCGCCACAGCAGCGCGAGCCAGTACACCTTCATGCACAGCACCATCGCCACCAGCAGCGCCGGCCAGCTCAGGGGCTGCACGACCCTCGGCGCGAGCGCGAGCATCGCCACCGAGACCGCAATTTTCAACAGCTCCCACAACATGAAACTGACGGCACCCACGCCGGGATTCATGCTGGAGATTCGGCTGGTCATGCCGCGCGCCATCAGCATCGCAGGCACTACCACGACCGCCGCGCCGTAAAGCGCGGACAGTGCCACCGATCGCTCGCCCCAGAGCAGCCACACGAGTGCAGCCACCCCCGCGCCCACCCCCGCCTGCACCGCCACGACCGTCCAGGGGGACACGCCGGGCGAACGCGCAACGAGAGCCTGCGCCTCCTGCCGATTCAGCGCCCGCACGGGTGCTTCTTCGGGGTCGCTCCAACCTCCCGGTGCGCCCGTGCGGACTTCTGCAGGCAGCTTCCGCGCGGACATCGTGGTGACAGGAGCAACGCTCAAGCGGGCAAACCCAACGAGTATACGTGGAAACCCACCCCGGCAGCCAGTTCCCGGATTGGCCCAGCCGCCTGCCGGGGAATCCCGCGGACCCGGATGATGCGCACATGCCACACGCAACGAGGACACGCAGCGGGTCACGGCGGGCCGGCTGCACGCGCTCCATCACGCTCGGCCTGGCACTCCTCGGGGCCCTCATGCTGGGCGCTTGCACGACCGTGAACCCGTACCACGATCCCGCCCGGCCGCATCACCGCCCCGACGGTTTCCAGAACCGCCACGCCGCGTTCGAGCCCAAGGGCATGCTCACGGTGCTGCAGTGGCAGTGGGACGCGGCGCGCAACGGCCGCCCCGCGCCGCCGGCCGCACCGATTCCGACAGTCGCCCCCGACCTCGACTTCGTGCAGCGCAACGCGCGCGCGGGCGCGGCCATGGAGCCGGCCGCGACGTGGATCGGCCACGCGACGGTGCTGCTGCAGGTGGCCGGGCTGAACGTGCTGCTCGACCCCGTCTTCTCCGAACGGGCCTCGCCCGTGTCCTTTGCCGGGCCGCGGCGCGCACAGCCCCCGGGCCTGGCGCTGGCGCAGCTGCCGCCCATCGACCTCGTGCTCGTCTCGCACGACCACTACGACCACCTCGACGAGGCCAGCGTGCGCGCGCTGGAGGCGCAGGCCGGCGGGCCACCCTTGTTCGTCGCGCCGCTGGGGGTGGGGCAGTGGCTGCGCCAGGCCGGGATGGCGCGCGTGGTGGAGCTCGACTGGTGGCAGACGCACCGCGTGCCCTCGCCGGCCGGGCCGGTGGAGATCCACCTCACGCCGGCGCAGCACTGGTCGGGCCGCACGCTGGGCGACCGCATGACGCGGCTGTGGGGCGGCTTTGCGGTGCTGGCGCCGGACTTCCACGTCATCTACACGGGCGACACCGGCTACTCGCGGGACTTCCTGGACATCCGCACCCATTTCGCGCCGCGCCATGCCGGCGCGGCCGGCGGCTTCGACCTCGCGCTGATCCCGATCGGCTCGTACGAGCCGCGCTGGTTCATGGCCTCCCAGCACACCGACCCCGCCGAGGCGGTGCAGGTCTTCCTGGACCTGGGCGCCAAGGCCGCCATCGGCGTGCACTGGGGCACCTTCAGCCTGTCGGACGAGGCGCTGGACGAGCCACCGCGGGCCCTTGCCGCGGCCCGCCGCGCCCGTGCCGGCGCGGCGGATAATTTCGAGGTGCTGGCCATCGGCCAGACCCGGCGCTATGCGCGCCGGCCATGAGCCTCGTGCCCGCCTTGCCGACCATGCCCTCGAACCTGACCGAATCCGCCCTGTCCCGACTGCGCCGGGCTGCGGCTGCCGTGCTCGCGGCAGCGGCCGCCGCCGTGGCCACGCCGGCTGGCGCGGCGACGGCCGTGGTCAAGACCGACCAGGTGCGCGCCGAGCTCGTCGCGCACGCCCCGCAGGGTGTCGCGCCCGGCCAGCCGCTTCAGCTGGGCCTGCGCATCGAGCACGCGCCGCACTGGCACACCTACTGGAAGAACCCGGGCGACTCGGGCCTGGCCACGACGCTGCAATGGACGCTGCCAGCGGGCTTTCAGGCCGGCGAGATCGCCTGGCCGACGCCGCGCCCGCTGCCGGTGGGGCCGCTGCTGAATTTCGGCTACGAGGGCGCGCTGCTGCTGCCGGTGTCCGTCACGGTGCCCGCGGGCTTTGCCGGCGAGGTGCTGGAAGTGAAGCTGCGCGCCGACTGGCTCGTGTGCCGCGATGTGTGCATCCCCGAAGGCGGCGACTTCGTGCTGCGCGTGCCCGCACGAGCCGCCACGGCGCTGCACGGCGCGCTGTTCGAGCAGTCGCGCGCACGCGCGCCGCGGCGCGCGGCGCAGGCCCAGGGGCAGGCACGCGTGGAGGGCGGCGCCTTGCAGGTGCGGGTGCAGGGCGTGCCAGCCGATCTGGCCGGTCGCGCGCTGCGTCTGCTGCCCGAGCTGCCCGGGGTGATCGACAACGCGGCGGCCGTGCAGGCACGCTGGGACGGCTCGACGTGGGAGGCGCGCGTGGCCTTGTCGCCGCAGCGCAGCGAGAGCCCCACCTCGCTGGAGGTGGTGCTGGTGGTGGACGGCGCCCAGGCTGGCAGCCCCGAGCCGCCGCCGGGCCTGCAGCTGGCGATGGCCGTGAGCGGCGCGTGGCCCGCTGCCGGCCCGGCAGGGCCGGCAGCGGGGACCTCGCCGGGAACCTCGGCGGGAACGGCTGCCTCGCCCGCCGCAGAGGCCGGGATGGGCCTGGCCGGTGCGGTGCTGCTGGCGCTCCTGGGCGGGATGCTCCTCAACCTCATGCCTTGCGTGTTTCCGGTGCTCTCGCTCAAGGTGCTGGCGCTGGCGGCGCACGGGTCGTCGCGCCGCGCGCTGCTGGCCGGGGGCCTGGCCTACACCGCGGGCGTGGTGCTGAGCTTCCTCGCACTGGCGGGCCTGCTGCTGGGGCTGCGGGCGGGCGGGGAGCAGCTCGGCTGGGGCTTTCAGCTCCAGGCGCCGGGCTTCGTCGCGGCGCTGGCCATGCTCTTCACGCTTATCGGGCTCAACCTGCTGGGTGTCTTCGAGTTCGGCTCGGTGCTGCCGGGCTCGCTGGCGAGCCTGCGCGCGCGCCATCCGGTGGCCGACTCCGCGCTCACCGGCGTGCTGGCCGTGGCAGTGGCCTCGCCCTGCACCGCCCCCTTCATGGGCGCCTCGCTGGGGCTGGCCGTGACGCTGCCGGCGTGGCAGGCGCTGGCCATCTTCGCGGCCCTGGGCGCGGGCATGGCGGCGCCCTATCTCGCAGCCTGCGCCTGGCCGGGCCTGGCACGCGCCCTGCCACGTCCGGGCGTGTGGATGGCGCGCTTCAAGACCCTGATGGCCTTCCCGATGCTGGGCACCGTGATCTGGCTCGTGTGGGTGCTGGGCCAGCAGGCGGGCATCGATGCCGTGGCGGCGCTGCTCACCGTGCTGCTGGCGCTTGCGCTGGCAGCCTGGGCCTTCGGGGCGCCTGACTTCGGGCCTCGTGCGCGCACCGGCTTCGGGGCGCTGGCGCTCGCACTCCTGGCGCTGGCCCTGGCCTGGGCCTGGCCCAGCCTGCGCGAGGCCCCCCCGGCCAGCGGCGCCGGTCCCGCGGGGGCCTCGGGCGCACCCGCGGCGGCAACCGCCTCGCCCTGGCAGGCATGGTCACCCGAGCGGGTGCAGGAGGCGCTGGCGCAGGGCCGCCCGGTCTTCGTCGACTTCACGGCCGCCTGGTGCGTGACCTGCCAGTTCAACAAGCGCACCGCGCTGGCCGACGCGCAGGTGCTGGCCGACTTCCAGGCGCGTCAGGTGCTCCTGCTGCGCGCCGACTGGACGCAGCGCGACCCGCGCATCACCGAGGCACTGGCCGCGCTCGGGCGAAACGGCGTGCCGGTGTATGCGCTGATGTCCCCGCGGGCCACGGGGCCAAGGCTGCTGAGCGAGATTCTTTCCGTGCGCGAGCTGCGCGAAGCGATCGCGACGCTGCCGTGAGTCGGCTGCTACCCTTCAGCCCTTCACCCCTTCGCCCGTTCACCCCCCCCCCGCCCCCCCGCCTGGCTTCCACCATGATCCGTCTGGCCTCCCTTCCCGCTCTCGCCGGCCTCGCCGGCCTCGTCCTGGCCACCTCACTGTCCTGGCTGGCCCCCTCGTCCGCGCAGGCGGCCGCCACCGTGGGCCAGGCCGCCCCGGCCTTCACGCTCACCGACACCTCGGGCCGCGCCGTCTCGCTGGCCGACTTCAAGGGTCGTCACGTCGTGCTCGAGTGGATCAACCCCGGCTGCCCCTTCGTGCAGAAGCACTACGACGCGGGCAACATGCAGGCCACGCAAAAGGGCGCGATCGACCGCGGCGTGGTGTGGCTGGCGGTGAACTCGACCGCGACGAGCTCGCGCGACTACATGGCTCCGGCGGCGCTGGCGAGCTGGATGAGCAACCACCGCGCGCCGGCAACAGCCACGCTGATGGACGCCGACGGCCGCACCGGGCGCGCCTACGGCGCGCGCACGACGCCGCACATGTACGTGATCGATCCGCAGGGCAAGCTCATCTACGCGGGCGCCATCGACAGCCGACCCACCGCCAACGCGGCCGACATCCGGGTCGCGACCAACCACGTGAACCAGGCGCTGGCCGACGCCCTGGCCGGCCGGGCGGTGGGCACCGCCGTCACCCAGCCCTACGGCTGCACGATCAAGTACGCGTCGCCGTGAGCCCCACGGCCGCGTAGCGCGCCGCCAGCGCCCGCAGCGCCGCGGCCGAGGCAGGCGCATCGAACTGCGGGCCGAGTTCCTCGGCCAGCACCTGTGCCACCTCGTCGGCGATCCGGCCGGCCTGCTGCGCATCCAGGAAGAGCAGCCGGCTGCGCCGCGCGAGCACGTCCTCCACGCTGCAGGCCATCTCGGCGCGGGCGGCAAAGCGCACCATCGCTTCGCTCAGGATGCCGCAGCCGCTCTCGGCGTCGCGCGCGAGCCAGCGCTGGGCGCCAGGCAGCGCGTGCAGCGCCGCCGCCTCGGCGCCGTAGAGGTGCTCGCCTGGCGGCTCGGTGAGGGAGCGCCCGGGGGTGGCGCCCAGCAGCGGCGCGCCGGCAACCGGAGCGCCGGCGCCTTGCTGCGCACCCGCCGCGCCGGACCGCTCCGGCAGCAGCCCGGCGGCCTGTGCCTGGCGCAGCACATCCTCGGCCATCGCACGGTAGGTCGTCCACTTGCCTCCGGTGACCGTGAGGAGCCCGTCGGGTTCGATGAGCACCGTGTGCTCGCGCGAAAGCGCGCGGGTGGGCCCGGAGGCCGTGGCGCCGCTCGGACGCACCAGCGGCCGCAGCCCGACCCAGGCCGAGCGCACATCCGCACGCTGCGGCGCCCGCGTCAGCACCCGGCCCGCCTCGCGCAGGATGAATTCCACCTCTTCCTCGAAGGGCTCGGGCTCGGCCGGGCAGTCGGTGCGCGGTGTGTCGGTGGTGCCGAGAAGCGTCTTGCCCAGCCACGGCACGGCGAAGAGCACGCGGCCGTCGGCCGTGCGGGGCACGAGCAGCGCCTGCGAGCCGGGCAGGAAGGCGCGGTCCACGACCAGGTGCACGCCCTGGCTTGGAGAAACGAGGGGCTGCTGCGGGCCCGCGCGCATCGCGCGCACCGCATCGACCCACACGCCCGTGGCGTTGACGATGCAGCGCGCGTCGAGCTCCAGCACCGCGCCGCCCAGCGCGTCGCGCGCACGCACGCCGCACACCTGCGCTCCAGCGTGGCGCAGGCCCTCCACCCGCACGTGGTTGAGCACGGTTGCACCCAGGGCCACGGCGCTGCGCGCCAGCAGCACGGCCAGCCGCGCATCATCGAATTGCCCGTCCCAGTACTGCACACCGCCGCGCAGGCCCTCGGTACGCACCCCCGGCAGCGCGGCCACCGTCTGCTGTGGCGTCAGCGCGCGGGTGCGGCCCAGCCCGCGCCGGCCCGCCAACGCCGCGTAGGCGAAGAGCCCGGCCCCGAACCAGGCCCGCTCCCACCAGCGGTAGGCCGGCACGACGAAGCCCAGCGGCTGCGCCACGTGAGGCGCCCGCGCGAGGATGCCCGAGCGCTCGTGCAGCGCCTCGCGCACGAGGCCGATGTTGCCCTGCGCCAGGTAGCGCACGCCCCCGTGCACGAGCTTGGTCGCGCGCGAGCTCGTGCCCTGCGCGAAGTCTCCCGCCTCCAGCAGGGCCACCTGCAGCCCGCGCTGCGCAGCCTCCAGCGCCACCCCCAGGCCGGTGGCGCCGCCCCCGATGACGAGCAGGTCGAGCCGGCCCGCCTGGCTCAACCGCTCGAGCGCGGCTGCACGCGCAGCAGGGGCGAGTGGCAAGGACCCGGTCATGGCAGATGGGCGAAGTTCACCGGCAGGCCCGGCACGTCGACGCGGCCCTGCAGCACACAGCCTGCCCACGGCTCGCGGGCGAGTTCGTCCTCGCTGCGGTTGGCGCGGGCGGTGGTCACGTACAGGGTGCGCAGGTCCGCCCCGCCGAAGCAGGGCATCGTCGGGCAGCGCACGGGCAGGGGCAGCTCGGCCAGGGTCTCCCCTCCCGGCGACAGCCGCAGCAGCCGCGCGCCTTCGAACATCGCCACCCAGTAGCAGCCCTCGGCATCCACCGCTGCGCCGTCGGGGCGGCCCCCGTAGCCGGCAAGCGGCTGCTGCGGCTCGCGCCTGGGGAACCGGGCCAGCACGCGCTGGCGTGACAGCGTGCCTTGCCCGAGGTCGAGATCGAATGCGTAGAGGGTGTGCGAGGTCGTGTCGCTCCAGTAGAGCGTGCGGCCGTCGGGGCTGAAGGCCAGGCCGTTGCTCACCGTGATGCCGTCGGCCATGCGCACGAGGCCCGCGGCGTCGAGCCGATACAGGGCTGCGCGTGCCGGGCTGCGCGGCTCGTAGATCGTGCCCACCCACATGCGGCCCAGGGGGTCGGCGCGGCCGTCGTTGAAGCGCTCGCAGGTGGCGTCGTAGGGCGCCGCGGCCACGAGCGTGCGCGCACCGGTGCCGGGCTCGAAGCGCCACAGGCCGTCGCGCAGCGCCAGCAGCAAGGCGCCGCCGGGCAGCGGAGCCACGCAGCCCGGGTCGGCCGGCAGCGCCCAGTGGCGCACGGTGCCTGGCCCGGGATCGAAGCGGCTCAGGCGCCGGCCGGGGATGTCGCACCACCACAGCGCCGCTTCATCGGGGTGCCAGAAGGGCGACTCGCCGAGCTGCGACTGCGAGCCCGGCACCGGGGCGAATTCCAGCTCGATGCGCTTCATCGCCCGAGATCGGCCTTCAGGTAGTGGGCCCCGGCGATGGGGTTGAAGTAGTAAGGCGGCACCTCGACGAAGCCCAGCGTCTGGTACAGGCCGCGCGCGGCCTCCATCTCGTCGAGCGTGTCCAGCAGCATCGTCGAGTAGCCGGCCTGCAAGGCGTGGTCCATCAGGGCCTGTGCGATGAGCCGGCCCAGGCCGTGTCCGCGAAAGGCCGGGCGCACGTACAGCCGCTTCATCTCGCAGGCGTCCGGGTGGTCAACCTCGGGCAGCGGCCGCACGCCCCCGCAACCGGCCACCTGGCCGTCCACGCGGGCCAGCAGCAGCGCGCCTGCAGGCGCCGCGTACTGCCCGGGCAGGCTCGCCAGTTCGGCCTCGAAGCCCTGGAAGCACAGGTCCACGCCGAGCTGCAGCGCGTACTCGCGAAAGATCGCCTGCGTGTCCTGAAGGGCCTCCTCGGTGTCCGGGGTGTGCAGGGTGATGCGCGGACCGGTCATGTGTGCAGGTGCGGCCTCGTGAAGCAGGCGGGGTGCGCGGTCGCTGGGGGCACCGGCCTCACCCACCCAGGCGCACGACCGCCCACACCGCCAGCGCGCACGCGCCGGCCAGCGCCAAGGCGCGCAGCCGGGCGGAGGTGTCGTCAACGGAGGCCGGCACGTGTGCGGGCAGCGGCTTGTTGCCGTGCAGCATCGGGCCCACGAGGTTCTCGCGCCGCCAGGCATGGAAAGCGATCGCGGCGACGTGCAGCGCCACCAGCGCCAGCAGCATCCACTGGCCCCACTGCTTGTGCCAGGCCGTGGCCGCCAGACCCGTGGCCGTGGCCACGAAGCGGTTGAGCGGGCCGACGCTGGCGATCTCGTCGTCGCCCACCAGGCCGGTGGCGACCTGCACGGCAAGCACCGCCAGCAGCGCGAAGACCGACAGCGCCCCAAGCGGGTTGTGCCCGATGCCGAAGCGCTCGCCCTCCCGGGGCTGCCCGCTCAGGTAGCGCCGCACGGCGCCGGGGCCGTATAGGAAGCTCGAAAAGCGCGACCATCGGCCCCCTAGCAGGCCCCAGGCCAGGCGAAACAGCAGCAGGCCGAAGACCAGGTAGCCCAGCCGGAAGTGCCAGACCATGGCCGCGCCCCCGATCTTGGCGCTCGTCACCGAGCCCACCACCGCCAGGGCCAGCAGCCAATGGAAGAGCCGGGTGGGCAGATCCCATACACGAACGGGGACGGTGGCACTCATGGGTCGGGCCGGAGGGCAGCTTTCGGAACCTCAACAATAACCCGACTGTGGTGCTGTGCAATTGCACGGCAACGCATAAACTGAGCCTCCACTTATCGGGAGCCCCCTCATGAAGAAGCTTGCCCTGGCCTTTGCGGCCGCCGCCGCGATGGCCTCGCTGCCTGCTGCTGCGCAGTTCCAGAAGCCCGAGGATGCGATCAAGTACCGCCAGAGCGCCTTCACCGTCATGGCCGCCCACTTCTCGCGCATCGGCGCCATGGCACAGGGCCGTGTCCCCTTCGATGCAGCGGCTGCCGCGGCCAATGCGGAGATCGTCGCCACGATGTCGAGGCTGCCGTTCGTGGCCTTCGTCGACGGCTCGCAAGGCGGCAAGAGCAAGGCCGAGATCTGGAGCGACCGCGCCGGGTTCAACTCAGCCGCCTCGAAGATGCAGGAAGAGGCGGGCAAGCTCGCCGCGGCCGCGCGCTCGGGCAACGCCGACCAGGTGCGTGCAGCATTCGGGGCGACGGCCGGCACCTGCAAGGCCTGCCACGACAACTACCGCTCGCAGTAAGGCGTTCAGGGCGAGGAGGCGAAGCCCAGGACGACGCGCCGGGTCATCGCGCTCTTCTTCTCGATCTTCGTGACCACCACGTCGCCCACCTCGCGGGTGTTGGCGACGTGGGTGCCCCCGCAGGGCTGCAGATCCACGCCCTCGATCTCGAGTACACGCACGCGGCCCAGGCCGCGCGGGGGCTGCACGCTCATGCTGCGCACGAGCCCGGGGTTGGCGTCGAGCTCCTCCTCGCTGATCCAGCGGTGGCGCACCGGGTGCGAGCCGGCCACGAGGCGCGCGATGCCGGCGCTCAGCAGTTCCTTGTCCAGCGGCTCGTTCATGTGGAAATCCAGCCGCGCGTAGCCCGCGGTGATGGAGCAGCCATCCACCGGGTGCGGCACGAGCGCGCACAGCAGGTGCGTGGCCGTGTGAAAACGCATGTGGGCGAGCCTGCGCGCGGCGTCGATGCGAGCCGTCACCCGCGTGCCCGGCGCGAAGGCCGAGAGATCGGCACCCGCGACCGGCACATGCGCGATGGCACCGGCGCGCTCCTTGTGCTTGCGCGTGTCGACGACAGCCAGCACGCAGCCGCTGCTCGTCGTGAGCGTGCCGGCATCGCCCGCCTGGCCACCTCCGAGGGGGTAGAAGACGGTGCGATCGAGCACCAGCCCGGCCTCGTCGACGGCCAGCACGGTGGCCTCGCACGCCAGGGCGGTAGCGTCTTCGCGAAAGAGTTCCTCGGTCATGGGGCGGGCGCCTGGGTCAGGGGAGAGGTCGCGCCGGTCATGCGGCCGGTGCGGGGGCTGCCGGGCGGGAAGGCGCCGACTCGAGCGCCACTGGCCCGAGCGGGGTGGCCAGGACGGCCCGCAGCGCCGGGCCCGCTGCGGATTGCACATCCACGCCGCGCAGCTTGAGCAGTTCGCGGGCGCGGTCGGGCACACCGCGCAGGGCCAGCGACTGCAGCGCCAGGCCGCTGTCGGGCATGCTTTGGGCAGGGTGGCGGCCCTCCCACTGGATGAGCGTGGGCAGCGCGCCGCCGCACTCGAGCGCGCCATCGTCGCGCAGCAGGATCTGCCAGGCCAGCGGCCCTTCGGGCGTGTCGCGCCCGGCGCGCACCGGGTTGCCGGGCTTGAGGCCCAGCGTGATGAGCGCCCAGCGCTGCATGTCCAGCTGCGCGGTGCGCGCCACGGCGTGGATGAGCCGCGGGCCGGACTCCTTGAGCTGCGCCTGCAGCGCCGGATCGTCCAGCCCGAACCAGCGCACGCGCCGGGGCGGCGCAGCCTCGGGGTCGATGGCGATGATCTCGAGGTAGGCGTCGGGGAAGGCGTCGGTGGCGATCCTGGCCAGCCGGTTGTGCGTGCCCATGAGCGCGTGGCGCCCGCCCGGGCCGGGCGTCAGGCCCAGCGTGGCTTCGCACCACGCCACGCCCTGCTCCAGGGTGTGGGCTGCGACGACGAGGTGATCCAGGTGGGTGTTCATGGGGACTCGAGTGTGCCGGGCTTCAGAGCTCGACGCTGCCGTCCACGCAGATGACGACATCGCCTGCGACCCAGGTGCCGTCGGCATCGCGCGAGACGTGCACGCGCCCGGCTCGACCCATCGCGGTGCCCTGTGCCGCCACGTAGGCCTGCGGGGCGCGCCCATCTTCCATCAGCCACTGCGCCAGGCTCGCGTTCAGGCTGCCCGTGACGGGGTCCTCCTCCACGCCCAGCGGCGCGGCAAAGGCGCGGACCTCGAACTGCGCCGGCCCGCCCGGTGCATGCGCCCCGACGACGCCCACCTTGGCCAAGGTCTTCAGCGCCCCGTGATCCGGGCGCAGCGCGAGCACGGCCTGCGCGTCGGGCAACTCCAGCGCCAGCCAGCGCGGGCCGTTGTCGAGCCAGCTCGAGCGCCGCACGATCGACGCCGGCAGGCCGAGCGCAGCCATGACCCGGGCCAGCAGGGCCCGCTCCACCGCCTCGCACCTCAAGGCTGGCGCCGCGAAGGCCAGGCGCTGGCCGCCCGGGTCCACGCGCACGGGCACGAGCCCCACGCCGCACTCCTGCACCGCCACACCCGGGGTGCGCGGCTGGCCGCCGCCGGCCAGCCAGGCCCGGCAGCTGCCCAGGGTCGGGTGGCCCGCAAAGGGCAGTTCGCCGCCTGGGGTGAAGATGCGCACGCGGTAGTCGGCCTGCGGCTGCGTGGGCGGCAGCAAGAAGGTGGTCTCCGACAGGTTCGTCCAGCGCGCGAAGGCCGCCATGCGCGCGTCGTCGAGGGTGTGCGCAGCGTGCACCACCGCAAGCGGGTTGCCCAGCAAGGGCGTGGCGGTGAAGACGTCGAGCTGATGAAAACGGTGCCTCATGGGCGCGATTGTCCGGCGGGCAGGCGCCGGCCGATGAAGACGACCGCCACGACGGCCGCCGCAAAGCCCAGGGTCATCGACTCGAGCCGCTCGCCCAGTATCGGCACGGCCGCCAGCAGCGCCAGGAAGGGCTGCAGCAGCTGCACCTGGCTCACGCGCATCACGCCGCCCAGCGCCAGGCCCCGGTACCAGGCAAAGAAGCCGAGCCACATCGAGAAGAGCGACACGTAGACGAATCCACCCCAGGCCCCTGGGCTTGCGGCCTGGGCGGGCCACACGAGCAGCGTGACCGGCGCGGTCAGGGGCAGGCTGAGCACCAGCACCCAGCAGATGGTCTGCTCGCCCGGCATCCGGGCCGACACGCGTGCGCCGGCCACGTAGCCGATGGCCGCGCTCGCCACCGCTGCCAGCAGCAGCAGATCGGCTCTCGACAGCGAGCCGCCGCCCTGCAGCGCGGCAAACGCCAGCACGAGGCCGCAACCGAGCACCGCGCACGCCCAGAAGGCGGGCGCGGCGCGCTGGCGCAGCGCCAGCGCCGCCGCCACCGCGGTGGCCAGCGGCAGCACGCCGGTGACGACGGCCGCGTGCATGGCGTCCACGTGCCGCAGGGCCAGGGCCAGGAAGAGCGGGAACCCCACCACGGTGCCCAGTGCGCATACGGCAAGGGGCAGCCACAGGGCACGCGAGGGCCAGGGCGCGCGCACCCAGGCCAGCCACGCCACGCTCAGCACGCCTGCCAGCGCCGCCCGCCCGGCGGTTACGAAGGCCGGGGGCAGCTGCGGCTGGGAAGCGTCGCCCACGGCCAGCCGCGTCATGGGCAGCGTCAGCGCGAACATCACCACGCCGGCCAGCCCGAGCAGCAGGCCGCGGCCCTCGTCGCGTGGGGTGGGCAAGGACGGTCGCAAGGAAGGGGAAGGGGAAGGGGAAAAGGCAGGGTCTCATCCGGCCGGACGAGCCGGGCGAGCCGGGCGAGCCGGGCAAGTACAGGGCGAGCGCCGGACGAGCGCCGGACGAGCGCCGGAATGTAAGGCCAGTCTAGCCTGGGGGCACCACAACCCGCCGTCGAGTCGGCGCGGACGCGGGCGAGGCGAGGCGAAGGTGTAACCGTCGGACAGCAGCCCGCCGCGCAGCCCCGGCACGCACCCAGACTCGTCTGACCATGCGCTCTGCCGCGAGCTTTGCCTCGACCTTGCCGCAAGGCGCAGCCGAGCTCGAGCGGCTCAGTGCCTTTGCCGACTGGCTCGAGGAGGTGCAGCCGGAAGGTGCCGCGCAGAGCCCTCCGGCGGAGCTCTCGGCCTCGCTTTGGCAGGACCTGTGGAGCGCCGCGCCTCAAGCGGCCCGGGGCCGACAGACGGGCGATCCCCTGGCGGGAGCGGCTGGGCACTGGCGCGACGTGGTCGAGGTGCTGGCCGCCAGCCTGCGCCACGCGCAGGCGCTCACGCTTTACCTGGGCGGCGAGTCGCACGTCGTGCCGCTGACGCTGTATCCGCTGCAGCGCCTGGCGCGCTGCCCGCTGGACCCCGCGCGCCTGGAGACGCTGAGGCTGGCACAGCTGCGGGTGCTGCACGTGGAGGCTGCGCTGCTGCCGGCACCCGACGCCCCGCTGGCGGCCACGGTCGAGCTGCCGCGCTTTCGCGCGCTGGCGCCCTTTGGCTGGCTGCTGGCGATGCGCGGGCCCAGGCGCGAGGTGCTGCCCGAGCTCGCAGGTCCGCTGGCGTTCAGGCGGGTGTCGGGGCTGCCGCTGCAGACACCGGGCCTGAGCGGCGCAACGGCCGTTGCGCTGGAGCGCCTCGGCCTGGAGTCGGCGAGCCTGCGCACGATCGCCTCCTGGCCCGGCATGGATCCGGTGCGGGCCGCGCGGCTCGTCAACGGGCTGTACCTGCTGGGCGCGCTGATCGTCTCGCGCACGCACCCGGCGGCGCACGCGGGCTGAGGATCGAGGCTCGGGCCAGGCAGCCGCGCTCAGGCGCGCGCCGCCAGCGCCTCCCAGCGCTCGAGCCCGGCCATCAGCTCCTCTTCGATCTGCGCATGTCGGGCGTGCAGCGCCGAAGCGCGCAGCGGCTCGCGGGCGTACAGCGAGCCATCGGCGAGCTGGGTGTCGATGTCGCGCTGCTCGGCCTCCAGCGCCTCCAGGCGCGCGGGCCACTGCTCGAGCTCACGCGCCTCCTTGTAGCTGAGCTTGCGCACGGCTGCGGCGGCGGGCTCGCCAGAAGGTGGGCCAGCGGATGAGCCTGCCGGTGGGAGCGCGGGTGAGCGTGCAGGGGCGGCCAGGGTGCCCACGGACGCAGCCTGTGCGGAGCGTGCGGCCGGCGCGGGCGCGGGCGCGGGCGCGCCTGCCGCGGCCGACGCCGTGGCCTGGCGCACGCGTTCGCGCTGCACGCGCCAGTCCTCGTAGCCGCCTTCGTACTCGCGCCACAGGCCCGGACGGCCGCCGAAGGCAGGGTCGACCTCGTAGGCCAGCGTGCTCGTGACCACGTTGTCGAGAAAGCGGCGGTCGTGGCTGACGAGGAACACGGTGCCGCCGTAGCCCTGCAGCAGCTCCTCCAGCAGGTCCAGCGTGTCGATGTCCAGGTCGTTGGTGGGCTCGTCGAGCACGAGCACGTTGGCCGGCAGCGCGAACAGCCGCGCCAGCAGCAGCCGGTTGCGCTCGCCGCCCGAGAGCGTGCGCACGGGGGAGTTGGCGCGCTCCGGGGCGAAGAGGAAGTCGCCCAGGTAGCTCATCACGTGCTTGCGCGCCGAGCCGATCTCCACCCACTCGCTGCCCGGGCTGATGGTGTCGGCCAGCGTCGCATCGAGGTCGAGCGCGGCGCGCATCTGGTCGAAATAGGCCACCTGCAGCTTCGTGCCACGACGCACCGTGCCGCTGGTGGGCTCGAGCTCACCGAGGATCAACTTGAGCAGCGTCGTCTTGCCGCAGCCATTGGGGCCGATCAGGCCGACCTTGTCGCCGCGCAGGATCGTGGCCGACAGGCCCTGCACGAGCACGCGCTCGCCGTAGCGCATGCCCACGTCCTGCAGCTCAGCCACGATGCGCCCGGGGGGGAGCCCGGTGTCCAGCGACAGGCGCACCTGCCCGAGCTGCTCGCGGCGCGCCGCGCGCAGCGCGCGCAGGGCCTGCAGCCGCGCCACGCGCCCGACGCTGCGCGTGCGCCGGGCCTCCACGCCCTTGCGCACCCACACCTCCTCCTGCGCGAGCAGCTTGTCGGCGCGTGCGTTGGCCAGTGCCTCGGCCTCGAGCTCGCGTGCCTTGGCCGCCTCGAAGGCGGTGAAGGCGCCGGGGTAGCTGCGCAGCACGCCGCGGTCGAGCTCGACGATGCGCGTGGCCACGGCGTCGATGAAGGCGCGATCGTGGGAGACGAGCACCAGACCGCTGGCGGTGGACGCACCCGCGCCCGAAGGTGCGGTGCCGCCGGCCGTGAGCAGCTCCTGCAGCCACTCGATGGCGTCGATGTCCAGGTGGTTGGTCGGCTCGTCGAGCAGCAGCACGTCCGGGCGGGCCACCAGCGCCTGCGCCAGCGCCACGCGCTTGCGCGTACCTCCCGAGAGGTCCTGCACCTGCGCCTGCGCCGGCAGGCGCAGGCGCTGCAGCACCTCCTGCACGCGCTGCTCCCAGGTCCAGCCGTCCAGTGCCTCGATGCGCGACTGCAAGGCGTCCAGGTCGAGCCCGGAGAGTTCGGCCGGCGGCGGGCGCGACGCATCGGCGAGCGTGCCCGCAGCCAGCTCCTCGTAGCGCTCGCGCAGCCGGCGCACCGGCGCCAGGGCCTCGGCCACGGCGTCAAAGACGCTCGCGCCGGGCGCGAAGGCGGGCTCCTGGGGCACGTACACGCGCCGCAGCCCGCCCTGGAGCTGCAGCAGCCCGTCGTCGAGCCGCTCCACGCCG
>JBIIED010000277.1:0-4556 GCA_044237995.1 Rubrivivax sp. | reverse complement strand
CATCCGGCACGCGCGCCGAGGGCGTGGACATCTCCATCGACGAGCGCGGCATCCGCATCCGCCCGCGTGCCGCCTCCGCGCCGGCCGGCCCGGCCTCCTCGCCCGTGGCCGCGCCGGTCGAGCGGCCCGCATCCGCGCCCATCTCGGCAACCGTCTCCAGCTCCACGTGGGAGGAGATCAAGCGCGGCGTGAGCGACGGCTGGAAGGAAGGCGAGACCTCACGCTCACCGCAGATCGTCATCACGGTGCCGCCCGGCAGCGACAGCGAGGCCGTGCGCGAGGCCGTGCGCGAAGCCGAGCAGGCCATCCGCGAGGCGATCCAGGAGGTGCGACAGGCCGGCCAGGAAGCCCGCGCAGCCCGCAGCGAGGCCGAGGCAGCCGCCATGGAGGAAACCTTCCGCACCCGCATCCGCGTCGTGAAGTTCGGCGACTTCCTGACCGACCTGGCGCTCCTGTGGATCCTGGCCTCCATCGTCATCAAGGCCACCTACAAGGGCCGCATCCAGGCCGAAGTGAAGGCCGCGCTGGCCACCGAGACGGCCGAGGCGGAGTCGCTGCGGCGCCAGGTGGTGGAAGCGCGCATGGCGGCCATGCAGGCGCAGGTGGAACCTCACTTCCTGTTCAACACGCTGGCCAGCATCGAGCACCTCATCGAGACCGATCCCAAGCGCGCCGCACAGATGCAGAGGAACCTGATCGCGCTGCTGCGCGCGAGCATGCCCACGATGCGCGAAGCCAACCATGGCACGCCTCGGCACCTCGGGCGTGAGCTGGAGGTCATCCGTCCCTACCTTGAGATCCTCAAGGTGCGCATGGAGGATCGCCTGTCCACAGCCATCGACGTTCCCGCGGGCCTCCTCTCGGCCGAGTTCCCGCCCATGATGATCCAGACCCTCGTGGAAAACGCCATCAAGCACGGCCTGGAGCCCAAACCCGAGGGCGGCACGCTCAGCGTGAAGGCTGAGATCGTGCACGGCAACCTCGCCGTCAGCGTGGCCGACACGGGGCTGGGCTTCGGCGTGGCCCCCACAGCCGGCACGGGGGTGGGCCTGGCCAACATCCGCGAGCGGCTGCACCTGCTGTACGGCGGCAAGGCGGCGCTGACGGTGGCGGCCAATCAGCCGTGCGGCACCCTGGTCACGGTCACTGTGCCCTACCGAAGCCTGGATACGCTGGGCTCCTGAGACGGGATCGAGCACGATCCCGCTTCATGGATGAAGTCGCCGATGAGGATCACCCGCGCCGGGTTGTCAGGCTCTATGCCCGTCGGCTGCGTCCGGCAGCCACAAGGAGAAGACTGCGCCCCCTGCGCCGACGGCGCCAGCGTTGCAAGCGCTCAACCCGCCTCCCAGGTCTTCGGCAATCAGGCGCGAGATCACCAGCCCCAGGCCCAGGTGCGCGCGCGCGTGCTTCGCGATGAAGAAGGGGTCGACCAGGTGCGACAGCACGGCCGGGCTCAACCCCCGTCCGTTGTCGCTCACCGACACCTGGATCACGGCTGCCTCTCGGAGGATGCGCACCTCGACACGGCCAGCGGGCCCCAGTTGCGCGGTCGCCTCCAAGGCGTTGCGCAGCAGGTTCATGAGCACCTGTTCCAGGCGCCCCGGCTGCGCCAGCACGACGGCCGGTCTTTCCGGAGCGCAGATGAGGTGCACGGCCACTCCGTTGGCGTGGCGGCCCTCGAAGATGCCCAGCGCACCCAGCGCGGAATCCAGGCTCTCGCGCACATCCGCGGGTGTCAATGAGCCGCCCGGGCACCAGGCGTGGTCGCCCAGCTGCGCGAGCAGCTCAGCCAACTGCTCGCCCAGCAGGCGCATGTTCCCCACACAAGCCCGTACTTCGGGGAGTGCGCCTCGTCGAAGCATCAGGTCAGCGGAGTCGGCCTCGTTCAGCAGCGCGGTGACCGGCCGCTCCAGTTCGTGCCACAAGGCCCCTGCCAATTGCCCGAGCAGTTGCTGCCTCATGGGCATCAGGCCCGCCGACAGCTCGCTTTCCATGGCGGCTGGGGCCCGCGAAAGGGTTGGCAGTGGGGTCATGATGGAGGGCGTGAGGTCAACGGTTCGGGTCAGGGCAGACAGGGTCCACCCCGAGCGGCGCGAACACTGTCTGGCACCCTAGTGGGGCCGCGTGACTGACCCGTTACCGCAGACGGGCGGCATGCCCTCGCGCGGGTGCGCACGCCCGCATCGTCACGCTGCGCCCGTCACCCCGCCTCGGGAGAGCGCCACCCCGTCATCGGCCCCGGCCACTGAGCCGGTGGGCCCGAGAGCTCTCCGAGGTCAGCCAGCGTCTTCGCGTGCGCCTGGCGCGCACGGGCGGCCACCGCGGGGGCCTGAGGGTCGCCAGCCGCCGCAAACGCGGCCTGTGCAATCCACAGCCAGTGGCAGGGCAGCAGCATCGTCGGCCTCAGGGGTTGGTCCAGGAGTTCGCGGGCGCGCGCGGCGGCTGCCGCCGCTTCACCGCAACGGCGCAAGGCGTCCACCCGGTACCAGGCCAGCCGCGTGGCCAAGCCACCCTGCTCGGTGGCCCGTGCCCGTTGCTCCAGCGCGAGCAGCCCCTGGGGGTCGTCGCAGCCGATACCGCACCAGACTTCGGTAGCGTCGATGTCGACAGACGACTTGTGCGGACTTCCCGCCGCCAGGTCGCGGGCCTGACGCAGCCAAGACGATGGATCCTGACCTTGGGCGGCTGCAATGACAGCTTGGAGCAGGATCCGTCTCTTCTGCTCGCCTGCACGGGTGAAATCGTCCTCGGGCAACTTCAGGAGCTGGCTTTGTGCCGAGACCGCATCTCCCCGAAGAAGATGGCAAACAGTCAGGCACCAGCACAGATGTACCCGCTGCACGGGCGAAGTGCCCGGCGCGCGCAGATAGCCCAGGCCGCGTTCCATGCTGCGCAGCGCTTCGCCAATCGCGCCCATGCAGGCACAGATGCGGGCGTGGGCGATTTCAATGAACACCAGGTCCTGGCCGCCAACCGGGCCGAGCCTCTGCAAGTTGCACAGGGCCCGCTCGGACGCTTCGTAGGCATCCTCGAGCCAGCCACTTTCAGTCAACACGACAGCCAGATTCGAGGCCGCAACCGTCGCATAGCGCCAATCGCCCCTCTCTTCGGCCAGGGCCATTCGCTCTCGGCAAGTGGAGGCGGCGTCGCGGAACCGATACCTTCGAAAATGGATCGTCCCCAGGCACGTCAGATAGGCCTGACGCTCCTGGAATTCACATTGACTCAGGCTGGGCTCGACCTCCTGCAACATCGCGAGCGATTCATCGGGCCGATCGAGCCAGGCAAGGCAGTGCGCAAGCTCGACGGTCGCGCGCAGGAGGTTGACTGCATCGTTGGCCGCCGCGGCACCGGACCTGGCTTGGGTCAGTACAGGCAGGGAGTCGGCGCGGCGATGCAATCGACCGAGCAACTCCCCCAGCGACAGTTTCGCGATCGCCTCCTCGCGGGGCGTGCAGGCGCTTTCGACCAGCCGCTTGGCCGCTGCCAGGGCCAGATCGTTGCCGCTGGCGAAGAACCGCGGCGTCACGCTCATGCGCAGCGCCTCGAACACCCGCTCGCGCCGGCCGGTGCGCTCCCACAGCGAGGCAGCGCGCTCCCACAGCTCGGCCTCCTCGGCCGGCCGCGAGGCACGGTGGGCGCGCAGCGCCGCGGCCTCCAGCTGCTCGGCGGCTTCCTGCAGCAGCCCGGCCTCCTCGAAGTGCCCGGCCACCGCCTGGCCGCTGCTGCCGGCCTGTACCAGCCAGCGCGCCACGTTGCCGTGCAACCAGCGCCGCTCGGCCCCGGGCATCGCCTCGCGCAGCGCCGCGCTCACCAGGTCGTGCATCACCCCGCGCGCGTCCACCCACTGCGCCGCCTCCAGCAGCGCGTACGGCTCCACCCACTGCGCCGGCTGCCCGCCCAGCAGCGCCGCACCCGCATCCGGGGGCAGCGGCGCGCGCAGCACCGCGGCTGCGTGCGCGAGCTGGCGCGCTGCCTCGGGCAGGTGCGCGGCGCGCGCGCGGATCGCCTGCGCCGACGCCTTGGGCAGCGGCAGGTCACGACGAGTCTCGGCCGGCTGCTCCAGCAGCACGCGCAGCGTCTCCAGCACGAACAGCGGCAGCCCACCGGTGTGCCGCGCGAGCATGTGCGCCCAATCCCGGACCTCGAAGCCCGGCAGCGCCAGATCCTGCAGCAGCGCCTCGATCTCGGCTGCCCCCAGGGGCTGCAGCGCCACCTGTTGCGGCGCCTCCGAAGCCTGCAGCCAGGTGATCACCGGGGAGGGCAGCTCCCCCGCCCGGCATGCCACCACCCACGCTGGCAGACCCTCGCCCACCCACGACGCCAGCAGCTCCAGCGTGGCCGCGTCGGCGTTCTGCACGTCGTCCAGCGCTACCAGCTCCAGCTTCGCCTGCTGCAACGCCACCTCCACCGCCCGCTGCAGCCGCAGTGCCTCCATGCGCGGCGTGCCTGTACCCAGCTCCGGCAGCAACGCCGCCAGCTCGTGGCGCGCCCACTCAGGCAAGGCCTGCTGCCCGCCCGGGCGCAGCGCCTCAGCGTCCAGCCACAGTCGC
>JBIIED010000276.1:0-4612 GCA_044237995.1 Rubrivivax sp. | reverse complement strand
GGCGGCGAGGTGACGATCGACTACGAGCGCGGCTACCCGGTGGTGGTCAACACCGAAGCCGAGACGGCCTTTGCGCGCCAGGTGGCCGAGGAGCTCGTGGGCCCCGAGCGCGTGATCGCGCCCTTCCCGCCCGTGACCGGCAGCGAGGACTTCGCCTACTACCTGCTGGAAAAGCCCGGCTGCTTCTTTCGCCTGGGCAATGGCGAGGAGGGTGCGATGCTGCACAACCCAAAGTACGACTTCAACGACGCCATCCTCACCACCGGCGCGGCCTTCTGGACGCGGCTGGTGCAGCGCTACCTCGAAGCCGCCTGAGCCAGGCGGCTCACAGCGCCATCGACGGCCGCGCCCCCATCGCCTCGCGCCAGCGGCGCAGGTTCGGGTGCTGCTCGCCGGGCTTGATGCGCACGATGCGGGCGAAGTCCACCGTCACCACCGCCGTGATGTCGGCGAGGCTGAAGCCGTCTCCGGCGATCGTCTCGCGCCCGTGCAGCCGCTGCTCGAGCGTTTCGAGGAAGTGCGTCACGCGTTCGCGCCCGCGCTCGGCCAGGGCTGGAATCTGCGGGTAGTCGCGCGGGCCGGGCAGCGCGCGGTTGGCCATGGCCGGCGAGCCGTTGCGCAGCGCCTCGGCCACCGCCATCAGCCCCTCGAACTCCACGCGCGCCTGCCAGCTGGCGACTTCGGCGCGCTCGGCCGGGCTGCGGCCCAGCAACGGCGGCTCGGGCCAGCGCGCCTCGGCGTAGGCGGCAATGGCCGCGTTGTCGGTGAGCACGAGGCCGTCTTCGAGCACCAGCGCGGGGACGGTGCACTGCGGGTTCACCGCGCGGAAGGCCTCGCCGAGTTGCTCGCCGCGCGCCAGGTCGATGGGCACCGTGGCATGCGCCACGCCCTTTTCGGCCAGCAGGATGCGCGCGCGGCGCGGGCTCGGGGCGGTGGAGCAGTCGTAGAGCGTGATCATCGGGGGTCCTCGTTCAGGGCGGGCGTGCCCGCAATGGCCTGATGCAGCGGCCCGCGTGCGGGCCTCAGCGCTGCACCATCTGTTGCGCGCGCGCGGCGAAGTCGCGCGTGGCTTGTTCATCGCGCAGCGCGCTCTCCACCTTGCGCGGCACCTCGATGCCGCGCTGGCAGGCCGGGCGGGCCTTCATCGCGTCGAGCCAGCGCCGCAGGTGCGGCAGGCCCTCCACCGACACGCCCGACCAGCGGTGCGTGCGCACCCAGCACCAGTGGGCGATGTCGGCAATGGAGTAGTCACCGGCCAGCCACTCGGCCTGGCCGAGCCGCCCGTCGAGCACCTCGAAGAGCCGGCGCGACTCGTTCTGGTAGCGCGCAATCGCGGTGGGGATCTTCTCGGGCAGGTAGCGGAAGAACACGTTGGCCTGGCCCATCATCGGTCCGACGCCGGCCATCTGGAACATCAGCCACTGCACGACGCGCGAGCGCCCGAGGGCGTCGGCCGGCATGAGCCGCCCGGTCTTCTCCGCGAGGTACAGCAGGATCGCGCCGGACTCGAAGACGACGAAGTCTTCGGCCTGCCGGTCCACGATGACCGGGATGCGGCCGTTGGGGTTCAGGCGCAGGAATTCGGGAGTCTTCTGCTGCCCGGCGGCGAGGTCGACTTCGTGCACCGTGTAGGGCAGCTCGAGCTCCTCCAGCGCCACCGACACCTTGTGGCCGTTGGGCGTGGCCGCGGTGTAGAGCTCGATCATGCGCGCGCGCCCGGGCGGCTCAGGCGGGAGTCGGGTTCACGCGCGCAGCCCAGAACGTGGCGCCCTCGGGGCCATAGCGCTCGCTGTGGGGAATCTGCCGCGCCAGCTCGAAGGTGTCGCCGGCGCGCAGGTGCCGCGTGTGGCCCTCCACCGTCAGCCAGAACTCCCCGCGCACGACGAGCGCGTGGGTGTCGAAAGGGTGCTCGTGCAGCGAGTTTTCCTGGCCGGCCGCCCACTCGCGCACGAGTGCCTCGTGAAAGCCCCGGCTCAGGGCGTCGATGCGGAACTCCTCGAAGGTGCTCGGGTGGGGCATGGCAGGGGCCGGGCGGCGATCGGCCCGGCGAGGTCACGATGCGCGAGAGGTTGGCAGAGACTGGCTGGCCGTGCAAGGGGGCCTGCGCGGCAGGGCCCGAACGGCGTCGAACGCAGCAAGTGGGCGCTTACTCTGCGCCTCGGGCCGGGTGGACAGCGTCGCCGTTGACGTAGACAGTCTGTCCGACGACCTCGATCTTCATCGTCCCGAAGCGGCTGTGCCAGACCCACTGCTGCGCGGTCGCGGGGCCTGGCGCGCGGGCCGGCTCGGAGCCGGCGGGTGCGGGCGCATGCGCAAGGGCCTGCAGCAGCGCGTAGGGAAGCGGGGCGTTCATGGCCCGCTCACAGCCACGACCACAGCCACCTGAGCAGGCGCGGGACGCGGTCGGGACGGGGGTGGTAGTGCTGGCGCAGGTGGCTGTTCACGGGAAACCTCGGCGAGAATGCTGTTTGGGCATACAGTATGTGCATGCATACAGCTCTCGTCAAGCCCGTTGGCGAGGCGGTCTCAGGCGGCGAGGCGGTCTCAGGCGCCCACGGCGACGCAATCAGTGCCTGTCGTCAGGGAGCGATGGGGCCGGCGCCCCCGGATCACCCGGAGCCGAGTCCCCGGTCTTCAGCAGGCCATGCGCTGCGCGCGCGGCCGCTGCGACAGCGGCGAGAAGCCGAGCTTGAGGGCGGCCTCCAGTTGGCTCTCGGGCACGTCGACGATCGCGATGCGCCCGTCGGGGGCGCCGCACACGGCCGGATAGGCCATGCCGTCGTTGCCGCAGCCCGCGGCCAGCACCTTCACGCCAGCGTCGCTGAGCACCTTCTGCACTTCTGCCAGGGTGCGCCCGCCGTCCTGGCACTGGCGCGAGCCGAGCGTCAGGTACACGGAAACCGGCTTGGGCGGCGCACTCGCACAGGCTGCAGCCGGCACCACGGCCAGCGTCAGCAGGGCAGCTTGCAACAGGGCTCGCATCATGGGGTCCTCCAGTGTGCCGGGGCGCGCCTTGCGCCGGCGCGGACTTTCCTCCACGGGAGTGTGCGCCACCCCTTGCGACGCGTCCGTGAGAAAGGTCACGCGAAGCGCCCTGGTCGGGGTGGTGCTGGCCTTGGCCGTGCTGTCCCGCTCTGAGGCCCGGCCAGCGGCTCAGCGCCCGAACACCGCCTTGAGCACGCTCGTCGTGCGCGCAAGCGGGTTGCGCCGGATCTTCTTCTCCTCCTCCCCGACCACGAAGAACAGGCCATCGAGCGCCTTGTTCGTCACGTGCTCGTCCAGGTCGAAGTTCTGCACCCCGAGCAGCGGCACGCGCTGCGCACGCTCCATCAGGTTCTTGTAGGCGCGGCTGGCGCCCACGCGCTCGATGGACTGCACCACGCTGGGCTTGAAGGCCGAGAACAGCTTCGTGCGGGTGGTGCGCTCGAAGAAGGCCGTCGCGCCCGTGTCGCCCGCCTTCAGGATGGCCTGCACGTCGCGGATGCCCATGCCCCGGATGGCGTCGGCGAAGTGCGAAGCCGCCAGCGGCGCGGCCTTCTCGGCGGCGCGGTTCATGCCGAGCACGAGTTCGTCCACCTGCCTGGAAAAGCCCGCCTTGCGCGCCACATCGGCGATCTTCTGCGCACTCGAAGGCAGCAGGATCTTCACCACCGCGTGGCCGAAGTAGCCGTCTTCGCGGCCCAGGGTCTTCACGGCGTTTTCGGTGCCCACCGCCAGCGCCTCCTTGATGCCGGCGATCGTCGTGCGTTCATCGGCGGCGTGGCCCGTCGCGTGACCGAGCAGGCCCGCTCCGAGAAGGGGTGCGGCGCTGGACAGCAGGAAGGGGCGGCGTTGCATGGCGAGGGCTCCGGTCGGGCAGCGCGCGGTGCGCGCGCGACAGCGATGGTGCCAGCCCGGCGGCCCCTCGCCTAGACTGCAGCCATGCCTGTCACGATTCCTACCGTCCTGCCCGAGCGGCACGTCTGGCTCAACGCGCACGTGCCGCACGCGCTCCTCGAGCCGGGTGCAACCGGTGCGTCCGGTGCCGCCTTCCGGGCCGGTGCGGGCGCTGCAGGTGCTGCAGCCGCCGCGGCCTTGGCACGCGTGGCGATCGTGGTGCAAGGCGATCGGATCCAGGCCGTGCACGCCGGAGCCGGGCGGCCGGCCGGGCTGGACGCAGGCATCACGGGCTTCGAGCTCGACGGCGCCACCGTCGTGTCGGCCTTCGTCGATCCCCACGTGCACCTGGACAAGGGCGACCTGCTGGCTGCGGGCCTGGCGCCCGAGCGCGACCTCTTCGAGGCCGTCAAGCGCGTGCGCGGCGACTACGTGAACTGGAGCGAGCGCGAGCTGCACGCGCGCATGGACTTCGCGCTGCGCACGGCCTGGGTGCACGGCACGCGCGCGCTCAACAGCTACTGCGACTGGTCCGCGCCCGAGGGGCCGCTGGCCGTGCGCGTGCTTCAGGCCCTGCGCGAGCGCTGGGCCGGGCGCATCGAGCTGGCGATCACGTCGCTGGCGGCGCTGCACGAGTTTGCCGACCCGGCGCGCGCCGAGACAATCGCGGGCAGCACGGCCGCGGCCGGCGCAGCGCTGGGCCCCTTCATCTACCCCGGTGCGCCCGTGGAGCTGC
>JBIIED010000275.1:0-4635 GCA_044237995.1 Rubrivivax sp. | reverse complement strand
CTGCTGGACATCCTGCTGTCGCTCAAGGCACGCGCGCCCGTGCCCTTCGACATCGTGGCCGTCAACCTCGACCAGAAGCAGCCCGGCTTCCCCGAGGACGTGCTGCCTGCCTACCTGCAAGGCCGAGGCGTGCCCTTTCACATCGAGCAGCAAGACACCTACTCCATCGTCAAGCGCCTGATCCCCGAGGGCAAGACGATGTGCAGCCTGTGCTCGCGGCTGCGCCGCGGCATCCTCTACCGCGTGGCCAGCGAACTGGGCGCCACCAAGATTGCGCTGGGCCACCACCGCGACGACATGGTGGTGACCCTGCTCATGAACATGTTCTTCGGCGCGCGCATGAAGGGCATGCCCCCGAAGCTCGTGAGCGACGACGGGCGGCATGTCGTGATCCGGCCGCTGGCCTACGTGGCCGAGCCGGACCTGGAGCGCTGGGCCGCGCACCGGCAGTTCCCGATCATCCCGTGCACGCTGTGCGGCAGCCAGGACAACCTGCAGCGCGTGCAGGTCAAGCGGATGATCCGCGAGTGGGAGCGCCAGTACCCCGGGCGCATCGACAACGTCTTTCACGCGATGGGCCACGTCGTGCCCTCGCACCTGATGGACAAGCGGCTGCACCCCTTCCAGACGCTGCGCCCCACTGGCGTGCCCGATGCCCTGGGCGACCGCGCCTTCGACGACGACGAGCCTTGCGCGCCCGCAGCGCCCGGGGCGGTTTCGGCCATCAAGCTCCCAGGTAGCATCTCAGACTGAAGGGGCCGGGTGCCGCCTGAGGCGGGTGCGGCCCTCCGTGGTGCTTCACAGGAGGTCAGGCCATGGTCCAGGTCCACACGCTTTCGCGGCGCGCAGTGCTCAGATCGACGGGCGCCGCTGCTGCGCTGCTGCTTGCCGGCGCCCTTGCCGGCTGCGCGAGCCTGAACACGCTCGACAGCGTCGTGCAGAGCTACGGCCAGTGGCCGGCGGGCCGCGCGCCCGGCACCTACGCCTTCGAGCGGCTGCCCTCGCAGCAGGCCAGCCCCGAGCGCCAGGAGATGCTCGAGGCGGGTGCACGGCCGGCGCTGGAGGCAGCGGGCATGCGGCCCGCCGCGGCCGGCGCCACGCCCGACGTGACGGTGCAGGTGGGCGCCCGCGTCACCCGCACCGACCGTGCGCCGTGGGACGACCCCTTGTGGTGGCGCGGCGGCTTCGGCCGCTGGCGCCTCAGCCCGTGGGCGGGCACCTACTGGGGTGGCGGCCTGTACACCGACGCGCCGCGCTACGAGCGCGAGGTGGCGCTGCTGATCCGCGACCGCGCCAGCGGCGAGCCCCTGTACGAGACGCGCGCCAGCAGCGACGGCATCACGCGCGGGGACGCCTCCGTCGTGCGCGCCATGTTCGCTGCGGCGCTCAAGGACTTCCCGGCCACGGGCGTGCGGCCGCGCACGGTCACGACGCCGCTGGCGCCCTGAGGGGCCGGGGTGAGGGGCCGGGGGCTCAACCCTCCCTGGCACCGCCGCGAGGCGCGACGAGGACGCGCACGTCGGCCTCCCAGCCACCGAGCTTGTCGCGCAGGTGCTGCCGCTGGGCCGGGCTCGTGGAGTTGTGCAGCCGGGCGGCGAACTCGCAGTTGTGACGAAGCAGGCGCTGCTCGGCCGACTGCGGGTCGGCAGGCGGGGGCTCGGTCAGGCGGGCATGCAAGGCGCGCAACACCGCCAGGGCGCGCTCACGGTCGGCCCGCTCGGCCTGCAGGCGACGCAGCGTCGCGACGATCTCGCGCTGCTGGGCCTGGCGCTGGGCAAACCAGCCATCGGCATCGAAGGGCGAAGCTTCGAGCGACGCGGCCACGAGCTGGCGCTGGCTGGCTTCGAGCCGGCCGTAGAAGTCCTCGATGCGCTCCACCGTGCGCTTGGCGGACTCGCGCCGGCGCTCCTCGACCTTGGGCTGCACCACCTTCTTGCGGAAGTCGGCGTTGCGCTTGTCAAAGCGCGACTGCAGCTCGTCGATCTGCGCGGGCGTGAGCAGCGGCACCACCCGCGCGGCCTGCGGCAGCAGCGCCTCGGTGGCGACCACGGCCCGGCGGCGCAGCTCGTCGCCCCAGCGGCACATCTGCTCGGGCGTGGCCGGCTGCAGGGCCTCCTCGCGCATGCGCGCGAGCAGCTGCGCGTACTCGGGCATCTGCGAGGCGCGGTGCCAGGTGAACCACTGCCCGAGCCCGTCCCGGACCACCGGCAGCTGGGTGTCGTCGAAGTCGACGTAGCGGTCCAGCCACCAGCGCGCCAGCAGCGGGCCGCGGTCGTAGCCCAGCCGCAGCGCGCTGCAGCCGGCCAGCAGCACGAGCGCGAGCCCGATAATCGCGGCCCGCAAACCCCTGCGCGAAAGATTGCTTCCCATGGCGCTGAACGTCATCATCATGGCTGCCGGCAAGGGCACCCGCATGAAATCCGCCCGACCCAAGGTGCTGCACCGCCTGGCCGGACGCGCCCTATTGGAGCATGTCCTGGATACCGCCCACCGCCTGGAGGACTCGGCCGGCCCGGCCGGCAGCGGGTCAGCCCCCGCCGCGGTGCACGTGGTCGTGGTCACCGGCTTCGGCGCGCAGCAGGTGCAGGCCTGCGTGGGGCCGCGCGGGCGCTGCGTGCGCCAGGAGCCGCAGCTGGGCACCGGACACGCGGTGCAGCAGGCGGTGCCCGCGCTGGACGCGACCGCCCCCGTGACGCTCGTGCTCAACGGCGACGTGCCGCTCGTGCGCGCCGAGACCGCGCGCGCCCTCGTGCAGGCCTGCGCCGGCGAGCGGCTCGCGCTCTTGACAGTCAAGCTCGACGACCCCGCCGGCTACGGCCGCATCCTGCGCGATGGGCAAGGCCGCGTGCAGGGCATCGTCGAGCACAAGGACGCGAGCACCGAGCAGCGGGCGATCGATGAGGTCTACACCGGCATCCTCGCTGCGCCGACGGCGGCGCTCGCGCGCTGGGTCGCGCAGCTGCGCGACGACAACGCGCAGCGCGAGTACTACCTCACCGACATCGTCGCCATGGCCGTGGCCGATGGCGTGCCGGTGGTGGCGGCGCAGCCCGCCTCGCAGATGGAGGTGCTGGGCGTCAACAGCCCGGTGCAGCTCGCCGAGCTCGAACGGCTGCACCAGCGCGAGCAGGCGCACGCCCTGATGGAGGCCGGGGTGCGGCTGGCCGACCCCGCGCGCTTCGACCTGCGGGGCACGCTTGCCTGCGGCGCGGACGTGGAGATCGACGTCAACTGCATCTTCGAGGGCGAAGTGAGCCTGGGCGAGGGTGTGCGAATCGGCGCGAACTGCTTCATCCGCCAGGCCCGCATCGAGGCTGGCGCCGTCATCCACCCCTTCACGCACATCGACGGCGAGGCAGCGGGCGTCAAGGTGGGTGAAGGCGCGCTCGTGGGGCCCTACGCGCGGCTGCGGCCCGGCGCCGATCTCGGCCCGCAGGTGCACATCGGCAACTTCGTGGAGGTGAAGAACTCCACGCTCGCGCGCGGCGCCAAGGCCAACCACCTCGCCTACCTGGGTGACGCCACCGTGGGCGAGCGCGTGAACTACGGCGCAGGCAGCATCACCGCCAACTACGACGGCGCCAACAAGCACCGCACCGTGATCGAGGCCGATGCGCACGTGGGCTCCAACTGCGTGCTCGTGGCGCCGGTGACGGTGGGCGCGGGCGCCACGATCGGCGGGGGCTCCACGATCTCCAAGGACGCCCCGGCCGGCCAGCTCACCGTGGCGCGCGCGCGCCAGGCGACGCTTGCCGGATGGAAGCGGCCGCAGAAGGACAAGGCCGGCGGTTAGGTGTGAAGCTTCACAGCTGGGCCTGGCTTGCCGCGAGCGACTCCATCGTCTGCAGCGCCAGGCACAGGTCCTCCCAGGCCTTGGCCTTGTCCGGGAGGTTGCGCAGCAGATAAGCCGGGTGGTAGGTGACCACCACCGGCACGCCCTGGTAGCGGTGCACGCGCCCGCGCAGCCGGCCGATCGGGTCCTCGGTGCGCAGCAGCGACTGCACCGCAAAGCGCCCCATCGCCAGGATCAGGCGCGGGCGCAGCAGCTCGATCTGGCGCACGAGAAAGGGCTCGCAACGCGCCATCTCCTCGCGCTCGGGGTTGCGGTTGCGCGGCGGGCGGCACTTGAGCGTGTTGGCGATGTAGACCTGCCGCGCCGGCTCCAGCTCCGGATCGTCCGAGCGCGTGAGGCCCACCGAGCGCAGCATGGCGTCGAGCAGCTGGCCCGCCGCCCCGACGAAGGGCTCGCCGCGCAGGTCCTCCTGCTCGCCAGGCGCCTCGCCAACGATCATCCAGTGCGCGCGCGTGCCGCCCACGCCGAACACCGCCTGGTTGCGTGTGGCGCCAAGCGCGCAGGCCTGGCACTGCGCCACGGTCTCGCGCAGAGCCACCCAGTCCATCTCTGCCACGGGCGGGACGGCAGCCAGGGCGGCCGGACGCAAGGGGACAACCGAGGGGGCAACCGGGTTGGGGCCCAGGTTGCTCACCGGGTTGGTGGCCAGGGTGGCGGGCGCAGGGGGCGCAGGGGGCGCTGCGGGGGTGGCAGCGGGAGTCGGCGCAGCCGGTCTTGCGGAGGCTGGCACCGGGGCCAGGGCAGCAGCCGGCGCGGCGGGCTGCCAGTGCGCGATGCGCATC
>JBIIED010000274.1:0-4636 GCA_044237995.1 Rubrivivax sp. | reverse complement strand
GGCCTGGCCCTGTGGGGCCAGATGAAGCGCAATGGCGAGCGAGCCAGCCAGGATGCCCAAGGCGGCGTGCGCGCGCTCGTGGCGCAGTGGCGCGAGCTGCACGCGCGCCTGCCCGGCGGCCTGGAGCTGCACCTGGCCGGACACTCGGCCGGGGCCATCGTGATCGGGGCGATGCTGGGCCTGCTGCGCGATGCCGGGCTGCGGGTGCGCACGCTGCGGCTGCTGGCGCCGGCTTGCACGACGCGTTTTGCGCTGGACACCTACGCCGCAGCGGTGCGCGACGGCACGCTCGATGCGCGCCATTGGCACCTGCACCAGCTCTCGCACACCAACGAACTGCGCGACCACGTGGGGCCGTACCGCAAGTCGCTGCTGCTGCTGGTCTCGCGCGCCTTCGAGGACACGCACAAGACACCGCTGCTGGGCCTGGAGGCGAGCTTCGACCGTCGCAGCGCGCGCTTGGCGGCTGCAGACGGGATGTGGTCACGCACGGGCGTGGAGGACGTGGCGCAGTGGCTCGATTTTTGGGGCCCGCTGGGCATCGACGCCACCCACCGCCACGTGCTGCGCGCCTCCACCGTCTCCACCGGCGCGGGGCGGATGGCGGCCTCGCACGGCTGCTTCGACAACGCGGTGGACGTGATGGGCGACCTGCTCGGCGGCGTGCGCGAGCCCGATCGGGCGAGCCGCCTGCGCATCGCGCGGCTGGACGGCTGACACCCCGCCCTGGCCACCCCTGCAGGTGCGCTGCGCAGTTCGATTGCGCAGGGGCAACGGCCTTTTCCCACGCCCTAGCAGACTCCCCCCCAAGGGTGACAGGTGGTGCCAACAACGGTCTCCCCGGAGACTGGGCACCAGGGCGGAACGGCTGCTGCAGGCCCCATGCAGGCGGCAGCCGGACACCGGTTCCTGAAGTCCTTTTTTTATCTTCAACCACAGGAGTTGCTCCATGCGTTCACTGTTCCAAGCGTTCTGGCAAGAAGAAGACGGCGCCGCCGCCATCGAGTACGCACTGATTGCCGCGCTCATCGCCATCGCCATCGTTGGCGGAGCCACAGCGCTGGGCACCGAGCTCGACGGCGTGTTCACGCGCCTGGTCACGGCCATCCCGGGCGGCGCGAACTGACCCGCAGCAAGCGCCTGAGCGCCTTCGCACACCACGAGGTAACACGCGGATGTCGACCTGGATCGGGACGGGTGCGCTGCTGGCGCTGCTGCTGGCGGCCAGCGCCGTCGATCTGCGCTCGCGCCGCATCCCGAACTTCCTGGTCGTGACGGGCGCTCTCATCGGCCTTGGCCTGCAGGCAACTTGGCCTGCAGGCCGAGGTCTCTTCGATCCCGCCTGGCCGGGCGCGATCGGATTGAACGCAGCCTTGCTGGCCACCGTGGCGCTGCTGGCTGCGGGCGCCTTGCTGTGGCGCGCCGGGCTCTTCGGCGCGGGCGACGCCAAGCTGCTGGCCGCCCTGGGCCCCTACATCGGCCCGGCCGGGGTGCTGCCGGTGCTCCTCTACACCCTGCTTGCAGGCGGTGTGCTGGCGCTGGCGGTCTCGGCCTGGCGCACCGGGCAGTTGTGGCTCGCCGCCCGCACGCCCGCACCGGCTGCGCCCGCTGCGATCGGGGCGCTGCGCCTGCCCTACGCACTGGCCATCGCAGCCGGCGCCCTGGCCCACGTGGCCCCGGGCGTGCTGGCACTGGCCCGCTCCGGTCCGTCCGGCACGCTGGGCTGAAGACCTGAACCCAGACCCACCCGGCCACCTTCGACCCACCGTCCCACACACCTGCCCCCCCGCACTCCCGCGGCCTCTCCTCACCGACCCACACCCATGAAACACACCCGAGCCCTGATCGTGCTGGCCCTGGCGCTGCTGGCCGGCCTCGTGTCGGTCACGCTGGCCGCGCGCTGGATGAGCGGCCAGAAGTCCCCCGGCGCGCACATCGCGGTGGCCGCGCGCGAGATCGACCTGGGCACGGCACTCGACGCCACGGCCATCACGACGCTGGCCTGGCCAGGAGGCTCGCTGCCCGAGGGCGCGTTCCACGATCCGGCTGCGCTGCAGGGCCGCGTGGTGAGAACGTCGCTGGCCCGCGGCGAGCCGATCCTGGCCTCCAAGCTGGCCCCGGTGGGCGCGCGCGGCGGCCTGGCGGCGGCCATCGGCGAGGGCCGACGGGCCATCACGGTGCGCGTCAACGAGGTGATCGGCGTGGCGGGCTTCGCGCTGCCGGGCAACCTCGTGGACGTGATGGTGCACACCACGGTGGACGACGCCCGGCGCGGCAACGGCGCGCCGCTGTCCAAGATCGTGCTCGAAGGCATCCTCGTGCTCGCCGTGGCACAGGAGGCCGGGCGCGACGAGACACGGCCCAAGGTGGTCAACGCGGTGACACTGGAAGTCACGCCGCAGCAGGCCGAACTGCTCGACGTGGCGCGCAGCGTGGGCAACCTCTCGCTGGTGCTGCGCAACCCCGTGGACCGGCGCGAGGCCTCCACGCCCGGCATGGGCAAGGCCGATCTCTTCAGCGCGCCCGGCGGACCCGTGCCGGTGGCCGTGCGCAGCGTGCCGGCCCGTACGCCCACACCGGCACGTGCCGCCTCCACCGGCCCTGCAAGCGGCAGCGGTGACTCCTCGCGCGCCGCTGCGGCGCCCGCCCCGACTTCGGCTGCGGCTGCGGCTGCGGCCCGGGCGAGCCCGGGCGCCGCCACCGAGCCGCCCACGCGCATCGAAGTGATCCGCGGCGTGGCCCGCACGACGGTCGAACTCTGATCGACGCCCCGCCGCCGAGGCTGCGTGCCCCGGCCCCTCCCCCTGCCCCTGCCTTGCCCCGGAGTCCCATGTCCACGCCCCTGCCTGCCCTGCTTCAAGCCTGCATCGCGCTTGGCGCGTCCTGGCCGCTCGTGGCCATCGTGCCCGCCCTGGCCAGCGAGACGGTCGCCTCCCTCGCCCCCTCGGCAGCGCCCGAGCGTGCGGCGGGCGAGCCTGCGGCCACCGAGATCGCTGCGCCGCTGGCGCTCACGGTGGGCAAGTCCACCGTGCTGCGGCTGCCCGCGCCGGTGGAGCGGCTGTCCATCGGCAACCCGGCCGTGGTGGACGTGACGATGACGAGTCCGCGCGAGCTCTACCTGCTGGGCAAGAGCTTCGGCTCGTCCAACGTGATGCTGTGGCGCGCCGGGGGCGCCGTGACGGTGATCGACGTGACGGTGGCCGTGGACACCGCCTCGCTGCAGCGCCAGCTCGCCACCTTGCTCCCCGCCGAGCAGGGCATCCGCGTGCACGCCGCAGGCGAATCGATCGTGCTGACCGGCACCGTCTCCAGCGCCACCAAGGCCGAGCACGCCGTGGCGCTGGCTGACGGCTACGTGCGGGCCTTTGCGCGGGCGCTCGGCCCGGTGGCCCCGGGCCTGGGCGCGGTCGCACCGGGCGCGGGCGCTGCGGGCGGCTCCGCACTGCCCTTGGAAGCCGCGGGCGCGGCGCGGGCAGGCGCAGCAGGCGGCCAGGCCCCGCGCGTGATCAACCTGATGGGGATCGTGCAGCCGCAGCAGGTGATGCTCGAGGTGAAGGTGGCCGAGGTGTCGCGCACGCTGCTGGACCAGTTCGGCGTGGGCCTGAACCTGAGCAACGTGGCCGGCAGCGTCACGTGGGGCCTCGTCACCTCGCGGCTGCAGGACATCTTCGGAGCGCTGAGCGTGACGAAGAACGGCAACGGCAGCCGCGCCACGGTCGACGGCAAGTTCGACGACGGCCTGGTGAAGATCCTGGCCGAGCCGAGCATCGTCTCGGTGAGCGGCCAGGAGGGCAGCTTCCTGGCCGGCGGCAAGATCTTCATCCCCGTGGCCCGCTCCAACGATGCCGGCGGCACGACCGTGACGCTGGAGGAGAAGGAGTACGGGGTGGGGCTGAAGTTCACGCCCATCGTGCTCGACGGCGACCTGATCCACCTGCGCGTGGCGCCCGAGGTCTCCGAGCTCTCCCGCACGGGCTCGCCCTTCGTCACCACAGGGGGTGCCACCACCGTGCTGCCGAGCTTCACGACGCGGCGCGCGCAGACGAGCGTGCAGCTGCGCGACGGGCAGAGCCTGGCCATCGCCGGCCTCATCAAGAACAACTCCACGCAAAACATCTCGCGCTTCCCGTTCCTCGGGGAGCTGCCCATCCTCGGCGCGCTCTTTCGGTCCACCGAGTTCCAGAGCGACCGCAGCGAGCTGCTCTTCGTGATCACGCCGCGCCTGGTGCGCACGCTACCCGCGGGCATGGCGCTGCCCACTGACGGCTTCAACCCGGCTTCGCGCGAGGAGCGCATCTTTGGCGGGCGGCTGGAAGGAAGCACGCCGGCCTCCGCCCCCGTTCCCGCACCGTCTCCCGCACCCGTTTCTGCACCGGTTGCTGCACCCGTTCCCGCCCCCGATTCCACACCCCTCCCTTCGCGCACGGCGCCCTGAGCGCTGGCGCAAGCACCCCTGCCATTCCCCTGGCATTCACCTGCCCGCCCCCCGTCTGGAGAAACCGCGATGCAAGACTTCCTGCCACTGGCCGGCACGCTTGGCCCCAAGCCCTCGCACGGCGGGCCCGACAAGGCGTCGGCCCAGAGTTTCCTGAGTTGCCTGAGGTCCTTGAGTGCACCGAGGGCGCTGAGGGCGCCG
>JBIIED010000273.1:0-4641 GCA_044237995.1 Rubrivivax sp. | reverse complement strand
GCAGGCGCCCCAAACCGGAGACCCCAACCATGTCAACCTTTGATTCCGAGGCCGCGCCCATCCGGGTCGAGGATCTCAGCCTGCGCTACGAGCACCCGGCGGCCCTCAAGCACCGCCAGATGTTCCCGCGGGACCCGCGTACGGTCCTGCAGCGCGTGAACCTGAGCGTGCCAGCCGGCGCCGTGCTGGGCCTGGTGGGGCGCAACGGCGCGGGCAAGAGCAGCCTGCTGCGCTGCCTGGTGGGGCTGGCCGCTCCCCAGGCCGGGCGGTGCATGCTGCTGGGCTCGCCGTCGATGGACCTGCCAGACGCCGTGCGCGCACGTGTGGGCTACGTCGCCCAGGCACCGGACCTGTTCGACTGGCTCAACGGGGAGCAGCACCTGCGGCGCTTCGCCGCGCTCTACCCCGGCTTCGACGAGATGCGCGCGCTGGCGCTCGCCGCAAGGCTCGACCTGCCGCTGAGCACCAAGGCGAGCCAGCTCTCGGGGGGCGACCAACAGAAGCTCAGCGTGCTGCTGGCCCTGGCCCACGACCCGGACCTGCTCATCCTGGACGAACCCGTCTCCAGCATGGATCCGCTGGCGCGGCGCGACTTCATGCGCGCGCTCTTCGAGCGCCGGGGCGCCGACCAGCCGCCACGCACCGTGATCCTCAGCAGCCACCTGCTCAACGACCTGGAGCGCGTGGTCACGCACGTGGCCTTCCTGCGCGAGGGGCGGCTGCAGTTGATGGACGAGTGGGATGCGCTCACCGAGCACGTGCGGCTGCTGGACCTGCCAGCCGGCGCCTCTGCCCTGCCCGATGGGGCGGGCGTGCTGCACCGTCGAAAGGTGGACGGCCGGGAGCGCGTGCTCTTCGATGCCCGCGTGGCCGATGCCCCACTCGCCGCCGGCCGCGCGCTCGGGCTGGACGAACTGTTTGCGGAGTTGAACGCATGAAGCTGAACACGACGTGGTCGGACTTCGATGGCCGCAGGATGCCCGGCCCGGACGTATGGTGGATGCTGATTGCGGCCGTCGCAGGCGCCGGGGCGCTGGCAGCCACCCTGGGGGCGGCCAGCGGCGGGCTCTTCGTCCCGCGATGGCATGCCGAGTTCCTGGCCCTGGCAGGTGCGCTGCTGTTGCCGGTGCCGTTCTTCGTGCTCGAGCGGCTGCAAGCCGAGCGCAGAGTCTGGGTGGGCCGCGCGGCACCGCTCACAGGCTGGCACGCGGCACTGCGGAAGAGCCGACATACCTGGCTGATCAGCTGGGCACTGGCGGCGGCGCCGCTCGTGCTGATGCGCCTGCTGACGCGCCCGGCCGCCGAGGCCTGGGCTGTCACGGTGGTGATGGCCTTCGTCACGGCCGCGCTGCTGGCAGCCTTGCTCGGGCTCGGGCTGCTGGCAGCCGCGGCCTGGCAGGGCCTGTTGAACGGTCCGGCGGGCGCGGTGGCCGGGGCGGCCGCCGTGGGGGTGCTGCCCCTCGGCGTCGCAGCCGTTGCGCCCGAGGGGCTCTCGGCCTGGGGCGCGCAACTGGGCTGGCCCATCGAGGTGCTCACAGCCGGCGCGCTCGCATCGTTGCTCGCAGCCGGCCTCGCCTGGCAAGCCGTGCAGTTCGTGCAAGAACGGCTCGAAAGTCCGCGGGACGGCCTCATCGGGCAGCCGAGCCCCCGCCAGCGCCTGCGGGACCTGCGCCTGCATGCTGCTCATCGCTGGGGCCGCGTCGATCCCGCGGTCAACTTCGGCCTGATCGCCGCAGTTGCCGGGCAGTTGCCGGCGAACCTGACCCACCCCAATGTCGACATGCACTTCTTCCAGGCCTGGGGCAGCAGTGTGAGTCCGCTGCACGGCCTTCGGCTGGCCGTGCTCGCCCTCGTGGCCTCGCTCATGCTGCGCGGTGTCGCGCCCCATTGGCGCGACTTGCTGGTGCCCGGATCGGGCTTTCGGCGTGCTGTCGGCCTGCGCGTGGTGGGCAGAACGATGGAAAGTGTGCTGGTCCAGCTGGTCCTGCTGCTGGCGATCGTCGCCGCCGTGTTCTGGCTCATGCCCTTCCTGGACTGGGCAGACGAGGTTTCGTGGGCCAGCCTGTCCCGGGTGGTCTGGTCCCATGGCCTGCCGCTGCTGGTCGACCTGACACTTGCGGTGGCGCTGGCAGCGTGGCTGCGCGGCTGGCTCGGCAGCCTGGGCCGTGTGGTGGGGGTGATCGTCGGCCTGGGCGCGGCCTGGGCAGCGGCGGTCTTCCTCGCCGCCCCGCTTCTGGGCCTCGAGGGCTTTGCCCGTTCCACGCTGTGGACCCGGGGGCCCGCCCACCTGGCTGGCGAACTGGCACTGGCCGCGTGCTTCACGCTGCTCGCGCAGCGCGCCTGGGCACGGGCAGACCTGGGGGCAATGGTGCGGCAGCCGCGCTCGCCGCTGGGGGACGAGCGCTAAGGGCGCGCGGGCCTGTCCTCAGGGTGGGATGACCGGCCCGCCCCTCGCACGGTCAGACCCTCTCCCCCACCCACCCCGCCACCGAGGCCAGCGCCTTGGGCAGTGCGGCGGCGTCCGTGCCACCGGCCATCGCGAGGTCGGGCTTGCCGCCGCCCTTGCCGCCCACCTGCTGGGCGACGAAGTTCACGAGCTCGCCGGCCTTCACGCGGCCGGTCGCATCGGCCGTGACGCCGGCGGCGAGCTGCACCTTGCCGCCGTCTACCGCCGCGAGCACGATGGCCGCGGTCTTGAGCTTGTCCTTGAGCTTGTCCATGGTCTCGCGCAGGGTCTTGGCGTCTGCCCCCTCGAGGGTGGCAGCCAGCACCTTCAGGCCCTTGACGTCCACCGCCTGCGCGAGCAGGCCGTCGCCCTGCGCGGAGGCCAGGCGCCCCTTGAGCGCGGTGAGCTCGCGCTCGAGCGCGCGCAGCTGCTCGAGCACGCCCTGCACGCGGGCGGGCACCTCGGCGGGCGCCACCTTCAGCGCCGCGGCCACGCCGCCGAGCGTGCCTTCGAGCTGCTGCAGGTAGGCCAGGGCCTGGTCGCCGGCCACGGCCTCCACGCGCCGCACGCCCGCGGCCACGCCGGCCTCGGCCACGATCTTGAAGGCGCCGATGTCGCCCGTGCGCGCCACGTGCGTGCCGCCGCACAGCTCGCGCGAGGAGCCGATGTCGAGCACGCGCACCTCCTCGCCGTACTTCTCTCCGAACAGCATCATCGCGCCCACCTTCTGCGCGTCGTCGATCTTCATCACGCGCGCCTGGGTAGCCGCGTTGGCGAGGATCTCGGCGTTGACGAGGGCCTCCACCTGCGCGATCTGCGCGTCGCTCATGGGCGAGTTGTGGGCGAAGTCGAAGCGCGTGCGCTCGGCGTTCACGAGCGAGCCCTTTTGCTGCACGTGGCCGCCGAGCACCTCGCGCAGCGCCTTGTGCATGAGGTGCGTGACGCTGTGGTGGCGCATCGTGCGCGCGCGGCGCTCGCCATCCACTCGGGCCACGAACACGTCGCCGAGCTCCACCTCGCCTTCGACGATGCGGCCCTGGTGGCCGTGCACCGCGGCCTGCACCTTGACCGTGTCTTCCACCACCACGCGGGCGCGCTGGTTGCGCAGCTCGCCGGTGTCGCCCACCTGGCCGCCGCTCTCGGCGTAGAAGGGGGTGTGGTCGAGCACCACCACCACATCGTCGCCGGCGCTCGCCTTCGTCACGGCCGTGCCGTCCACGTAGATCGCCGTCACCTTGGCGTGCTCGCACACCAGATGCTCGTAGCCGTGGAAGGCGGTGGCGTCGCCCATGTACTCCAGGCCCGCGGCCATCTTGAACTTGGCTGCCGAGCGCGCCTGCTCGCGCTGGCGCGCCATCGCGGCCTGGAAGCCGGCTTCGTCCACGCTCACGCCGCGCTCGCGGCACACGTCGGCCGTGAGGTCGAGCGGAAAACCGAAGGTGTCGTGCAGCTTGAAGGCGGTCTCGCCGTCGATGCCGCTGCCCTGGGCAAGTGCCGTCTCGAGGATCTCCATGCCGTTGGCAATCGTCTGGAAGAAGCGCTCCTCCTCCTGGCGCAGCACGTCGGTCACACGCACCGCCTCGCGCCGCAGCTCCGGGTAGGCCTCGCCCATCTCAGCGGCCAGGGGGGCCACGAGCTTGTGGAAGAAGGGCCGGCGCGCGCCGAGCTTGTAGCCGTGGCGGATGGCGCGCCGCGCGATGCGGCGCAGCACGTAGCCGCGGCCCTCGTTGCCGGGGATCACGCCATCGGTGACGGTGAAGGTGCAGGCGCGGATGTGGTCGGCGATCACTTTCAGCGACGGCGCCTGCAGCGAGATCTCGGCGCTGCCGCCGGAAGCTGCCACGGCATCGCGCGTGTGGGCCAGCAGGTTCGCGAAGAGGTCGATCTCGTAGTTGCTGTGCACGTGCTGCAGCACCGCGGCCAGCCGCTCCAGGCCCATGCCGGTGTCCACGCTCGGCTTGGGCAGCCGGTGCATGGTGCCGTCTTCGGTGCGGTTGAACTGCATGAAGACGTTGTTCCAGATCTCGATGTAGCGGTCGCCGTCCTGCTCGGCGCTGCCGGGCGGGCCGCCCGCCACCTCCGGGCCGTGGTCGTAGAAGATCTCCGAGCACGGGCCGCAGGGGCCGGTGTCGCCCATCATCCAGAAGTTGTCGGACATGTAGCGCCCGCCCTTGTTGTCGCCGATGCGCACGATG
>JBIIED010000041.1:0-16201 GCA_044237995.1 Rubrivivax sp. | reverse complement strand
TCTGGCCGTGCGGGTGCGGGTTGGAGCAGCCCATCATCGCGCCCTTGTTCTCGAAGACCTGCACCCAGGGCCAGCGCTTGCCCAGCTCGGCCACCTGCACGCACCACGCCTGCACCACCGCGCGGCGTGCCGGGGGCGAGAGCTCGGGCAGCGTCAGCGCATGGTCGTGCGAGAAGCACAGCACCCGGCACTCCCCGCGCGCTGGCCGCGCCTGGAAGAAGGGGTCGGCTGCGTCGGCGGGCTGCGGCGCTTCGGGCAGCAGGGCTGCGAAGTCGTTGTCGAAGACCCAGGGGCCGCGGTAGTCGGGGTTGGTTGCGCCGCCTGCGCGTGCGTTGCCCGGGCACAGGTGGCAGTGCGGGTCGTGGCTCGGGGCCGGCTCGGTGTCGGGGTCGTCGCGCTGGCCCTGCCAGGGCCGCTGGCTGCGCTGCGGCGAGACGAGCAGCCAGCGCCCGGTGAGGGGATTGAGGCGGCGGTGCGGATGCCGGCTGGGGTCGAAAGGCTCGGTCATGCGCTGTGCCGCCGGGCAACGCCCAGGCCATGCGGCGCAAGCTGCCCGCTGTCGAGCACCCAGCGCGCACCGGGCACCCGCAGCTCGTGGGGCGCCGCGTTGTAGTTGAAGGCAAAGAGCAATTCGCCGCGGCGGCGCACGCGGATGCCCTCGGGCAGCCGTGCGGTCTGCAGGCCCCCGTCGCGGGCGGCCCGCTCCAGCACGCGTTGCTGCAGCGCGGGGTCGAACCAGCCGGCCAGGTAGCGCGTGCGGCCCTGGCGGGCCACGGCCGCTTCGCCGTCGGCAAACCGCGCCTCGGCCTGCACGCCTGGCCCCAGTTCGAGCGTCTCGCGCCAGCGCGAGGCGGCGAAGGCGGCGCCGTCGAGGTGCACGGTCTCGCGCATGCCCGGCCGCAGCGATTCCACGCGCGGCACGCGCAGCTCGATCAGCCTGCGCAGGCCGCCGGGCGGCAGCTCGTCGGGGATGCGCAGCTCCTGCAGCTTCGAGCCGGCGCGCGGGTAGAGCACCACCTGCGCCGTGGTGGCCTCCAACCGGACCAGCAGCTCGCTGCCGACCACAGGAGCTGCAGGCAGGACGACGAGCCGGTAGTCCCGCAGGTCCGCGCCCGGGGGCACGATGTCCACGTCCAGGGCGAGCGAGCGCAGCGCGCTGTAGGCCTCGAAGGCCAGCTGCAGACCGTTGTAGTCCGCGCCTTGGGGCTGTGTGTCCAGCAGCCACAGGCTCTCGTAGTCGAAGACCAGGGCCACCGGTGCGCGGGCGCTGGCCTGCGCGGGCAGCCTCGCCAGCGTGGCCAGTTCCCGCGCCACCTCTGCCGCCTCGCGGCCGCCCTGGTCGATCCGGCGGTCTGGCGTCTGCAGGCCCGCGTGCATCTGTTCCTGCCCGAACGGGGCCTGCCGCCAGCGGAAGTAGCTGACCACGTCGGCCCCGTGCGCGAAGGCCTCCCAGGTCCACAGCCGCACCATGCCCGGGGCGGGTGCAGGGTTCCAGCGCGCCCAGTTCACGGGGCCCGGCTGCTGCTCCATGACCCAGAAGGGCTGGCGCGACATGCCGCGGTACAGGTCGTGGTGAAAGGCCGTGAAGTCCGGGTGCCCCGTGCGCAGCCAGCGCCGCTTGTCGGGCTCGTCGAACCAGAACATCTCCAGCGCCCCGATGGGGTAGCTGTCCCAGCTGGCCACGTCCAGGTCGGCCGCCACGGCATGGTGGTCGAAGCCGGTGTAGAGCTGCATGAAGTTGTGCACCAGCGCGCGCCCGGGCGAGACCTGGCGCAGGATCGCGCACTGCGCGCGGTTGAAGCGCAGCACCTCGTCGGAGGCAAAGCGCTGGTAGTCCAGCCGGTGCGCCGGGTTGGGCTCGGTCACCGTTGCCGCGGGAGAGTCGACCTCGTCGAAGCTGGCGTATTCCTGGCTCCAGAACACGTTGCCCCAGGCGCGGTTGAGCTCGGCCACGCTGCCATAGCGCTGCTGCAGCCACAGCCGGAAGCGCCGCACGGCCTGCGCCGAGTGGCTCACGACGGTGTCGTGGCAGCCGTACTCGTTGTCGGTTTGCCAGGCCACCACCGCCGGGTGGGCGCCGTAGCGCTCGCCAAAGGCGCGCGTGATGCGCTCGGCCTGTGCCAGGTAGCGGTCGCTGGAGAAGTCGTAGTGGCGACGCGACCCGAAGCGCCGCGCGCGGCCGTCTGCGCCCACGGCCAGCATGTCGGGGTCCTGGTCCACCAGCCACTTCGGGGGCGTGGCGGTGGGGGTGCACATCACGATCTGCAGCCCCGCGTCGGCCAGCACCTGCACGGCACGGTCCAGCCAGCCCCACTCGAAGCGCCCAGGCTCGGGCTCCACGCGCGACCAGCAGAACTCCCCGATTCGCACCTGCCCGATGCCCAGCGCCACCATCTGCCGTGCATCCTGCGGCCACCAGGCCTCGGGCCAGTGTTCAGGGTAGTAGCACACGCCCAGCCGCATGGCTCAGTCCTTCGGGGCCGGGAAGGCCAGGAAGTCGCGCAACAGGCTGGCCGCCAGCGCGGGCCGCTCCTCGAGCAGCCAGTGCCCGCCCGCGGGCTCCCGGTGCACGCGCAGATCCGGCACCCAGCGCTCCAGCCCCTGGAGGCAGGCCACCGGGAAGGATCCGTCGCGCTCGCCCCAGACCACCAGCGTGGGCACATCCACCACGCCCGAGGCTTGTCCCAGCTCGGGCACCGAGCGCACGCCCTCAGGGGCCAGTGCCGCCTCCAGGTTCAAGGCCCGGTACCAGTTGAGCGCCGCCTGCAGCGCGCCGGGCTGCGACCAGGCCTGCACGCAAGCAGACCGGCGGGCGGCCCAGTCCGGGCAGTCTGCGCGTGCGCGGCCGTCCGCGCGCACGGCCCACAGGCGCTCGAAATCGTCCCGCGCCAGCCGATCGGCGGCGCCGGCCTGGCACAGCCGCTGCGCGTAGGCAGAAGCCTCGCGCTGCCGTGGGCTGGCCTGGAGTTCCTCGGCAAAGCGGCACGGGTGCGGGGCGTTGAAGACCACCAGGCGCGAGACGGCATCGGGGTGCTGCGCCGCCACCGTCCACGCGAGCAGCCCGCCCCAGTCATGGCCCACCAGCGCGCAGCGCCCGCCCAGGTGGGCGATGAGCGCCCGCACGTCGTCCACGAGATGCGCGATGGCGTAATCCGACACCGCCGGCGGCTTGTCCGACAGGTTGATACCCCGCAGGTCCGGCGCCAGCACCCGGTGGTCCGGGGCGAGCTCGGCCATCAAGGGCCGCCACAGCTCCCAGTGGTCGGGAAAGCCGTGCAGCATCAGCACCGGGCTGCCCTGGCCCGCCTGCGCCACGTGCAGCCGCACCCCGCCAGCGGGCAGGTGCGTGCACTGGATGGGCTCACCACTCATATTGACGAATCGTACAATAAAGGGGGGCGTTCGTTGGCCCGGCCCCACAGGTGCCGCCGGTGCCACCGGCCCCACTGGCCCCACTGGCCCCACCGGATCCAGCAGCCTTGAACACCTCCTTCCACCGCCTGGACGACCACGACCAGACCCAGGTCTGGGTATCGGCCGAGGCCGGTCTGCCCCGGCTGCTCTACTGGGGCGACCCGCTGCCCGGCGACTGCGATCTGCACGCGCTGGAGCAGGCCCTGCGCCCCGCGCTGCCCCACGGCGGGCTGGACGTGGCCGAGGAGGTGAGCTGGCTGCCCGAGCCCGGGCGCGGATTCACCGATGAGCCGGGCCTGGCCCTGCGCCGCGGGTCGCGCCACCTGTACACGCGCTTTGGCCTGCAGGCCGCGCAATCGACCGAGGCGGGATGGAGCTTCCACCTGCGTGATCCGGGCGCGGCCCTGGCGCTGCAGCTGCACATCGAGCTGCACGGCCCAAGCGGGGTCCTGAGCGCCCGCTGCCAGCTGACCAACGAGGGCGCCGACGCACTGAGCGTGGACGCGCTGGCGAGCCTGGCGCTGCCCGTGCCTCGGCGGTTGCGCGAGCGGCTCTCGCTCACGGGCCGCTGGGCGGCCGAGTTCCAGGCCGTGCGCGAGCCCGTGGGCCGCGCGGCCTGGATGCAGGAGGCGCGCGGCGGCCGCACCTCGCACCACGCCTTTCCCGGGCTCGTGCTCATGGAGCCCGGCACCCACGCCACCCAGGGCGAGGCCTGGAGCCTGCAGCTGGCCTGGTCGGGCAATCACCGTCTGCTGGTGCAGGCGCTGCGGGGCGGGGGCCTGCAGGTGCAGGCGGCCGGGCTGCTGCTGCCTGGCGAGGTGACGCTGCAGCCCGGCGAGTCCTATGCCAGCCCCACCGTGCACCTGTGCCGCAGCGCGGCGGGCCTGCGCCCCTTGAGCCTGCGCTGGCACCGCTTCGTGCGCGAGCGTGTGCTGCCGCCGCTGCGCGAGCACCGGCGGGTGCAGCTCAACTCGTGGGAGGCCGCCTACTTCGATCACGACTGCCTGCGCATGCAGGCCCTGGCCCGGCGCGCCGCCGAGCTCGGCGTGGAGCGCTTCGTCCTGGATGACGGCTGGTTTGCCGGCCGGCGCGATGACCGTGCCGGCCTCGGCAACTGGGAGCCTTGCCCGGAGCGCTATCCGCAGGGGCTGGCGCCGCTGGCGGCGTGCTGCCAGGCGCTGGGCATGCAGTTCGGCCTGTGGGTCGAGCCCGAAGGCGTGAGCCCCGGCAGTGCGCTGCATCGCGAGCACCCGCAGTGGATCCTGGGCGTTCCCGGCCTCGAGCAGCCGCTGGGCCGCAACCAGTACGTCCTCAACCTCGGCCTGGATGCTGCACGCGAGCACCTGTTCCACGCGCTTGGCACGCTGCTGCGCAGCGCCCCGATCCACTTCCTCAAGTGGGACATGAACCGGGACATGACCCACGCCGCCGGCCCGGGGCGCGTGCCGGCCGCGCGGCAGCACGTGCTGGGCCTGTACCGGCTGCTCGACGACCTGCGTCAGGCCTTCCCCTGGCTCGAGATCGAGACCTGTGCCTCCGGGGGCGCACGCGCAGACCTGGGCATCCTGCAGCGAACCCGCCGCATCTGGGTGTCCGACTGCAACGACCCGCTGGAGCGCCAGCGCATGCACCGCGCCTTGCTGACCTTCCTGCCGGCGGAGATCATGGGCGTGCACGTCGGCGCGCGGCGCAGCCACACCACCGGGCGGCACGCCGACATCGCGCTGCGCACCCTGACTGCGCTCCTCGGGCATCCCGGCATCGAGGCCGACCCGATCGGGTTCTCGGAGGAGGAGGCAAGCCACCTGCGCCAGGCCATCGCCTTCTACAAGGCCGAGCGCGCCTGGCTGGCCCAGGCCGAGGTGACCGCAGTCGACCACGAGGACCCCGCCGTGCTCGCGACCTCAGCCATCGCGTCCGACGGCCGGCGCGCCCTGGTGACGGTGGTGGCGGTCGATCGCACCGCCGATGCGGTGCCGGGGCCCTTGCGCGTGCCGGGCCTTGTCGCGCAAGGCCGCTACCGGGTGGGCCTGCACCCCCTGTGGCCGGCCGACCCGCGGCACGGCAAGCTCCCGGCCGGGCCTTTCCAGTTCGAAGACTGCCTCACCCTGGACGGTCGCGTGCTGCGGGACGCCGGCCTGGCCCTTCCAATCCTGCTGCCTGGAACAGGCGTCCTGCTCGTGCTCGACCAGATTGAGTAAACGGTAGCTCGCGCTCTGAGCTACCCGGCCCTGAAACTGGCTGGGTCCGGCAGATGCCGGCGCCTGAAACCGGAGGCCGACATGACCATCAGCGTGCACCCCTCGTCATTCACCCAGCTGGCCCTCGGCCTGGAGCCGCGCCGGCGTGCCCAGGCCCCTGCAGCGCCCCAGGGCGCGCCGTGCGGCAGCGGCTCGCAGTCGGCTGACGCCTTCGACGCCGCGGGCCGCGCCATCGGGCGCGACTACGCCCGCCACGGCCTGATGCCCAGCCCCGACCACCTCTACCCCGGCCACCCGGTGCGCCAGGGCTGGGAGGCCGGGCACGCGGCGCTCGTGCGCCGCGGTGAGCCCGCGCGGCCGGCCTCGCGCCACGTGCGGCGCTGGCTCGAGTTGCGCCTGAAGGCGTGGATGCACGGCCGCGCCTTCGACGCGCTGCAGGTCACGCCGGGGATGCTGGCGCGCATCGAGACGGCGCGCTGCCCGGTCACGCGCGAGGTGCTGTCACCTGCCCACGAAGCCGGGCACCCCGGGGGTGTGCCGGGTGCGGCCGGTGCGCCCGACGAGGGCGTGGTGGTGGCCTTGCGCGAGGAAGCGGGGATCGTGGCGGGCAACCTTGTCGTGGTGAGCCGGCGCGCGGCGCGCGCACTGGCTGGCGATGCAACCGGTGATGCAACCGGTGATGCAGCCAGCGCGCACCTGGGCGAAGCCGCCTTGCGCCGCGCCGCCGATCTGCGCGCCCTCGTCACGCCGATGCCCCACGCGCGGGCCAGCGCACGGCCGCTGGCCGTGCTGCCGCCCCCGCGCGTGCGCGTGCTCAACCCTGCGCACGAGCTGCAGGTGCTGCTGGCCACGCTCTTTGCCGGGGGCGCCTACGCGCGGCGCATGAGCGCGCTGGGCGCGCTCATGCCCGATGCGGCCTCGCGCCGCGCCTACGCCGCGCTCATGAGCACGCTCCTGGCGCGGCGCCTGGAGTCGGAGTGGGCGGCCGGGCGTGAGCAGCTGCGTGCCCTGCTGGAGGATGCCTGGGTGCACCCGATGGTTCAGCGCCGCTGGGCCGAGCTGATGCAGTCGCTCACGGGTGCACAGTGCGCGCGCATCGTGCGCCGCGCGATGGAGCGCGACCTGGCCGCGGGTCGCGCGCGCTGGCTCGAGCCCGAGCGTGCGGTGGAGGGCTGGGGCGTATAGCGGCCAGCCGCTCCTACAATGCCCGCAGCAAGGCGCCGGCACGAGGCCGGCGATGCGCGGGAGAGGCATTGAACGACGATCGCGAGCGGCTCGCGGGGCTGCTGCACACGATGTGGCGCATCCGCGCCTTCGAGGACGCCGCCGAGGCAGCCAGCCAGGGCGGCGTGAGCGCCTACGGCAAGGCCGCCGACGGCAGCGCGCGCGTGCGCGGGCCGCTGCACCTGTCCACCGGCCAGGAGGCGGTGGCAGCCGGCGTGTGCGCGCACCTGCGCCTGCAGGACTGCCTGACTTCCACCCACCGCGGCCACGGCCACACCCTGGCCAAGGGCGCGGATCTCGCGCGCATGATGGCCGAGCTGCACGGCAAGGCCACCGGCTTCAACGGCGGCAAGGGCGGCTCCATGCACATCGCCGACTTCTCCGTGGGCATGCTCGGGGCCAACGGTGTCGTGGCCGCCGGCTTGCCCATTGCCGTGGGGGCCGCGCATGCGCACAAGCTGCTCGGGCGACCGGCGATCACGGCCTGCTTCTTCGGCGACGGCGCGATCAACCGCGGGCCCTTCCTGGAGGCGCTGAACTGGGCCGGGGTCTACGGCCTGGCGGTGCTCTTCGTGTGCGAGGACAACCGCTGGAGCGCCACCACTGCCAGCGCCCCGATGACCTCCGGAGAAGGGGCGGCTGCGCGTGCGCGCAGCCTGGGCATACCCGCCACGGCGGTCGACGGCAACGACGTGCTGGCCGTTCACGAGGCGGCTGGTCGCCTCGTGGCCGAGCTGCGTGCGGGCGCCGGGCCGCGGCTGCTGCACGCCGTGACCTACCGCATCAAGGGCCACGTGTCGGTCGATCCGGCGGCCTACCGGGATGCCGCCGAGGTGGAGGCGGCGCGCGCCACCGACCCGATCGCGCGGGCCCGCGCCGCCTACCTGGCCCAGCCCGGCGCCGACCCGGCGCTGCCCGAGGCGCTGGAGCGCGCCGCACGCCAGGAGGTGGCCGCTGCCGTGGCCGCGGCCGAGGCCGCGCCCTGGCCCGATGCGGCCAGCGCCTACACCGATGTGCAGGACACGGGAGCAGGCCAATGGCGCTGATGGGCTACGCGGAGGCGGCGGTGCACGCGCTGTCGGGCGCCATGAGCGCCGATGCGCGCGTGGTCGTGCTCGGCGAGGACGTGGGCCGCGGCGGCATCTTCGGCCAGTACAAGGGGCTGCAGGCGCGCTTCGGTGCGCAGCGCGTGATCGACACCCCGATCAGCGAGGCGGCGATCCTGGGCGCGGGTGTGGGCATGGCGCTGGCGGGCCTGCGGCCGGTGGTGGAGATGCGCGTGGTGGACTTCGCGCTGTGCGCGATGGACGAGCTCGTCAACCAGGCCGCCAAGAACCGCTACATGTTCGGCGGCCAGGGCCGCGTGCCGATGGTGGTGCGCATGCCCATGGGGATCTGGGACGCCTCGGCCGCGCAGCACTCGCAGTCGCTGGAGAGCTGGTTCGCGCACCTGCCGGGCGTGGTGGTGGTGTGCCCGGCCACGCCGCAGGACAACCACGCGCTGCTGCGCGCGGCGCTGGCCTGTGGCGATCCCGTGGTCTACCTCGAGCACAAGACGCTGTGGGGCCAGACGGGCGAGGTCGACGAGACGGCGCCCGTGGAGCTCGGCCGCGCGCGCCAAGTGCGCCATGGGCGCCCCGTGCAAGGCCGCACGCCCGACCTGACGATGGTCTCGTGGAGCCGGCAGGTGCAGGTGTGCGAGCAGGCCTGCTCGGCGCTGGCAGACGAGGGCATCGAGGCCGAGCTGCTGGACCTGCGCACGATCTGGCCCTGGGACCGCGCCGCCGTGCTGCACGCCGCGGCGGCCAGCCAGCGGCTCATGGTCGTGCACGAGGCGGTGCAGGCTGCGGGCTTCGGCGCGGAGATCGCCGCCAGCGCGGCCGAAGCCACGGGCTGCCGCGTGCGCCGGCTCGGTGCCCCGCGCATCCCGGTGGGCTACGCGCCCGTGCTCGAGGCGCAGTCGCGCGTGCACGTGCGCGACATCGTCGAGGCCGCGCGTGCCTTCGTGCGCGGATGAGCCGCCTGGCCCCGCGTCGAGCCCCTGCCTGACCATGAACCCTCCGGACGACGACCCCGCTCCTGCGCCCGCCGATCCTGTCGAGCCCACCGAGCCCGCCCCGCGCGTGCCGCTGGCCCTGGAGGACGTGATCACGGCCGCGGTGATGGCCGCCCTGGCGCTCATCACCTTCACCAATGTGCTCGTGCGCTACTTCACCTCGCATTCCTTTGCCTGGACGGAGGAGGTGTCGGTGTTCCTGATGATCGTGCTGGCGCTCGTGGCGAGTTCTGCCGCGGTGGCGCGCAACGGCCACATCCGCATCGAGTACTTCGCCGACGGCGGCTCGAGCCAGCGCCGGCGCGCGCTGGCGCGCTTCGGGGCGCTCATGGTCTGCGTGCTCTTTGCGCTCATGGCGGCGCTCTCCGTACGCATGGTGTGGGACGACATTCGCTTCGAGGAGACCTCCCCGGGCATCGGCGTGCCCAAGTGGTGGTACTCGATCTGGCTGCCCGTGCTCGCCACGGCCATCTCGCTGCGGGCGCTCGGCGTGTTCCTGCGCAAGCGCGGCCGCCCCGGGGGCTCGCCGTGATCGCCACGCTGCTCTTCGTGGCCTTCATCGCGCTCATGGTGCTGGGCGTGCCCATCGGGGCGGCGCTCGGGCTGGCGGGGGCAGCGGCCATCGCGCTGGCCAACCCCGAGACGCAGTGGTACGGGCTCCTGGCCGTGCCGCAGAACTTCTACGCGGGCCTGGGCAAGTACCCGCTGCTGGCCATCCCGATGTTCGTGCTCGTGGGCGCCATCTTCGACCGCTCGGGCGTGGCGCAGCGCCTGGTGAACTTCGCGGTGGCCATCGTCGGCCGGGGCCCGGGCATGCTGCCGCTGGTGGCCATCAGCGTGGCCATGTTCCTGGGCGGCATCTCCGGCTCGGGCCCGGCCACCGCGGCCGCGGTGGGCGCCGTGATGATCGGCGCGATGGCGCGCGCGGGCTACCCGGCTTCCTATTCGGCCAGCGTCGTGGGCGCGGCGGCAGCCACCGACATCCTGATCCCACCGTCCATCGCCTTCATCGTCTACTCGGTGCTCGTGCCCGGCGCGTCGGTGCCCGCGCTCTTTGCCGCGGGCATGATCCCCGGGGTGCTCGTGGGCCTGGCGCTGATCGTGCCGGCGGTGTGGCTGGCCAGACGCCACCGCATGGGCACGCGGGAGGCCGAGCTGCCGCGCCCGCCCTTGTGGGCGAGCCTGCGCGAAGCGTCGTGGGGCCTGGCCGCGCCGGTGCTGATCCTCGGGGGCATGCGCGCGGGCTGGTTCACGCCCACGGAGGCGGCGGTGGTGGCGGTGTTCTACGGCCTGTTCGTCGGCATGGCCGTGCACCGCACGATCCGCCTGCGCGACCTCTACCCCATCCTGCGCGACGCGGGCGAGCTCTCGGCGGTCGTGCTCATCGTCGTGTCGCTGGCCGGCATCTTCGCCTACTCGTTGTCCACCCTGGGCGTGATCGACCCGATCACCAAGGCGATCGTGAGCTCCGGGCTCGGCGAAGCGGGCGTGCTGGCGCTGCTCGTGCTGCTGCTCGTGGTCGTGGGCATGTTCCTGGACGGCGTGTCGATCTTTCTCATCTTCATCCCGCTGCTGCTGCCCATCGCCACCTTCTACAAGTGGGATCTGGTCTGGTTCGGGGTGCTGCTCACGCTGATGGTGGCCATCGGGCAGTTCACCCCGCCCATGGCCGTGAACCTGATGGTGTCGTGCCGAATCGCCGGCGTGCGCATGGAGGAGACCGTGCGCTGGATCGGCTGGTTGCTGGCCGCCACGCTCGTGGTGGCCCTGGCTGTCATCGTCTGGCCCGAGCTCGCGCTGTGGCTGCCGCGAAAGCTTGGATACTGAAGCCCGGGCGCCGCGCGCCCGACCCATCTGCCCACACAGGAGACCACACCAATGAAGACCCGATCGCTGCTGAAGTTCGCGCTGGCTGCCGCCGCGCTGGCCTGCGCCGCCAATGGCGCCCTTGCGCAAGGCGCCTACAAGTCCGAGTACAAGATGTCGCTCGTCGTGGGCACTGCCTTCCCCTGGGGCAAGGGCGGCGAAATCTGGGCCAATCTCGTGCGCGAGCGCACGAACGGGCGCATCAACATCAAGCTCTACCCGGGCGTGTCGCTCGTGCAGGGCGACCAGACGCGCGAGTTCACCGCGATCCGCCAGGGCGTGATCGACATGGCCATCGGCTCGACGATCAACTGGTCGCCGCAGATCAGGGAGCTCAACCTCTTCTCGATGCCCTTCCTGATGCCCGACTACAAGGCCATCGACGCCCTCACGCAGGGCGAGGTGGGCAAGCAGCTCTTTGCCATCGTCGACCGCGCCGGTGCGGTGCCGCTGGCCTGGGGCGAGAACGGCTACCGCGAGATCACCAACTCCAAGAAGGCGATCCGCACGCCCGATGACCTCAAGGGCCTGAAGATCCGCGTCGTGGGCTCGCCCTTGTTCCTGGACACCTTCACGGCGCTGGGCGCCAACCCGACGCAGATGAGCTGGGCCGACGCCCAGCCCGCGCTGGCCAGCGGTGCGGTGGACGGCCAGGAAAACCCGATGTCCATCTTCACCGCCGCCAAGCTGCACACGGTGGGCCAGAAGAACGTGACGATGTGGGGCTACGTGGCCGACCCGCTCGTCTTCGTCGTCAACAAGGAGGTCTGGGCCTCCTGGACGGAGGCCGACCGCACCATCGTGCGCCAGGCCGCCATCGACGCGGGCAAGCAGCAGATCGACATCGCGCGCAAGGGCCTGGCCGAGGCCGACCGTCCGCTGCTCAAGGAGATCGCGGCGCTGGGCGTGACGATCACGCAGCTCACGCCTGCCGAGCGCGAGGCCTTCGTCAAGGCCACGCGTCCGGTCTACGACAAGTGGAAGGCGCAGATCGGCGCGGGCCTGGTGGAGGCGGCCGAGAAGGCGGTGGCCGCGCGCAAGTGAGGCCCTGAGGCGACGAAACCCGGGGGCTGCCGCGGCAGCCCCATTTCGCGGCGGCTCGCTACAGCGCCCAGTCGTAGTCGATCGTCAGCGGCGCGTGGTCGGAGAAGCGCTGCGCGGTGTAGATCTCCGCGCGGCGCGCCGTGGCGGCCACGGCCGGGGTGGCGATGTGGTAATCGATGCGCCAGCCCACGTTCTTGGCGCGCGCCTGCCCGCGGTTGCTCCACCAGGTGTACTGCTCGGGCCGCGGGTCGAGGGCACGAAAGACGTCCACCAGGCCCGCCTTGCCGAAGAGCTTGTCCAGCCACGCGCGTTCCTCGGGCAGGAAGCCCGAGTTCTGCAGGTTGCCGCGCCAGTTCTTCAGGTCGATCTCGCGGTGCGCGATGTTCACGTCGCCCACGAGCACGAACTCGCGCTCGGCCTTGAGCTTCATCAGGTGCGGGTACAGCCGCGCCAGGAAGCGGAACTTCGCGGCCTGGCGTTCCTCGCTGCTCGAGCCGCTGGGGAAGTAGCAGCTCACCACCGAGAAGCGCCGCCCGGGGCGATCGAAGCGCAGCTCCACCCAGCGCCCCTCGGCGTCGAAGGCGCGGTGGCCGAAGCCGGTGAGCACGTCGCTCGGCTCCTGGCGTGCATAGAGCCCGACCCCCGAGTAGCCCTTGCGCTGCGCGAGGTGGAAGTGCCCGCGCATCGGCGCGTTGCTGCCTTCGACGGTGTCGAACCGCCCGGCCACGTCCTCGTGCTGGGCGCGCACCTCCTGCACCCCCATACAATCGGCACCGCTCTGCGCGGCCCAGTCGAAGAATCCCTTCGTGGCGGCGGAGCGTATGCCGTTGAGGTTGACCGAGATGAGGCGCAAAGCCAAGGGAGTCCTTCGTTGAGTGCACAGCCGGCCGATGCGCTGGCGCAGGAGTTCGTCGCCTTCTGCGTGCGCGCAGGGGTGCTGCGCTTCGGCGAGTTCCGCACCAAGGCCGGCAGGCTCTCGCCGTACTTCTTCAATGCCGGGCTCTTCGACGATGGCGACAAGCTCGGGCGGCTGGCAGGATTCTATGCACGCCGGCTGCTGCAGTCGGGCCAGCCCTTCGACATGCTCTTCGGGCCGGCCTACAAGGGCATCCCGCTGGCTGCGGCGGTGGCCATCGAGCTCGCGCGGCTGGGCCGCAACGTGCCCTACGCCTACAACCGCAAGGAAGCGAAGGACCACGGCGAGGGTGGCGTGCTCGTGGGCGCACCCGTGGCCGGGCGCGTGCTGATCGTGGACGACGTGATCTCCGCGGGCACCTCGGTGCGCGAGTCGATCGCCCTCATCCGCGGCGCCGGCGCCACGCCGGTGGGCGTGGCCATCGCGCTGGACCGCCAGGAGCGCGCCACCGAGGGCGGAGCGGACGCACCGTGGTCGGCCGTGCAGCAGGTCAGCGGCCAGCTCGGCCTGTGGGTGTCGGCCATCGCCACGCTCGAGGACCTTCTGCGCTATCTGGCCACCACCGCAGACGAAGGCCCGCGCCAGCACGCCCAGGCGGTGCAGGCCTACCGGGCGCGTTACGGGGTGGAGCTCGCATGAGCGCTCAGGCCAGCGCGGTGAGCCGCGCCGCTTCCAGGTTCGGGCGCGCCTGCCAGGGCGCAGCCGCGTGCCTGCTCGTCTGTGCGGGCGTGGCCGGCGTGCCGGTTGCGCAGGCCCAGGGCAGCGCGATCTACACCTGCGAGGACGACAAAGGCCGGCGCATCACGTCCGACCGGCCCATCGCCGAGTGCGTGGCGCGCGAGCAAAAGCAGCTCAACCGCGACGGCTCGCTGCGGCGCACGGTGCCTCCCGCGCCCACGCCGGAGGAGCGTGCCGAGCAGGAGCTGCGCGATCGGCGCGCCGCCGAGACCCGCGCGCTGCAGGCCGATGCCGTGCGCCAGGACCGTACGCTGCTGCAGCGCTACAAGACCCCCGAGGATCACCAGCGTGCGCGCGTGGCAGCACTGGACGTGGCGCGCACGGCGGTGGCCGCCACCGACCAGCGGCTCGCCGGCCTGTCTCAGGAGCGCAAGCAGTTCGCGCAGGAGGCCGAGTTCTACCGCGGCCGGGCCCTGCCGCCCAAGCTGCAGCAAAGCATCGAGTCGGTGGAGACGGCGATGGCTGCGCAGCGCTCGGTGGCGCAGAACCAGCGCGCCGAACTCGACCGCATCAACCGGCTCTACGACATCGAGCTCGATCGGCTCAAGCAGCTCTGGGCTGGCGCGCCGCCGGGCTCGCTCGGCTCGACCGCCCCCGTGCGCGCCACCTCGGCGGCGGGCGCGGCTTCCGGCCCCGTGAGACCCGTGAGCCCCGCGGGTCCCGCGGGTCCCGCAGCCGCTCCGGCCTCTCCAGCCGCCCCGCCTGCGCCCGCGCGCAAGCCCTGAGCGCCGCTGCCCCGCTGCCCCGCGGTTACGACTGCGCCAGCCGGCGCCGCAGGATCTCGCCGGCCTGCGCCGGGTTGGCCTTGCCCTGGCTGGCCTTCATCACCTGGCCGACCAGCGCGTTGAAGGCCTTTTCCTTGCCGGCCTTGAACTCCTCGACCGACTTCGGGTGGGCGGCCAGCACCTGGTCCACCAGCGCCTGGAGTGCGCCCGCGTCGCTCATCTGGCGCAGGCCCATCTCGTCGATCAGGCGATCCACCGAGTCCGTGAAGGGCTGGGCGCCCAGCGCCGGCCAGGGCTCCTGGCGGCTCCACAGCGCCTCGAAGACCTGGCGCGCGCCGTTGTTCGACACGGTGCCGTCGGCCACCCGGCCGATGAGTGCGGCCAGCGCCGCCGCCGGCACGGGACAGGCCTCGATCGAGAGCCCTTGCGCGTTCAGCCGCTTGGCCACCTCGCCCATGAGCCAGTTGGCCGCGAGCTTGGCGAACCCGCCGCCTTCGCGCGCGCCGGGCAGCGCCCGGCAGGCGTCGCGCAGGGCCTCGTAGTAGCGCGCAAAGGGCAGGCTCTGCGTCATCATTGCCGCGTCGTAGGCGGGCAGGCCGTCTTCGCGCTGGAAGCGCTCGGCCATCGCCGCGGGCAGCTCGGGCATGGCCTGGCCCACACGCGCCACCCACGCCTGGTCGATCACGAGCGGGGGCAGGTCCGGGTCGGGGAAGTAGCGGTAGTCGTGTGCGTCTTCCTTGGTGCGCATCGTGCGCGTCTCGCCGCTGTCGGGGTCGAAGAGCACGGTGGCCTGCTCGATGGCCAGGCCGTCCTCGATGCGGTCGATCTGCCACTGCACCTCGAAGTCGATCGCCTCCTTGAGGAAGCGAAACGAGTTCAGGTTCTTGATCTCGCGCCGCGTGCCCAGGGGCGCGCCGGGGCGGCGCACCGACACGTTGGCGTCGCAGCGAAAGCTCCCCTCCTGCATGTTGCCGTCGCAGATGCCGAGCCACACCACGAGCGCGTGCAGCGCGCGCGCGTACTCCACCGCCTCGGCCGAGGAGCGCATGTCGGGCTCCGAGACGATCTCCAGCAGCGGCGTGCCGGCGCGGTTGAGGTCGATGCCCGACATGCCGTGGTAGTCCTCGTGCAGGCTCTTGCCCGCGTCCTCCTCCAGGTGCGCGCGCGTCAGGCGCACGCGCCGCGGCTGGCCTTCGAGCAGGAACGCCACGTGGCCGCCCTGCACCACCGGGATCTCGTACTGGCTGATCTGGTAGCCCTTGGGCAGGTCGGGGTAGAAGTAGTTCTTGCGCGCAAAGACCGAGACCGGTGCCACCGTGGCCTGCACGGCCAGCCCAAAGACGATCGCGCGCTCCACCGCGCCGCGGTTGAGCACCGGAAGCGTCCCGGGCAGCGCGAGGTCCACGGCGCAGGCCTGGGTGTTGGGTGCGGCGCCGAAGCGCGTGGAGGCGCCGCTGAAGATCTTGCTCGCGGTGGACAGCTGCGCGTGCGTCTCCAGGCCGATCACGACCTCGAAGCCGCGCACGAGAGGGGCCTGGCTCATGGGGGGATGCTCTGCTGGCGTGGCGCCGCTCAAGCCCCGGGGGGGCGGCGCAGGTGGAAGTCGGTGGCCTGCTGCAGCGCGTGCGCCGTGTGCAGCAGCTCGCCCTCGCGGAAGTAGTTGCCCACGAGCTGCAGCCCCACGGGCAGGCCGTGTGCCCCGAAACCCGCAGGCACGCTCATGCCGGGCAGCCCGGCCAAGCTCGCCGGCAGCGTGAAGATGTCGGCCAGGTAGCTCGCGATCGGGTCGTGCGCCTGCGCGCCGAGCTCCCAGGCGACGGTGGGCGCCACCGGGCCGGCGATCACGTCGCACTGCCCGAAGCAGGCCTGGAAATCGTCGGCGATCATGCGGCGCAGCTTCTGTGCCTGCACGTAGTAGGCGTCGTAGTAGCCGTGGCTGAGCACGTAGGTGCCGATCATGATGCGGCGCTTGACCTCCGCGCCGAACCCTTCGGCGCGCGTCTTGCGGTACATGTCG
>JBIIED010000272.1:0-4652 GCA_044237995.1 Rubrivivax sp. | reverse complement strand
GGCCGGCTTTCCTCGAGGAACTGCGCGATGTTCTGACGCGGCGCTTCCCGCGCTACCTCGAAGGGCGTCAGCCCGTGGGGATGTCCCTCACCGGTGGCCTGGACGGCCGGCTCGTGATGGCCTGGGCACCCCGCCCGGCCGGTAACCTGCCTTGCTATTCCTTCGGCGGCCCGGTGCGCGACGGGGTGGACGCCGTGCTGGCGCGACGCATCGCCCGGGCCTGCGGTCAGACCCACGAGACGCTGCACGTGGGCGACTCCTTCCTGCGCGACTTCGAGCAGCTGGCGGCGCGCGCCGTCTACCTCTCGGACGGCGAGATGGACGCCAGCGGCGCAGTCGAGCTCCACCTCAACGAGCGCGCGCGCGCGATCGCGCCCGTGCGCCTGACGGGCAACTACGGCTCGGAAGTGCTGCGCGGACACCTCGCGTTTCGCCCGCGTGCACAGGACCCATCAGCCTTCGAGCCGGGCTTCGCACAGGCGGTGCAGGACGCCGCGCAGGACTGGCAGACGTTGCGCGCCCGGCACGACGCACTGGGCTTCGTCATCGGCTGCCAGGTGCCCTGGCACCACCACTCGCGCCTGTCGCTGGAGCAGTCGCAGCTCACGCCGCGCTCGCCCTTCCTCGACAACGAGCTCGTCGCCCTCATGTTCCGGGCGCCACCGGCCTGGCGCGAGGGAACGGGGCTGTCGCTGCAACTCGTGGCCGAAGCGGCGCCCGCGCTGGCGGGCATCCCCACCGACCGCGGCCTCGTGGCGGGCGACACCGGGGCGCTGCGGGAGCTGCGCATTCGCTGGCAGACCTTCACGATGAAGGCCGAGTACGCGTGGGATGTGGGAATGCCCGCGGCGCTGGCGCGGGTCGAGGGTGCACTGGCTCCGCTGCACCTCGAGCGGCTCTTCCTGGGCCACCACAAGTTCGCCCACTACCGCATCTGGTACCGCAGTGCGCTTGCCGGCGTGCTGCGTGACGTGCTGCTCACACCAACGGCGCTGACGCGCTCGGTCTACCGGCCGCAGGCACTGCGACGGATGGTGGAGTCGCACCTGGCCGGGCGCGCCAACCACACGCTGGCGCTGCACCGGGCGCTCGGGCACGAGTTCATCCATCGAGAACTTCTGGCCCCGCAGTCCAGGCCGGCGTTCGCGCCGGCATCAGCGGCCAGGGCAGTCGCCGCATGAGATCTGCGCAAGGCGCCGCGGAGCCTGGGCCGGTGAGCGCCGCCCCCTATCTGCCGCGTATCGACATCTGCGTGTGCACCTTCCGCCGCCCGCAGCAACTGGCCAAGCTGCTCGATGCACTTGCAGCCCAGGACACGCGCGGCCGCTTCAGGCTCGCCATGGTCGTCGTGGACAACGACCCCGCCGGCTCGGCTGCCGCCGTCGTGCAGGCGTTCTCCTCGCGGGCAGCCGTGCCGCTGCAGCACGCCCACGAGCCCGAGGCCAACATCGCCCGCGCACGCAATCGCGCCTGTGCACTGGCCCAAGGACAGTTCGTGGCCATGATCGATGACGACGAACTCCCGGGCCCGGACTGGCTGGTGCAGCTGCTGGGCACGCTCCAGGCCTCGGGTGCAGACGGTGTGCTGGGCCCGGTGCGACCGCATTACGGTGTGCAGCCGCCGGGCTGGGTGCTGCGTGGCGGCTTCTGCGAGCGCGCGCGCCATGCAACGGGCACGCCGCTTCGGCGCGCGCGCGAACTGCGAACCGGCAACCTCCTGATCCGGCGTGAGAGCCTGCTCGCCGAGGACGGGCCTTTCGATCCGGGCCTGGGCCGCAGCGGCGGGGAAGACACCGACTTCTTCCGGCGCCGCCTGGCGCGCGGCGACACCTACGTGTGGTGCGACGAGGCGCCCGTGTGGGAGGACGTGCCGGCCGAGCGGCTCACCCGTGGCTACTTCCTGCGCAGGGCCTGGGTGCGGGGCGTCGTGAACGCGGGGCGGGTGCGTCTGCTCAGCATGGATGCGGCGAAGTCGCTCGCCGCGGCGAGCCTGTACACGCTTGCGCTGCCGCTGCTTGCGCCTGTTCCCCACCTCTTCATGCATGCCCTGGTGCGCGACTGCGACCACCTGGGCAAGCTGCTGGCGCTGTGTGGCTGGAGCCCGGTGCGCGAGCGGCGCGGCTGAGGCTGCGACCGACGCGCTCCCGTCACGCGAAGGGACCTGCCTGCGATGACTGCACTGCCGCTCAGCCTTGTCGCGGCCCTGACCCTGGCGGTGATCTGGCGCGAGCGCCGTGCGCGTGAAGCGCAGTCCGCCGCACTGTGGATACCCTGGGCGTGGCTCATGCTCATCAGCTCGCGCGCGCTGTCGGACTGGATCGGCGACGGCGCGCCACGCGGTTCGGTGGAGGCATTCGCCGACGGCAGCCCGATCGACCGCGCGGCCTACCTGGCGCTGCTGGTGGCAGGGCTCGTGGTGCTGGCGCGCCGCCGGCTGCCCTGGGCCGACATCGCCGCCGTCAACAAGATGCTGCTCGCCTACGGGCTGTACTGCGCCGCGAGCACGCTCTGGGCCGACGTTCCCGCCATTGCCGCGCGACGCCTGGTCAAGGATGGCGGCAACCTCGTGATGGCGCTGATCGTGCTCAGCGAGCCCGCACCCTGGCGCGCCGCAGCGTTGCTGCTGCGCCGCGTGGCGCTCGTGCTGCTGCCCGCTTCGCTGCTCTTCGTGATCGCTTTCCCCGAGCTGGGCACGGACAGGCGGCTCGACGGCTCGGTCATGTACACCGGCGTGACGCACCAGAAGAACGAGCTCGGCCGCCTGTGTCTCGTTGCCGGGCTGGCACTGCTGTGGCTGACGTGGCTGGACAAGGCGACGCAATCGCAAAGGCCGACGCTGGACCGATGGCTGACCGGACTGCTGACCGCACTCGCACTGGGCCTGCTCATGCTGTCGGAGAGCCGCACGGCGCTGGCCTGCCTGATGCTGGGAGCGGCGCTGATGCTCGCGGTTCGGCTGCCGCTTCTGAGGCAACACCCCTCGCGAATGGTGGGCGCCGCGGTCGTCACGGCGGCGCTGCTGACCGCCGCAGACCTGGCCTTCGGCCTTCGGGATGAAGCCTTCGAGCTGCTCGGGCGTGATGCCACGCTCACCCATCGAACCGGGATCTGGCGCATGCTGCTGACGCTGCCCACCCAGCCGGCTTTCGGTGAGGGCTTCATGAGCTTCTGGAGCGGCCCGCGACTGCAGGCGATCTGGACGATGCTGCAGGCGGGCATCCTGCAGGCCCACAACGGCTACCTCGAGCAGTACCTCAATCTCGGGGTGGTGGGTGTGGGGTTCATGGTCGCGCTGTTTGCGCTCGGGCTGCTCGGTGCACGCGCGCAACTGGCCACCGATGTTCCAGGCGGCCTGCTGCGCCTGGCCTTTCTCGCCACTGCGGCCCTCTACAACGTGAGCGAGGCAGCCTTCCACGGCCAGACAGCCGTGTGGTGGCTGACCTTGCTCGCTCTGGTGGACGCGCGGGCGCTTCACAGGAGGCAACGATGATTCAGGGATTGAACGCACAGGTGCTCACACGCGCGCAGTCCGGCGTACGGCGCGCACTGGCCACACGGCTGCACCGACGGGCGCTCACGGTGGCTCCCGTGCAGCCGCTGGTCTCCTTCAGCTTCGACGATGCGCCCAGCAGCGCCTTCGAGACCGGCGCGCGCGTGCTCGAGCGCCACGGCGTGCGAGGCACCTACTACGTCAGCCTGGGCCTGCTCGGGCAGCCCGGACCTTCCGGCCCACTCGGCGGAGCCGAGGCGCTGCGCGCGGCGGTGGCGGCCGGCCACGAGCTGGGCTGCCACACCCACGACCATCTCGACGCCTGGCAAGTGAGCGCCGGGCAGTTCCTGGCCTCGGTCGAGGCCAACGCGCAGGCGCTGCAGCGACTCCTCCCAGGACATCGCTTCGAGACCTTCGCCTACCCGAAGAGCGGGGCCGTGGCAGCCGTCAAGCCTGCGCTGGCCAAGCGCTTCCTGGCCTGTCGCCACGGAGGCCAGAGAGGCAACAGCGGCCGCATCGACCGCGACCTTCTGGCCGCCTGCTTCCTGGACCGCCAGCAGCATGCCGACCTCTCATTCGTGCGCAACCTGCTGGAGGACAACGCGCGCACGCGCGGCTGGCTCATCTTTGCCACGCACGATGTCACGCCAGACCCCAGCCCATGGGGGTGCACGCCCGGCCTCCTGGAGGCAGTGGTGCGCCATGCGCTGCGCACGGGGTCGCGGATCCTGCCGGTTCGCGAGGCATTGCGGGCTGCCCGCTGCTGAGAGCCGCCAGGGCTGCCTGACCGTGCCCTGCACGGCACGGCACGGCACGCCGATGATGTGCCCAAGCTGATTGGAGCCGGTGGAGGGAATCGAACGCCTCATCTGCCATCTACGACATGGCTGCTCTGCCACTGAGCTACACCGGCATGGAATTTCCAGGGCCTCAGCCCGAGGGGGCTTCGCGCTGGGGCGTGCGCCAACGCGACAGCGCATGGCCTCGCCACCACTCGAGCGCCGACCGGCGCCATCCGAGCAGACGCTCCACCACGGGCCCCGGCAGCCGCTCCGCAAGAGGCCGATGCAGCCCCAGTGCGAGCACGAAACGGCCGCGCGCCGTCAGCGCCACGGTCACATGCTGGTGCACGACCGGGCGAAAACCCATGCGGCGCTTGAAT
>JBIIED010000271.1:0-4681 GCA_044237995.1 Rubrivivax sp. | reverse complement strand
GGTCGCTGCAAACGACGGGTTCGTCGTCTGCAGGAACTGCTGGTCCCCCAGCCGGGCCGTCACCGTCACGGCGCCCGCCTTGTCGGTGGAGGCGGTGCCCGCGAGCTGCAGCGTACCGAAGACGAAGGCGCCGTCGGTGGGTGTCGTCACCGTGAGCGTGGGCGGGTTGGAGATCGGCACCGGCACGCTGGCCGTCTGCGTCGCGCCACTGCCGTCGGTGACGGTGAAGACCATCACGTGGTTGCCCGACTTGGCCACGGCCGCATTCACGTCGAAGCGGTAGGCATCGAAGACCACCCCGGTTCCGGTGACGCAGGCCACGCGCGAGGAGCACGCGTTGGGCGCGGTGAGCGTGCCGGCCGGCACGCCGTCGAAGGTAGCTGACACGCTGGCGATGCCAAAGGGCGAGCGCGGCACCGCCAGCACCCCGATCGTACCCGTGGTGCCCGATACCAGGGTGCTGACCGTGATGCTCGAGTTCGCCACGTTCACCGTGCGCCGTACCTCGTAGGCCGCCGCATCCGGTGAGCTCTGCACGCGCGCCACCAGCAGATGGCTGCCGTTGCTCACCGTCGTCGTGTTCCACGCAAGCGTGCTGCCCGTGCCGATCTGCCGCAGGTCGACGAACCAGGTCACGGTGCCCGTCACCGCGCGGCTCAGCGAAAGGTTCACCGTGCCTGCCAGCGGCTCGGCCCGGTCGGCCACGATCGAAGGCGCGTTGGCTGGAATGGCCGTGATGGTCACGGTGGCCGGCTCACTCGGCACCTTGCCGTCGCCCACCACGAGCGTGGCCACGTAGGTGCCCTCCACGTCGGCCGTGAAGGTCGGCCGCACGGTGGCCGGCCCGCTCAGCCCCGCAAAACTGCCGGCGGGCCGGCTCGTGAGCGCCCAGGCGTAGGTCAGCGCGTCGCCGTTGGCGTCGCTGCTGGCGCTTGCGTCCAGCGTCACGGTGGTGCCTGCCGTCACCGTCTGGGCCGGGCCCGCACGGGCCACGGGCGCCACGTTGGCCGGGCCCGCCGTCACGGTGACGGTGGCCGGCTGGCTGCTGAGCTTGCCGTCGGTGACGACGAGCGCAGCCACGTAGGTGCCGTCCCGGTCGGCCGCGAAGGTGGGCTGCGCGGTGGTCGAGGCACTGAGCACCGCGCTGCTCCCGGCCGGCCGCGTGGTGAGGGTCCACGTGTAGGCCAGCGCGTCGCCGTTGGCGTCCGAGCTCGCCCGGCCGTCGAGCGTCACGAGCTGCCCGGTCACCACGTTCTGGGCGCGGCCGGCGTTGGCCACGGGCGCGACGTTGCCGGTGGCCGCCGAGATCACGGTCGTGGCCGGCTCGCTGTCCAGGCGCCCGTCGCTGACGATGAGTGTGGCCACGTAGAAGCCGGCCACGTCGGCCGTGAAGCTCGGACGCGCGGTGCTCGCGCCACTGAGCGACGCTGCGCTGCCGGCGGGCCGGTTGGTGAGCGCCCAGCGGTAGGTGAGCGTGTCGCCCGGGTTGTCGTCGCGGCTGGCCGAGCCGTCGAGCACCGCGAGCCCGCCCACGAGCACGTTCTGGCCCGCTCCGGCATCGGCCACGGGCCGCACGTTGGCGGCCGCGGAGACGACGAGCACGGTCGAGGGCGCGCTGTCGGCCTGGCCGTCGTTGACGATGAGCGTGGCCACGTAGTTGCCCGCCAGATCGGCCGTGAAGGCGGGCCGCGGTGAGGTGGCGCCCGCGAGCGCCGCAGCGCTGCCGGCCGGGCGCGTGGTGAGGCTCCAGCGGTAGGTGAGCGCATCGCCGTTGGCGTCCGAGCTCGTCGAGCCGTCCAGCGTCACGGCGCTGCCCACCGTCACGCTCTGGTTGGCGCCGGCCCGGGCCACCGGTGGCGCGTTGCCCGCGGCCACCGCGATGCTGACGGTGGCCGGCGTGCTCGAGGACTTGCCGTCGCTCACCACGAGGGTGGCCACGTAGGTGCCCGCGGCGTCGGCCGCGAAGGTCGCGCGCGGCGCCGCAGGCGCCACCAGCGCCGCGCTGCTGCCCGCCGGGCGGGTGCTCAGCGTCCAGGCATAGGTGAGCGGATCACCATCGGCATCGGTGCTGGCGCTGCCGTCCAGCGTGACGACGGTGCCCACCGTCACGCTCTGCGCCGCGCCGGGCTGGGCCACCGGAGCGGTGTTCACCGCCACGGGCGGGGGAACCACCGTCTCGCCACCAGAGCCGCCGCCCCCGCAGGCAGCCAGCAGCACGGCGCAGGCCAGGCCGGCCAGCCACGACCGCCCCGGCACCTGGTGCCGACGCGACCGAAAGATCTCCTTGGTGCTCTTCATTGCCCGCTCCCTGATGCCGGCGCGCATGACGGCCGGCCGTTTTCGGCAGCTTAGCCGGGCCGCGCTGCCATGACCACACCACGATCATCGCCACCGCCTGGCTCAGAAACTGATCTGGACGCGCATACAGCGCAGGCATACAGCCCAGGCAGCCCAGGCGCTGCGCGCACGCCAGCTTCAGGCTGAATCGCATGCGCCCCTGCCCGCCGATCAATCTCCGATCAAAATTTGGTGGGGCACCTTCAGCCCGGGCGCCAAGGTCAGTACGATCGCTGCACGAGTCGACGCCTGCGAAAGGACAACCATGGACGTCAAGCGTGCCATCGAGATCACGGAAAAGTTCTTTCTCGTGCTCATTGCCGTCTTCACCGTCGTGGCGATGGGCCAGGAGGTGATGCTGCTGATCGAGAACCGCAAGGTCGAGCTCAAGGACCTGCTGCTGATGTTCATCTACGCCGAGGTGCTCGGCATGCTCGCGGCCTTCTACAGCAGCCGGCGCATCCCGATCGCGATCCCGCTGTTCATCGCCGTCACGGCGCTTTCACGGCTGATCATCCTGCAAGGCAAGGATACCGACCCGACCATCCTGCTCTACGAGAGCGGCGCGATCCTGCTGATCTGCGCGGCCGGCTGGATCGCCACCCGCATCCGCCAGGACGAGCACTAGGCGTGCCCGCACGCCGGCGTTGCCGGCCGCCAGCCCTTCACGCCTGCAGCACGAAGTCCGCCCCCCGCTCCCCGATCATGATCGAGGCCGCATTCGTGTTGGCCGAGATGAGGGTGGGCATGGCCGAGGCGTCGATGACGCGCAGGCCTTCCACGCCCCGCACGCGCAGCTGCGGGTCGAGCACGGCGCGCTCGTCGCTGCCCACGCGGCAGGTGCCCACCGGGTGAAAGACCGTGCCGCCGCGGCTGCGCGCGAAGTCCCACAGCTGCTGGCGCGTGGCCACGCCGGCGCCGGGCATGGTCTCGATGTCCCACAGCTGGCGAAAAGCCGGCTGGGCGTAGATCTCGCGCAGCCACTGCAACCCCGACACCATGGTCTCGCGGTCCAGCGGCTCGCTGAAGTAGCGCGGGTCGATGCGCGGCTGCTCGAAGGGATCGGCCGAGCGGATCTGCACGCTCCCGCGCGAGAGCGGCCGGCACTGGCAGACGGAGGCGCTGAAGCCCGGGTAGTCGTGCAGCGGGTCGCCGGGCTTGTCCACCGACAGCGGCATCACGTTGAACTGCACGTCGGCACGGCCGTCGCGCGCCTGGTCGGTGCGCGCAAAACCCCCCACCTGGCCCGCGCCCACCGTGAGCGGCCCGCGGTCGGCCAGCAGCCACTGCACGCCCATCTTCGCCAGCGAGAAGGGGTTGCGCACCTGGTTGTTCAGCGACACCTTGCGCTTCAGGCGCACGATGACGCGGGCCTGGTAGTGGTCCTGCAGGTTCTGCCCGACATCGGGCGCGTCCACCTGCACCGCGATGCCGTGCCGGTGCAGCAGCTCCGGCGGCCCGATGCCCGAGAGCTGCAGCAGCTGCGGTGACTGCAAGGCACCGGCACTGAGGATGACGTCGCCCTGCGCGCGCGCCTGGTGCACCTGCCCGCCCTGCAGCCACTCCACACCCACCGCGCGGCCGTCCTCGAACAGCACCCGCGACACCTGGGTGTGCAGCTCGAGCTTCAGGTTCGGGCGCACGAGCGCCGGCCGCAGGAAGGCCTTGGCGGCGCTGGAGCGCCAGCCCCCGCGGATGGACAGCTGGTACGCACCCACGCCGAAGTCCGAGTGCGCATTGAAGTCGGGGTTGCGGGGCAGGCCGGCCTGCATGCCCGCCTGCACCCACGCCTCGCAGTAGGGATGGTCGTTGCGCAGGTCGGACACGCCAAGCTCGCCCTCGGCCCCGTGGAACTCGCTGGCCCCGCCCTCGTAGCGCTCGGAGCGGCGGAAGTACGGCAGCACCGCCCGGTAGTCCCACCCCTGCGCGCCGGCGCGCACCCAGTCGGCGTAGTCCTCGTGCTGGCCGCGGATGTAGACGAGCCCGTTGATGGACGAGGAGCCCCCCACGACGCGCCCGCGGGGCCACACGATGTTGCGCCCGCCCGAGCCCTCGGAAGGCTCGGTGTCGAACAGGCGCGAGAAGCGCGTGTCGTAGATGGTCTTGAAGTAGCCCACCGGCAGGTGGATCCAGAAGTTCCGATCCGACCCGCCAGCCTCCGTGCGCCGCCTCGCGCATGGTGCGCCAGGGCCGCCTCAAGTACATCTACACCCGCGGGCTGCCGCCCCTGCTGTTCGAGCTGCAGAGCGACCCCGACGAGCTCGACAACCTCGCGGGCCGGCCCGAGTGGGCTGAGGTCGAGGCCGCGCTGCACGCTCGCCTCGTGCAGGACTGGGAACCCGAG
>JBIIED010000040.1:0-16384 GCA_044237995.1 Rubrivivax sp. | reverse complement strand
CAGGCCGAGATTTGGTACCAGCTGCTGATGCAGGCGCGGCCCGACTGGGCGGGCGTGGTGGCCTTGCACCACGGCTCGCTCGACAAGGGCGTGCGTGAGTGGGTGGAGGCCGGGCTGAAGGCCGGCACGCTCAAGGCGGTGGTGGCCACCTCGAGCCTGGACCTGGGCGTGGACTTCCTGCCCGTGGAGCGCGTGCTGCAGATCGGCAGTGCAAAGGGCGTGGCGCGGCTGCTGCAGCGCGCCGGGCGCAGCGGCCACGCGCCGGGCCGCTCGAGCCGTATCACGCTCGTGCCCACCAACACGCTCGAGCTCGTGGAGGCCGCAGCCGTGCGCCGCGCTGCACAGGCCGGGCGCGTGGAGTCGCGCACCACGCCTGCCAAGCCGCTGGACGTGCTCGTGCAGCACCTGGTGACGGTGGCCCTGGGAGGAGGCTTCGAGCCCGACGCACTGTTCGAGGAAGTGTGCAGCGCGCCGGCCTACGCCAGCCTCACGCGCGAGGAGTTCGACTGGGCGCTGGCCTTCTGCGAGCGCGGGGGCGAGAGCCTGGGTGCCTACCCCGACTACCACCGCATCCGCCTCGTGGAGGGGCGATACCGTGTGACCGAGCGCGGCATCGCACAGCGCCACCGGCTGCAGGTGGGCACGATCGTGGGCGAGAGCTCGATGCTCGTGAAGTGGCTCACCGGCGGCACGCTTGGCACGATCGAGGAGGGCTTCATCGCGCGGTTGTCGCCGGGCGACTGTTTCGTGTTTGCCGGGCGCGTGCTCGAGTTCGTCCGCACGCGCGAGATGGTGGCGTGGGTGAAGAAGGCCAGGCGGGCCAGCGGCACCGTGCCCACCTGGGCGGGGAGCAAGATGCCGCTGTCCACCGAGCTGGCCGATGCCGTGCAGGCCATGCTCGCCAGCGCGGCGCAGGGCGACTTCTTCGAGCCGGAGATGCAGGCCGCGCAGCCGATGTTGCGGGCGCAGGCGCGGCTCAGCCGGCTGCCGGTGCCCGGGCGCCTGCTCGTGGAGCGACACCGCTCGCGCGAGGGCTGGCACCTCTTCGTCTATCCCTTTGCCGGGCGCAACGTCCACATCGGCCTGGCGCAATTGCTGGCCTGGCGCCTGGCACGCGAGCAGGCCAACACCTTTTCGCTCAGCGTCAACGACTACGGGCTGGAGATTCTCGCGGCGCGCGAGCCCGTGCTCGATGCGCTGCTCGACGGCACGCTCTTCGAGACGCGCGATCTCCTGCAGGACGTGCTCGCCTCGCTTAACAGCGGCGAGCTCGCACGGCGGCGCTTTCGCGAGATTGCCCGCGTGGCGGGCCTCGTCTTCAGTGGCTACCCCGGTGCGCCCAAGAGCCTCAAGCAGCTGCAGGCGTCCTCGAGCCTGTTCTACGACGTCTTTCGCCAGTACGACCCCGGCAACCGGCTGCTCACGCAGGCTCAGAGCGAGGTGCTGTCGCAGGAACTCGAGCTCTCCCGACTCGGGCAAGTCCTGGGCGCCCTGCGTCGCGCGAGCCTGGAACTCGTGGAGCTGCGCGCGCCGAGCCCCTTCGCGCTGGCGCTGATGGTCGAGCGGCTGCGCGAGGAGCTCTCCACCGAGAAGCTCAAGGACCGGCTCGACCGGATCCTGGCGCAGGCTGAAGGCGAGCTGCAGGCCGAGGAGCGGACCGAAGCTCGGCGCGGTGGCACACTGCGAGGCAGATGACTGAAGACGCTCCTTCCGGACACGGCGCGTCGGTTGCCACCGACGCGCTGCACCGCCTGGGCATCGCCTATGAGCGTGTGGACCATCCGCCCGTCTACACCACCGAGGAGGCTTCGCGCCTCGTGCCGCCGTTGCCGGGGGCCAAGGCGAAGAACCTCTTCCTGCGCGATGCCCACGGGCGCCAGCATTTCCTGGTGGTCGTGCCCTATGCCAAGCGTGCGGATCTGTCGCAGCTGGCCAAGGCGCTGGGCCTGCGCAAGCTCACCTTCGGCTCGCCCGAAGAACTGCAGCGACTGCTCGGCGTGACGCCCGGGGCCGTGAGCGTGCTTGGCGTGGTGTGCGACAGCGACTGCGCCGTGCGGGTCGTGATCGACGAGGCGCTGTGGCAGGCCCAGGCCCTGCAGTGCCACCCGCTCGTGAACACGGCCACGCTGTCGGTGCCGCTGCCAGGGTTGCGGCAGCTGCTCTCGGCCACGGGCCACGAGCCCGACGTGCTGGACGTGCCGGCACGCCCCGACGCAACAGCCTGAGACGAGCGGTCGCGCACGGCCTGCGCGCCTGAGACGAGCGGGGGAGCCTGGCCCGCCCGTTTCGGGCGCATCAGTGGTGGCGCGTCTGCACCGGGTTCGCTGGCTGTCGCTCTTCCAGCACCTCCAGCCCGAACTCACCGGCCGAGGCCAGCAGCCAGTCCCACAGGTCGGATGCCGTCGAGCGTGGAGCGACCAGCTCGAAGTCGTCCGGGCCGCAGCGCGTGAGCTGCACGTGCTGGTGCGCGAGCAGCGTGAGCGCCGTCTCGCCGATGACGAAGGCGCGCGGGTGCAGGTCCAGGCTCAGGCCCTTGGCCAGGGTGCGTCGCACCGCCGGGCCCGACAGCCTCAGCGCGTGCAGGCCGCTGCCCTGATCGATCACGCCCGCCGTCTGACCCAGCACCTCGCTCAGCACCGCGTGCAGACGCGCCCCGAGGGGGCTGCCCACAGGCGCGCAGGCCAGCCAGCGGTCGGGCCCGCACCAGTGCCAGCCCAGCGCCTCGGTGCGCACGGCGCGGCGCGGCTCATCGAGGGCCAAGGTCGGCCCGAAGGCTCCGGCCAGCGCCTGCATGCACGCGGCGCGCTGCCCTGGCGCCGGCAGCACGTGGGCGAGGTCCGATGCCGAGTCCGGCCATGCCTGCACCCCCGTCGGGCCCTGGGTGCGGCCGTGGCGGCCAGGCTGGGCGACGCCGTGCAGCGCGTGGCGGGAAGCTGGTATCTGGGCGGGAGGGGCGAACGTTCCCCCTGGAGTGCCGTCTCGTGCGGGCGTGGTCACCTTGAGCCTCGTGCCCTCGGGGTCGACCATGCAAGGCTCGGTCACCCACATCTCGGTGTCCTGGCCGCGCACCGGGTCGTGGGCCACCATGCGCGAGCCGATGCGCTCGCCTCCGGCGGCCAGGAAGCCCAGTGCGACCCATTGCCCCAGGGCGGGGGAGTACGTTGCGGAGGTGAGGTATCCCAGGTCGTGCGCGATGTCGCGCGGTGCGCCTGGCTCGAACAGGTGTGCCCCGGCACCCGCGCGGGCAGAGGCTTGCACCGGGCGCAGGCCCACGAGCGTCGGGCGCTGCGGATCGACAAAGGCCGCGCGCTGCGACAGCGCCTTGCCGATGAAGTCCTTGTGGGGTGACAGCATCCGCGCCAGGCCCAGGGTCGCCGCGCTGCTCTGGCCGTTGAGCTCCCCGCCGGCCGCGTGGCCCTTTTCCACGCGCAGCATCGTGAGCGCCTCGGTGCCGTAGGGCTCGATGCCGAAGGCGGCGCCGGCATGCTCGATGCGCTGCATCAGGGCATGCGCCCAGGCCGCCGGCACCGCGATCTCGTAGCCGAGTTCGCCCGAAAACGAGATCCGAAACAGCCGCGCCGGCACCCCGCCGTGCAGCCGCGCCTGGATCGCGCCCATGTAGGGCAGCGCGCGCTCGGAGATGTCCACCTCGGGGTCGACCAGCTGCGCCAGCACCTCGTGCGCGCGCGGGCCCGCCAGCGCCACCTGGCCCCACTGATCGGTGACGCTGGCCATGCGCACGTCGAGCTCTGGCCACAGCACCTGGCGGGCGTGCTCCAGGTGCTGCATCACGCGCGGCGCGTTGGCGGTGGTGGTGGTGAGGATCCAGAGCTGCTCGCCCAGGCGCGCGGTGGTGCCATCGTCGAGCACGATGCCGTCTTCGCGCAGCATCAGCCCGTAGCGGGCGCGTCCCACGGCGAGGTTGGAGAAGCGGTTGGCGTAGACGCGGTCCAGGAAGGTGCCCACATCGGCGCCGGTGAGCTCGACCTTGCCGAGCGTGGAGACGTCACAGAAGCCCACGCGCTCGCGCACGGCGCGCGCCTCGCGCGTGGCTGCCTCGAGCCATCCGCTTTCGCCTGCCCGGGGGTAGTACTGCGCCCGCAGCCAGGCCCCCGCCTCCACGAAGACGGCTCCACGCTCGCGCGACCACGCGTGCGTTGGCGCCAGCCGGGTGGGCCGGAAGTGGCGGCCGCGGCCGTGGCCGACGAAGGCGCCCAGCGCCACCGGCGTGTAGGGCGGGCGGAAGGTGGTCGTGCCCAGGCTCGGCACCTCGCGGCCGAGCAACTCGCCCATGATGCCCAGGCCGTTCATGCCCGAGGTCTTGCCCTGGTCGGTGCCCATGCCCAGCGTCGTGTAACGCTTCATCAGCTCGGGCCGCTTGAAGCCCTCGCGCGCGGCGAGCGCGAGGTCGTCAGCCGTCACGTCGTGCTGTAAGTCGACGAAGGCCTTCGCGCCGGCGCCGCTCACGCGCCACAGCGGCGTGAGGCTGCCGGCCTCGTCGCTGCCCTCGGGCACCCGAACCTCGGGCGCACCCAGGCCCATCTCGCGTAAGGCCGCCAGGCCCGCCGCCGTGCCCTGGGTCAGGCACTGAACCAGCGTGCCGCCGCCCGTCACGGCGCCCGCAGCGTGCATGCCCGCAGGCAGCCCGGCGGGCACGAAGGCGGCGCAGTCTGCGTCCCAGCGCGGCTTGTGGCCGGTGTGGGAGGACAGGTGCAGCGTGGGCGTGAAGCCTCCGCCCATGGCCAGCAGGTCGCAGTCCAGTCGCAGCGTGCCCGAGGGCCCGCGCAGCTGCACGGCCCGAACCTGCCCGGCGCCTGCCAGCGCGGGCCATCCCGCCGCCACGGCGCGCTCCACCACGGTGCCTGCAAGCAGCCTGGCTCCGGCCACCTCGGCTGCATGGCGCAGCGCCGGGCTGGATGCAGGCCGTGGATCGACCACCGCGGCCACGCGCGCGCCGGCGCGGGCCAGCGCATGTACGGCGTGGGCGGCGTCGTCGTGCGTCGCGAAGACCACCGCCTCGCGCCCGGGCAGCACGCCGAAGCGGTTGACGTAGCTGTGCACGGCGCCCGCCAGCATGACGCCGGGCCGGTCGTTGTGGTCGAAGACGAGCGGGCGCTCGAGCGCGCCAGTGGCCATCACGCAAGTACGCGCCACGATGCGCCACAGGCGCTGGCGCGGCTCGAACGGCGCAGGCTCGAGGGCGTGGTCCCAGACGCGCTCGACGGCTGCGTACTGGCCGTGATCAAAGGCGCCAAAGACCGTGGTGCGCGGCAGCAGTGTCACGTCGGGCATCGCGCGGAGCTCGGAGACGACCTGCTGCGCCCACGCGGCAGCCGGCTGGCCGTCGACCTGCAGCGCAGGGCCGGCTGCGGCCGGGCCGGCCTGTGCCGAAGCGTCGGCCGTGGCTTCGCAGAGCAGGCGCCCGCCGAAGTCGAAGTCCTGCTCGCACAGCACCACGCGTGCACCGCCCAGCGCGGCGGCGCGCGCAGCCGCCAGCCCTGCCGGGCCGCTTCCGATTACGAGCACGTCGGCGTGCAGCGTGCACTTCTCGTAGTCGTCCGGGTCAGGCTCGCCGGATGCGCGGCCCAGGCCCGCGGCGCGGCGGATCAGCGGCTCGTACACGCGCTCCCAGAACCGTGCCGGCCACATGAAGGTCTTGTAGTAGAAGCCCGCGTGCAGAAGCGGCGCGAACCAGCCATTGACGGCCCGCGCATCCAGCGCCAGCGTGGGCCAGCGGTTCTGGCTCGTCGCCGTCAGGCCCTCGAAGAGCTCGACCTGCGTGGCCCGTGTGTTGGGTTCGCGGCGGGCCTGCGTGCGCAGCTCCACCAGGGCGTTGGGCTCCTCCGGCCCGGCCGAGAGGATGCCGCGCGGCCGGTGGTACTTGAAGGAGCGCCCGACGAGGGACACGCCGTTGGCCAGCAGGGCCGAGGCCAGCGTGTCGCCCGCCAGGCCGGAGCACGGGCGGCCATCGAAGGTGAAGCTCAGCGTGCGCGAGCGGTCGACCCTTCCGCCCCGAGGCAGGCGTGCGGCGCTCACGGCGGGCCTCCGCTGACGGCCGGCTGCCCGGCCATCGGGGCGGGCTGCGCCAGCTCCTCCCGCGCAGCCTGCACCGTGCGCACGGCCTGCACCGCATGCGTGCGCGTGTCGCGCCGCACGGCGAGCATCGCGCGGCAGCCTGCTGCGTGGTGGAAGAGCTCCTCGTGCGCGCCGGCCGGGTTGTCACGCAGGTACACGTAGTCGACCCAGGCCTCGAGCACGGCGTCGGGCGCGGGCCGCCGCAAGGCGGCGGCGCCGAGTTGCACGAACTCCTCGATCGAGCGGGGTCCGCAGTGGGGGCAGGCCAGGCGCATTCGGGTGGGGCGGGATCAGTGCAGGTTGGGCTGCGGGCCCTGACCCTTCTCGTCGATCAGGTGGCCGGTGGCGAAGCGGTCCAGCCGCAGCTGCTCGCTCAACGGGTGGCGGGCGTCGTGGGCGATGGTGTGGGCGAAGCACCAGCCCGAGGCGGGCGTGGCCTTGAAGCCGCCGTAGCACCAGCCGCAGTTGAGGTACAAGCCCTCGATCGGGGTGCGGTCGATGATGGGCGAGCCGTCCATCGACATGTCCATCACCCCGCCCCAGCTGCGCAGCATGCGCAGCCGCCCGAGCATGGGCATCATGGCCAGGCCTTCCTCGAGCACGTGCTCCACCAGCGGCAGGTTGCCGCGCTGGGCGTAGGAGTTGTAGCCGTCCACGTCGCCCCCGAAGACCAGGCCGCCCTTGTCGGACTGGCTGATGTAGAAGTGCCCGGCACCGAACGTGACCACATGGTCCACCAACGGCTTGATGCTTTCGCTGACGAAGGCCTGCAGCACGTGCGACTCGATGGGCAGGCGCAGGCCCGCCATGGCCGCCACGCGCGAGGAGTTGCCTGCCGCGGCCAGGCCGACCTTGCCGGCGCGGATGAAGCCGCGGCTCGTCTCCACGCCCATCACGCGCCCGTGCTCGACATGGATGCCCGTGACCTCGCAGTCCTGCACGATGTCCACGCCCAGCGCGTCGGCCGCGCGGGCGTAGCCCCAGGCCACGGCGTCGTGGCGCACGGTGCCGCCGCGGCGCTGCAGCAGGCCGCCGCGCACCGGAAAGCGCGCCTGCTCGAAGTCCAGGTTCGGCACCATGCGGCGCACGTCTTCACGGTCGAGCAGCTCGGCATCCACGCCCGCAATGCGCATCGCATTGCCACGCCGCGCGTACGCATCGCGCTGGGCGTCGGAGTGAAAGAGGTTGAGCACGCCGCGCTGGCTGACCATCGCGTTGTAGTTGATGTCCTGCTCCAGGCCCTCCCACAGCTTGAGCGACCACTCGTAGAAGGGCGTGTTGCCCGGCAGCAGGTAGTTCGAGCGGATGATGGTGGTGTTGCGCCCGACGTTGCCCGAGCCGACGTAGCCCTTCTCGAGCACGGCCACGCGCCGCATGCCGTGGTTCTTCGCGAGGTAGTAGGCAGTGGCCAGGCCGTGCCCGCCTCCGCCCACGATCACGGCGTCGTAGGCCGGCTCAGGGCTCGCGTCGCGCCAGGCCGGCTTCCAGCCGCGCTGGCCAGCCAGCGCTTGGGCGAGCAGTGTCCAGAAGGAGTAGCGCATCAGGGTCGCACCATGCGCAGCGTCAGGCTCAGCTTGCGCAACGAAGGGGCCCGGGAGATGCGCCTCCAGGCCTCGAAGCTGCCGGCCACCTGCACGTCCTGGCCGGTCGTGCAGTCGGCGAACTTGGCTGCCAGCTCCGCTTCGTCGAGCGGGTGGTCGGGATAGCCCTTGGGGTCGACCACGCGGCGCGTGTAAGTCTGGCCAGAGTGGGTGGTGAGGGTGGTGGTGGCCCAGCTGCGCACGGTCGAGGGCATGTCGGCGGGTTGCTGCGGGTCGGCCAGCATCGTCACGCGCGGCAGGAAGGCCAGCAGCTCGGGGCGGCCGAGCGCCTCGTCGCGGAAGGTGGCCAGACGCAGGTCGCCGTCGCAGGCGGCCGCGGCCAGGCAGTAGGGCATGCTGAAGCGCGCCTGCATCGGGTTGGCCGGCCGGCCGTACATGAGATTGCGCACCGCAGCCTCGGAGACCGAGGTCTGGACCGCAGCGATGTCGGCAGCGCGCAGCCCCTGCTCCGAGCAGATGGCCAGCACGGCGTCCACGGCCCGGTGGGTGCTCGCGCAGCACGGGTAGCGCTTGAACCACAGGCCCGGGCGCAGCACGGCAGGCGGGCCCGTGAGCCGCTGCAGCACCGCCGGGACGAAGCCCGTAGCCCCAGGCCCCACCATGAGGTCACCAAAGCCGCGAGCGCCCTCCAGCGGCTCGGCATCGGCCGTGAGCCCAGCTGCGGCCAGGCGTGCGGCCAGGATGCCATGCTGGGCCGCCAGGCCCGCGTGCAGCGGCTTGGCCTGGGTGCCGAACTGGCGCTTGAAGCCGCCCGACAGGCTCGTGGCCAGGCTGATGGCACGCAGGGTGGCTTGCGCATCCAGTCGCATCAGCCGCGCGCAGGCTGCCGCGGCCGAGGGTGCGCCCAGGGTGAGCGTGGTGTGCCAGCCGCGCGTGTAGTGCGCCATGTTCACGGCCTCGGCCAGGCACTCCTGAACCTCCACGCCGACGATGTAGGCGTCCACCGCGTCCGCACCGCTGGCGTCCGTCTCCTCGCCCAGGGCCAGCAGTGCCGGCACCAGCACCGCGCTCACGTGCGAGGCGGCGGGGTCGAGCACGTCGTCGTAGTCGAGCGCATGTGCGGCCGCTCCGTTGAGCAGCGCCGCCCAAGGCGCGTCCAGCCCGCGCGAGGCGGCCACGCGGCTGACGCTCCCCGCCTGGCCCCAGCGCCCCAGGCCCTCGGCTGCCCGGCGCACGGCTTCGTCGCCCGCACCAGCGACCATGCAGGCCACCGTGTCCACGAAGGCCCGCTCGGCCTGCTCGAGGGCCTCGGGCGGCCAGTGCCGGGGCGTGGTGGCCGCCCAGTGCGCCAGGCGGGCGGTGAAGCCCGGGGGCGGGCTCGGGTCGAGGGGAGCGTTCACGGTCGGCTCGATCGGCGGTGCACGGCGCATCGCGCCGGCCTGGTGGCCGGCACGACGCAGCGCTCAGGCCTCACTCCTTCTGGATGCCTGCCGCCTCGATCAGCTTGCCCCACTTGGCAAGCTCCGACTGCACGAAGGCGGTCATGGCCGGCCCGCTCACCGCCAGCCGCTCGAAGCCGTTGGGCCCGAGGGACTTCACGGCTTCGGCCGACTCCGTGGCGGCCAGGATGTGCGGGGCGAGCATCTGCGTGATCTCCGCGGGCGTGCCACGCGGCGCGAAGACGCCCACCCACGAACGCATCTCCGGAAATCCGGGCAGTGCCTCCACCATCGTCGGCACCTCGGGCAGCTGCGCGTTGCGCTGGGCGGTGGTGACGGCCAGCGCACGCACCTGCCCGCCACGGATTGCGCTCATGGAGGAATTGAAGTCGGTGCACAGCACCGTGATGCGTCCGCCGATGAGGTCCGTCAGGGCCTGCGGGCTGCTCTTGTAGGGCACCTGGGCAAGATCGATGTTGAATCCGCGGCGAATGTTCTCGCTGCACACGGTGGACATCCCGAAGGCCGTTCCGTAGGCATGCTTGCCCGGCGCGGCGGCCACCAGGCGGCGCAGCTCGTCGACCGTGCGGGCCGGCGAATCCTTGCTCACGAGCACCGCCAGCGGCACGCCCCCGATGCCGGCCACGGGCTCGAAGTCCTTCACCGGGTCGTAGGGGAAGGTCTTCATCATCCACGGCGCCTGCGTGTGCGTGGTGCCCGTGCCCACGAGCAGCGTGTAGCCGTCGGGCCGGGCCTTGGCCACGAAGTCGCTGGCGATCACGCCGTTGGCGCCGGGCTTGTTGTCGACGATGAAGTGGTTGGTCTTGAGCCGCTCATTGAGCACCTTGGCCACCACGCGGGTCATGATGTCGGTGGAGCTGCCCGCGGCGAAGGGCACCACCAGCGTGACGGGCCGGTTCGGGTAGGGGCCCGACTGCGCGTGTGCCAGGCCCCAGCCCAGCAGCAGGGCCGCGGGTGCGAGCGCGCACAGCACACGGCGCCGGGCGCGGCCAGGTGGGGTGAGCGTGTGCAGCGGGGTGTCCATCGTGCGTCTCCTGGTGGGATTCGGGCCGTCTCGACGCCGACTCGTCCAGACGCAGCGATGCTAGGCGCCGTCGGGGGTCGGTGCGATGCGGGTTGGCCCCCGGCCCGTCCTACCATTAGCGAAACTGATGATGTGACGGCGCGCCCCTGATACTGGGCCGGGCCCCGGGTTCGAGCCGGTGGCGCGTGCCTGGCTGCCGGGCCATCATGGCCTGTCCGTCAGGGGCAAGGGCGCGCGATGCGCGCACACGTGATCAACGGCGCGCGACGCGCCCACACGGGAGGTCTGCATCCATGGCCGAGGCCATTGTCGGTGGCGTGCGCATCCACTACGAACTCGCGGGCGAGGGGCCACCCGTGGTCGTCACGGCCGGGCAGGGCACCGGGGCCCAGGCGCGCGCCGCCTGGTTGGCGGGCCTGGCCCGGCGCCACCTCGTGCTCAGCTACGACCAGCGCGGCACCGGGCGCAGCGAACCGACCGCACAGGGCCAGTCGATGCGGGAGCTGGCCGACGACATCGTGGCGCTGATGGACCATGCCCGAATCGAGCGCGCGCACGTGATCGGCGTGTCCACCGGCACCGGCAAGGCCACCGCACTGGCGGCGCAGCACCCAGGCCGGGTCGACCGGCTCGTGCTGGCGGCACCGTGGACACACGGGGACGAGGCGCTGCACACGCTGCAGTCGATGCGCAAGGCCGCCGCCCGCACCCTGCCGCCTGACCACTACGTGCACTTCAACGCCCTGCTGATCTACCCGCCCGAGTACCGCCGCGAGCATGCCGCGCGCTTCGAGGCCCTGGCCCGCCAGGCCCTGGAGAGCCCCCAGGACGCCGCCGGCATCGCGGCGCGGCTCGATGCGATCCTGGGCTTCGATGCGCGAGCGCTGTACCCGGCGCTGCGCATGCCCACCCTCGTCGTGGGCGCGCGAGATGACCTCGTGATGCCGCTGTGGCATGCGCAGGAAGCGGCGCGGCAGATCCCCGGCGCGCGGCTGGCGGTGCTCGAAGGCGGCGGCCATCTGTTTGCCGAGACGCGCACGAGCGAACTCCTCGACCTGGTGCTGCCCTTTCTCGACGAGGGATCGGCGCCCAGCCCCGGTCCAACCAGTCCATCCGGCCCGACCTGAGCTCGATTGCCCACCCTCCTGTCGCCCTCCCGCCAACCTCCCGCCAACCTCCCGCCGGAACCTCATTCCATGGACGCACAAGCCCTGCACGCCTCCTCCATCGTCGTCGACGGTCTCGTCGTCTCCCGCTGGAGCCGCGAGGTCTTCGAGGCCATGCACCGCGGCGGCCTGACAGCGGCCAACTGCACCTGCTCGATCTGGGAGGGTCTGCGCGACACGATGATCAACCTGGCGCGCTGGAAGCAGGCCTTCGTCGACCACGCCGACCTCATCGTGCAGGTGCGCAGTGCCGAGGACATCCGCCGCGCCAAGGCCTCCGGGCGCGTGGGCATCCTGCTGGGCTGGCAGAACACCAGCGGCATCGAGGACCGCCTGGACCTGCTGCCGCTCTTCAAGGACATGGGCGTGAGCGTGATCCAGCTCACCTACAACACCCAGAACCTCGTGGGCTCGGGCTGCTGGGAAGAGCGCGATGGCGGCCTGTCGGGCTTCGGGCGCGAGGTGATCGACGCCATGAACCGCCTGGGCATGCTGGTGGACCTCTCCCACGTGGGTGCGCGCACCGCCTCCGAGGCGATCGCCCACTCGCGCCGGCCTTGCGCGTACACGCACGTGGCCCCGCGGGGAGCGTTCGACCATCCGCGCAACAAGAGCGATGCGCAGCTGCGCGAGATTGTCGAGCGCGGCGGCTTCGTCGGCGTGGCCACCTACCCCCCGTTCATGAAGACCGGCGCGGCCACGACGCTGGCCGACTGCGTCGAGATGTTCGAGTACATGATCGACGTGTGCGGCGAAGCCAACGTGGGCATCGGCACCGACTTCACCCAGGGCCAGGACGAGGCCTTCTTCGACTGGCTGCGCCAGGACAAGGGCTACGCGCGGCGTGCCAACCCGGGCCGCGGCTGCGCGCCCTTCGTGCGCGGCATGGAGACGCTGGCCGACTACCCGCGCCTGACGCAGGCGATGGTCGAGCGCGGCTGGAGCGAGCGGCGCATCCGGGCGCTGCTGGGCGAGAACTGGCTGCGCTTTCTCGGCGAGAGCCTGGCCTAGCCGTTGCCTCGGGGCCTGGCGTGCCCAGGGCCGTGTTCCTGCAGTAGGCTTGCGCCATGCGTCATCGGCCCATCGACCTGCAGGTGCTGCACCTGTTCGTGACCACGGCCGAGGAGCGCAACATGTCGGCCGCGGCGTTGCGGCTGGGCACCACGCAGTCGGCCGTCTCGCAGGGCATCCGGCAGCTCGAGGAGGAGCTCGGCGTGGTGCTCTTCGACCGCAAGCGCCGCCCGCTGCAGCTCACGCCCGCGGCGCTCACGCTGCTCAACCGGGGGCGCGCGCTGCTGGCAGAAGGCGCTCAGCTTCGCTCCGAGGTGCTCGAGGCGAGCATGGGCATCGCACCGGAGGTGTCGATCGGTCTGGTCGATTCCTTCGCGGCCACCTGCGGGCCCGCCTTCATCGGCCACATGCTGCACAAGACGCTGCGCCTGGCCGTGCGCACCGGCCTGACGCCCCACCTGGGCGAGGAGCTGCTCACGCGCGGCTTCGACATCGTCGTGACGACCGACCCCTTCGAGGGGCTCGAAGCCTGCGTGGACAGGCTCGTCTACACCGAGCCCTTCATCGTCCTCACCCCGCGCACTTCCCGGCTGCCGGCGGCCGCCACCTACGACCGCGCACTGCTGCGCCAGCTGGCCGGTGCCGCGCCGCTGGTGCGCTTCAACACGGGCTCGCACCTGGGTACGCAGGTCGAGACGCTGCTGCGCCGGCAGGCCGTGCGTGCCACCTCGCGGCTCGAGGTGGACACGGCCGACACCCTCGTGGCCATGGTGGCGGCGGGATTCGGGTGGGCCCTCACCACGCCGAGCTGCCTGCTGCAAGGCTCGGCGCATGCGGCCCAGGTGCGGGCCGGGCTGCTGGACGCGCCGCTGGCCGAGCGCTCGATCCACCTCGTGGGCCGGCGCGGCGAGCACGAGCGCCTCTTCGAGGCCGCCTGGGAGGCCGCGATGCAGGCGGTGCGCGAGGAACTCCTGCCCGGTGTGCGGCGCCTCGTGCCTGCGGCCGCGGAGCGGATACGCCTGGCCGCGGCCTCGGGCTGAGCGGGCTGCAGACCCAGGGTCGCCACGCCAGCCTTGCGCGCCCGGTGCCGCGTGCCCGAGCGGCGCTCGCCGGCAATCAGCGCACCCGCACCCAGCGCAGCTCCAGCGTGTCGTTGGGCCACTGCACCAGCGTCACCTTGCGCTGCATCGCCCAGGTCAGGGTGCGGCGGTACAGGGGGATCATCGGCAGGTCGTCGGCCACCAGGCGCAGCGCCGTCGTCACCATGGCGCGGCGCCGCGTGAGGTCGGGCTCGGTGCGGATGTTGTCGATCAGCGTATCGAGCTTGGGGTTGCTGTAGCGCCCCGCGTTGAAGCTGCCCAGGCCCGAACGGTCGAAGGTGCGAAACAGCCCGTTGAGCGAGGCCCAGGCGTCCGGGCTCGCGCTCCAGCCGAATTCCATGAAGCTCGCCGAGGCCTGCGTGAGCTTGGGGAAGAACTGGTTCGTCGGGCTCGAGCGCAGCGTGGTGCGGATGCCCACCTGCGTGAGCATGGCGGCGGCGGCCTGGCACACGTTCTCGCGCCAGGCCACGTTCACACAGTCCAGCGTGATGGCAAAGCCGTTCGGGTAGCCCGCCTCGGCCAGGAGCTTCTTCGCGCGCGCGGGGTCGAAGGGCAGCCGCCTGTCGAGTTCCGCGGGCGAGCCCTCCACCATCGGCGACAGGAACGCCCCCGTCGGCACGGCCTGGCCGCGCAGCACCTTGTCGACGATCAGGGGCACGTTGACGGCGTGGTAGACAGCCTGTCGCACGCGCAGGTCCTTGAAGGGGTTGCGGCCCTTGACGTCGCTGAACTCGAGCTCCTCGCGCGACTGGTCGAAGGCGAGGTACTGCTGGCCCAGGTCGGCCACCTGCGTGAGCGCGATGCGCGGGTCGTTCTTCAGCCGCGCCACGTCCTGGTAGGGCGGATCCAGCACCAGGTCCACCTCGCCCGAGGCGAGCGCGGCCAGGCGTGTGGCGTCGCTCCTGATGGAGACGAAGACCACCTCCTGCACGTTGCCGTTGCGCTTGTCGGCCGCGCCCCACCAGTTCGGGTTGCGCTTGAGCACCGTGCGCACGTCGGGCTCGTAGCGCTCCAGGCGAAACGGCCCCGTGCCGTTGGCGTGGCGCACCGCGTGCGTCTCCTGCTTGCCGTTGAAGTCCTGCGCGCGCTGCACGCCGTGCTTCTCGCTCCAGGCGCGGCTCATGATGGCCAGGAAGGCGAGCTTCTCGGGCAGCACCGCGTCGGGCGCCTCCGTGACGAGGTCCACGGTCAGCTCGTCCACCTTGCGCGCAGCCGTCACCCCCTTGAGCTGGAAGCTGCGCTGCGAGGGCGGGGCGAGCATGCGCTGGACCGAGAACACCACGTCGTCGGCCGTGAAGGGCGTGCCGTCGTGGAACTTCACGCCCGCGCGCAGCTGGAAGCGCCAGTTCGTCGGGCTCGTCATCTGCCACGACGTGGCCAGGCCCGGCTCGAGCTTGAAGGCCTCGTTGCGGTGCACGAGCGAGTCGTGGATCTGCAGGACCACGCGCGAGTGGTAGAGCAGCGCGATGGCGTGCGGGTCCATCGTCTGCGGGTCGAATGCGCTGGCGACGCGAAGGGTCTGGGCCTGGGCCGGAGTGGCGGCGCAGGCCAGCGCCAGGGCAGCCGCACTGCAGAGGGCGGGTGCAGCGCGCCGCATCCGATCGGCCAGCCCAGGTGCCAGCCATGAGGGGTAGATGAGTCGCATGCTGAGAGCGCCTTGAGAGTGGCTTCGGGTCGGCAGGATCATGCACGAAGCCGGTGCCGGCCCGGCCCATGGCCCTGAGCCCGGGAGGCGCAGCACCGCTGCGGCTGCCCGATTGGATCGGCACATGGCTGTGTCGCCATCAGGCCCATCGCCTTTGGCTAGGATGCCCGGGTTATCCCGAATTCTGAAAGAGTGCGATGAAGGTCTTGCTGTGGGTATGCGTGGCAGTGCTCGGCCTGCTGTGGACAGGGCTGGCCGCGCTGGGCGCCAGCCTCGTCGGCTGGGGTGCGGGTGTGCTGGCCAGCGGTGGCGCGGCCGAATGGGCGCGCGTCGCAGCGCAGTGGCCGGTGCCTGCCTGGATGGCCCTGTGGATCGATCCGGACGCCGTCAGGGCGATGCAGGAAGCGCTGCTGTGGGGCTTGCAGGCGCTGCAGCAGAGCCTGCCGTGGGTGGCCTCGATGGTGGGCTGGCTCGTCCCGCTGGTGTGGGTGATCTGGGGGTTCGGGGTGTTGCTGCTCGTGGTGCTGGCGGCCGGGGCGCACCTGCTCGTTGCGAGGGGTGCGCGCGTGCTGCCGCGGCCGGGCGCCTGAGCGTGGTGCCGCACGCGGCCTGAGCCTGTTTCCACCGCCTTGCGGCCACTGGAGTTGCCCGTGCAATCCCTTCGTCCCGAAGTCTTCCTGCAGGCCGCCGCGGCCTCTCCGCGGCTGAGCCTGGCCGAGCTGCTGCGCCTGCATGGCGACGACTCCGCGGCGGTGGTGCTGCTGGTCGTCTCCGTGCTGTGCGTGGTGCCCATCTACGGAATGGGTACCGCATTGAGCCTGGCCATCTTCGCGATGGCCTGGCATTGGCGGCATGTCGCGCGATCGGGCGGGGCCGCATCAGGCTGCGAGACCGCGGGCCAGCCGAGCCCCACCAGCTCGCAGAGCCCTCCGGATGGCCGCGGCCCGAAGTGGCTGCCCCGGCGCCTGGCGCAGGCCACGCTCGACGAGATCTGGTCGCGCCGCTGCCTGCACGGGCTCGCGTGGCTCTATGGTCAGGCCGGCCGTCGCCTGCGCGAGCGCTTCGTCGGCCTCTCGGCTGCCGGCACGCGCCCTTTGTGGTCGGTGTGGATCGCGCTGCAGGGTTTCGTCATCTTCCTGCCGCTGCCCTTTGGCAACGTACTGCCGGCCATCAGCCTCGTGTTGCTGTGCCTGGGGTGGATGTTCCGAGACGGTTTGGCGCTGCTGGGTTCGGCACTCGTCGGGGCAGCCGCACTGGGCTACACCTGGGCGTTCGGGCACCTGGTGTGGGTGCTGGTGGACAGGGTGTGGGGGGTGGCGGGGAGGGTGGTGGGGTAGGCCGCGGACCGGGTTCTCCCTTCCC